>NZ_JBEYIW010000017.1:0-93611 GCF_040636045.1 Rhodococcus sp. NPDC006774 | reverse complement strand
ACCGTCGCCCCCGAACTCTCCGACACCCTCGACGCGCCGATCCTGCTGCACCCCGCCGACGACATGCTGTGGCAGCAGACGCACCCGGGCGTCGGACACTCGACGCTCGAGGACGGTCAGCGCATCACCGTCGCCGGAACCGACATCCTGGCGCTGCACACGCCCGGGACACTCACCGGGATCGACGTGCCTGTACCTGCCGGAAGCGGGGGAGTTGTTCAGCGGCGACACCCTTTTCTCCGGCGGCCCAGGCGCCACCGGACGGTCGTACTCGGATTTCCCGACCATCATCGGGTCCATCCGCGACCGGCTCTTCGCCCTTCCCGTCGACACCCGAGTCAACACCGGCCACGGTGACGGGACCCGCATCGGCGACGAAGCACCGCACCTCGAGGAGTGGATCGCCCGCGGCAGCTGAGCGCTGATATATCAATATCGATATTTCCTACTCATTGGTAGTGCAGACTCGGCGCTGCGCACAGCCCTGACGGCCACTGTGCGCACCGCCGGGCCGGTGCCACCTCGTGCCGGACGAACAGGTCCTTGCGTGCACTAACCACGTGTTCAGCTGGCAGAACGTGCGGTTTGTCCGAATCGAGTTACGTCATGTTTCGCAGGGGTGAAAAGTGCCGTCTCCTATTGACACGATCTTGTGTCGATGTTCACATTGTTGTTGCGGGAAGTAAGACGTGTTCCGCATAGCGATACAGAAAGGATCCGAATGCTGAAGGTGTGTCCCTTGGCCGACCTCCCGGGCGGCGAAGCTCTGCGCGTCGACACGACCCCTCCCGTGGCGGTGTTCCACACCGAGGACGGCGAGCTGTTCGCGATCGACGACACCTGTACGCATCAGGACGCGTCGCTCGCGGACGGATGGCTGGAAGGGTGTGCAGTCGAATGTCCGCTGCACGCGTCCACCTTCGACCTGCGCACCGGTGCCGTCGACGCTCCCCCCGCGAAGTTGCCGGTTCGCACTCACACCGTTGTCGTCGACGACGGTGTGATCTACGTCGAGCTGAGCACCGCGACCCCCAATCTTCCGCCCGACGTTCGCGGCCGGCTGGCCGCCGAGGGACATTCATGAAGAGCGTCACCATCGTCGGAGCCTCCCTGGCCGGCCTGTGCTCTGCGCGTGCCCTGCGGGCGTCCGGGTTCGACGGCTCGGTCACCATCGTGGGTGCCGAGAGCCACCGACCGTACGACCGCCCGCCCCTGTCGAAGGAGTATCTCGCCGGCGACGTGGACGCGAGCACTCTCGCCCTCGAGCCCGAAGACGAAGACCTCGACGCCACCTGGATTCTGGGACGTACCGCCACCTCACTCGATCCGTCGCGTCGCACCGTCACCCTCGACGACGATGCCGAACTGACCTCCGATGGCGTCGTCCTGGCCACCGGCTCGCGCGCGCGATCGCTTCCCGGTACCGATCACCTCGCCGGTGTGCACGTGTTGCGTACGATCGACGACGCCGACCGCCTGCGCGCAGAACTCGCGCCCGGCGCGCGTCTGGTCGTCATCGGCGCAGGCTTCATCGGAGCCGAGGTGGCCTCGACCGCAAGGAAACTGGGCCTCGACGTCACTGTCGTCGAAGCCGCCCCGTCACCGCTCGCCGGCCCCCTCGGGACGCGACTGGGTAGCGCGGTGGGCAATCTGCACCGCGACAACGGCACCACGTTGATCTGCGGAACCGCCGTCGACGGACTGACCGGCACCGACCGAGTGACGGGCGTTCGGCTCGCGGACGGCCGACTTCTCGACGCCGATGTCGTGGTCGTCGGCATCGGTGGCATTCCGAACATCGATTGGCTCGGCACCAGCGGACTCGCTCTCGGCAACGGAATCCTGTGTGACGGCGGCGGGGCGACCGCTGTGCCCGGAGTGGTCGCCGTCGGCGATTGCGCCGCATGGCTCGATTCGACCGGTGCCCATCGGCGCGTCGAGCACTGGGCCGGGGCGTCCGAACGCCCCACTGTCGCTGTGTCCACCCTGCTCTCGGGTAGTTACGGCGGCCAACACGTCAAACCTCCGTACTTCTGGTCCGACCAGTACGGGTCACGCATTCAGTTCGCCGGCACCGCCGGACCGGACAGTGAATGCACCATCGAAGAGGGGTCGCCAGAGCTCGGTAGCTTCCTCGCCGTCTACCGATCCGACGGACTTCCGGTCGGCGTACTCGGTGTCAATCAGGTTCGTTCGTTCACCCGCTGGCGCCGTCGGCTCTCGGCACCCGCTCGCGCGGTCTGACCACACCCAGACTGCTGTTCCACTCGTCGTATTCCACTATCCCAGTTGACGTCTCGTCACCGATCCACAAGATCGGCCACGTACGGAGGACCGAAGTGACCACCATTCCCGACACCACGCAGCCCGCAGCCTCCCTCCCCCTGCCCGAGAGTCTGATCTCCACCCTCCCCGGTCGCTACTACACCGATCCGGCCATCTTCGAGCTCGAGCAGGAGAAGATCTTCGAGGAGCTGTGGATCTGCGCGGTCCGTGCTGCGGATCTGGACAAGCCCGGTGCCTTCCGTACCGTGCAGATCGGCCGCGAGAGCGTCATCGTGACGCGCACCCGAACCGGGGCCATCAAGGCGTACCTGAACGTCTGTGCGCACCGCGGTGCGCGAATCTGCATGGAGGACAAGGGCGAAGTCAAGCGATCGTTCCAATGCCCCTACCACGCTTGGACCTACGACCTCGACGGAAAGCTCATCGCGGCACCGAATCTCACCAAGATGCCCGACATCGACCGGGTTCGCTACGGCCTGTCGTCGGTATCGGTCGAGGAATGGCTCGGATACGTCTGGGTCAATCTCAGCGACAATCCGGCATCCTTCGACACCACTGTCGTCCAGGACATCCGCGATCGACTCGGTGACGTCGAGTCGATCGATCGCTACAAGATCGAGGACCTGGGCCTCGGCAGGCGCGTGAGCTACGACGTCAAGGCCAACTGGAAGCTCATCATCGAGAACTTCATGGAGTGCTACCACTGCGCCACCATCCACCCCGAGCTGACCGAGGTTCTACCCGAATTCGCCGATGGTTACGCCGCCCAGTACTACGTGGGCCACGGAGCCGAATTCGGCGAGTCGGTCCGCGGATTCACGCTCGACGGCTCCGAGGGACACGACTCCATCCCCGGAATCGCGCCCGAGCAGGACAGACGCTACTACGCCATCACCGTCAGGCCGCAGGTGTTCGTCAACCTCGTCCCGGATCACGTGATCATCCACCGGATGTATCCGATTGCCGCCGATCACACTCTGGTGGAATGCGATTGGCTCTACCTGCCCGGTGTAGTCGCCTCGGGTCGGGACCTGCAGCACTCGGTGGAGTTGTTCCACCGCGTCAATCTGCAGGATTTCGAGGCGTGCGAGCGCTGCCAGCCGGCCATGAACTCCCGTAAGTACCGCGACGGCGGAGTGCTGGTGGGCAGCGAACACCACATCGGCATCTTCCACGACTGGTTGAAGAACCGCATCGAGGCCTGACCGCCCCTGCCTCCTGCTCGGTGCCGATAGGATCGGTCACCATGAGTGTCGAGGTCGCGTCGCCGGGCACCCCCGGCTCGTCGGGGGTGCCGGGCGAACCGGGGGCGACCATGGCGGACGTCGCTTACTCGGCTATTCGCGACAAGCTGGTCATGTTGGCAATCAAGCCAGGTGAAGCCGTTGTCGAGTCGGCGTTGTCCGCCGAGCTGGGCGTCGGTCGTACACCGGTTCGGGAAGCCCTGAAACGGCTCGAGTACGAGCGCCTGGTGATCTCGCATGCCCGGCGTGGCACCTTCGCAACCTCTGTCGACGTCGCCGACCTGGGAGACATCTCCGAGATTCGCCAGCGCCTCGAACCGCTGGCGGCAGCGAAGGCAGCCACCGCGGCGACCGCGACACAACGTCAAGTTCTGTTGGGGATGGCCGACCGCACCGAGAAGTTCGAGTCTGCGCCGCCGAGCCAGCACGATCTGATCAAGTGGGACGCGGAGGTACATCGCACCGTCTACCGACTGGCTGCGAACCCGGTTCTCGAAGACGCCCTGATTCGCTACAACAATTTGGCGACGCGCATCTTCTGGTTGTTCATGGATCGACTGCCCCCACTTGCCGACCACGTAGGGACTCATACCGAGCTTCTGCGCGCCATCGCGGCCGGGGAAGCCGAGGACGCTGCAGCGATGGCCCGTGCCCATGTGACCGAGTTCGACGACGCGGTTCGCGCTGTCATCTAGATTCCCGGCTGCGCCTGAGGGGCGAGACCACGGTCAACTGCGTGATACGTATAGTCCAGAGAGTGGCCAGCGACGATTCGACCCGTACCCCGGAGGGTGGCGTCCAATCCGTCGACCGCGCATTTCGCGTGCTCGAGGTCGTGGCGCGGCTCGGGGAGGCGGGCGTCAGCGCTATCGCCACCGAGATCGGTGTGCACAAGTCCACGGTGTCGAGGCTGCTCGCGTCGCTCGAAGAACACGACATGGTGATGCAGACGCACAATCGCGGCAAGTACCGGCTCAGCCTCGGAGTGCTGAGGCTTGCCGCTGCCGTACCCGAGCGCCTGGAGATCACCGAATACGGCCACGCCGTCTGTGAACGCCTCGCGGGCAAGCTCGGCGAGACAGTGAATATCGCTGTGCTGCGGGCCAATACGGCTATCCATCTGGATCAGGCTCGTGGTCCCAGTTCGGTCGGCACCCACAACTGGATCGGGGAACAGACTCCGCTGCACGCCACCGCCAGCGGCAAGGTGCTGCTTGCGGCGCTGGACGCCGACACCCGTAAGGCGGTTGTCGATTCGCTCGACCTCCACCGATACACCGAGCACACCCTCACCACCAAGGCCGGTCTGACGGCCGAACTCGATGCCGCAGTGTCCCTCGGGTACGCAGTGGTCGTCGAAGAGTACGAGACCGGACTCAATGCCATCGCAGCTCCGGTTCTCGACTACACCGGCAAGACGACGGCGGCACTGAGCGTCTCCGGTCCGGTGTATCGCTTCGACGAAACCAGAATGCGAGCCATCGTCCCGGACGTGCTTGCCGCCACGGCCGAGATCAGCGAGAAGATGGGCTACCGCGAATCCTTCATTCCCTCGGCCTGAGCAGCCTCAGCGCACTCCACCACATTGGTCAGCAGCATGGCCCTCGTCATCGGCCCCACACCGCCGGTGGCTCCACTGAGCCGCCCCGCAATCTGCTTCACGCCGGGATGCACGTCGCCCAGAATTCCCTCGACGGTGCGGGTGATTCCCACCGACAGCACCGTCGCCCCGGCACTGATCCAATCCGGTTGCACCAGATGCGCAACACCTGCAGCTGCGATGACAACATCGGCGGCCCGAGTGTGCGCGGCGGTGTCCACGGTTGCTTCGTGGCACATCGTGACAGTCGCGTGTTCGCTTCGCCGGGTCAGCATCAACCCGAGCGGACGGCCCACGGTGATGCCGCACCCGATGATGCAGAAGCGTGCGCCGGTGATCGGAACATCATGGTGGCGAAGTAGTTCCAATATTCCGCGCGGCGTGCACGGCAACGGCCCGTCCATGCCGAGCACGAGTCGCCCCAGATTGGTCGGGTGCAGTCCGTCGGCGTCCTTGCGTGGATCGATCAGTTCGATCACCCGATGGGTATCGATGTGCGGGGGAAGCGGCAACTGGACGATGAAACCTGTGCACTCGGGGTCGTCGTTGAGCGCGTGCACCGCGTCTTCGATCTCGTGCTGGGTCGCGGTCGCGGGCAACCGCACCTGAATCGAATGCAGTCCCACCTCGGCGCAGTCGCGATGCTTCGCAGCGACGTAGGAACGGCTACCCGGATCGACGCCCACCAGTATCGTGCCGAGACCGGGGCGATTCCCCTTTTGCACGAGCCGTTCGACGCGATGTCGTAGATCGTCCTTGACGATCGCACTGACCGCCGTCCCGTCGATCTCGAGCGCTGTGGTCATACTGTGCTTCCTCGGTTCGGCAGGCCGCTGGGGTTCTGATATATCAACTGTCGGTCAGGATACGGCGCGTCGCCGCAGTCGGTCAAGAGAGACGATGTGGGAGGGTCGAGTCATGGAGCCATTGCAGCCGATGCGGCCGGTCGACGTGCAACTGGACGAGCGAGAGTCTGCACCGCGTTGGAAGGTGTGGTGCGCCTACGCCGGCGGCCCGGCGTTGTACCTGGCCGCGATGTGGATCGATGGCGGTCAGAGGTGGGCCGCCGTTGCCGGAGTCTGTATTTCGGTCATCGGAGCCGCGCTTTCCGTCGCGGCAGCGCGGCGGGTTTCACGCGAGAACGCCGGTCGACGTATCCCGTGGACGGGATTTCCGCCCGTACGGCCACGCAAGGTCGACTTACTGGAAAGTGTCGGTACGTCGATGGCGTTGGCCGGTGCCTTGTTGGCGGCGAACAACCTGTCGATTCCGTGGCCGATTTCGTTGCCGATCATCGCCTTCGTTTTCATCGGGTTGCCCCTCTCGGCACAGGCGCGGCATAACTACCGGGTCCGGAGGAGCACCGCCGACTCCTGTTGACAGAGGTATGGACGACGCGGTGGCCCAGGAGATGAAACGACCGCTATCGGCGCAACATCGCCCACACTTCGGGTCCACCATCAGGAAGCCGCACCGACCCGGTGAGCTGAAAACCCAATCGTGAGTAGAAGGCGAGGTTCGCTGTCGACGACGTCTCCAGGTAGGCCGGACAACCGTGCTCGCGGGCCTGCTGAAGACCGGGTTCGAGGACGGCGCGCCCCAGGCCCTGCCCCTGCACGGATGGATCGACGCCTACCGTCGCCAACAGCCACACCGGCTCCGACGGCTTCAACGATTCGGTGGCTTCGTCTGCTCTTCGCGCGATATCGATGCGATCACCGTGCAGTTGCTCGATCTGTTCGGCGACGGACCCGAATGCTTCGCCCACACCGACCGAGGACGGCGTGAGCCATACCGCAACGGCCGCAACGTCATCGGAAACCCACACTCGACCGCATTGCAAGCCGATCACGTCGAGATAGATGCGCTGCAGTGATGCCACCCGCTGCTGGTGTTCATCGGCCGCGACGGTGTGCCGAGTGAACGGATAGTCCGAGAAAGCACGGCCCAGCGACTCGGCAGCGCGGTCCACGTCTGCCTGAACTGCAGGTCGGATTGTCTGCTTCGCATTCACATACGGGAACTCTAGTTCCAATCGGTCGACCACGGTTGCAGGTGGACGCACGCGGCACCCACACACGCGGAGCGTCGGTAGCGATCGACAGGCGGGACGTCAGCTCCTCGATCGTTCGACCAGCGCGGACACCGCTGCCCCTAAAACGAACACGAGTGATGTCAGCATGATGTTCAACCAGAGGCTGAAGCGGGTGTCGAACGCGAACTGTTGTGGCACAAGGTTCTCCACGTTGTAGAGGTTGGACACCAGACTCGCCGCGACGGCCACGACTCCTACTGCGACCATTACGCGCGACCGCAGAGCAACGCCCCAGATCAATACCGCTGCCGACATCGTCAACAGCGGAAGAAGTCCACGGATCGTCAGGTTGCCCACGAAGACCAGCAGTCCACTGCGCACCAGAAGTACTGTGGCCAAACACAATCCAACACTGACCACGAGCCACAGACGGACGTGCAATACGGCACCTGATCGACGTTCACTCCACGTGCAGTAGAGAGCGACTGCCCCGATACACACCGGCAGTGCAATCAGCCAATAAAGACCCGCAGCCGGCGATGCGAGGTACGCAGATCCGCCGAACCACATCGGACTCGATACCGACTCCCCGGAACCGAACGGCTGCCGAACGTAGAACGGCAGCGCGCCGATGAACGTCACCGCGACGAGCAAAAGCGGGAGGGACAACGGAGGAACAGCATGCGGTCGAGGATCGGCACCGCCCCCGTTCGGCCGAGCGCCTTCGCCCGAGACTTCACCCAATCGATCTGTCACGTGCCCCTCCTCGACGATGAAATAAAACCCTACGCCCGGTTTGTTTCGGTTGTCCAGGTGGCCACTGCCCCCGTCCACACGACATGAGCACAACGAAAAAGCCCCGAACCGCATCGCTGCAGTTCGGGGCTTCTTCTTCTGTGCGCCCGAAGGGATTCGAACCCCTAACCTCTTGGTCAGAGCTTTCGCCCTGGTCAGAGGCTGAAGTGGTTGTTCCATTCAAGCGTGCCGCGTGATGGAGATTAGTGGGCCAAATTCTGGTACTTACGTACCAAAACATTGGTTTGGTCCGTTATGACCGGAAGACGAAAATTACACGCAGGTAACTCGGTATTTGTTAAGCACATGACATACACACCTGAGGGAATAGCGAAGCCGCTGACTGACGAGTGGTCCATCCTGTTGTCTCGATACGCCGTCGATGAGCGTGCGGCGGGCAGTCCATGGACGACGATAGGGACTCGCCGTAGCCACATCGCGAGAATGGCACGCTGCCTTGACGTTTCGCCCTCCGAGGTCACTGGGCGGCTACTCACGGACTGGTTCGGAATGCAGGAGCAGTGGCAGAACGAGACGCGCAGGGGCTATCGGAACAGCATGCGCAGTTTCTTTCGTTGGGCGTACCGGGAGCGGCACCTACCGAGCAACCCAGCCGAAGCTTTGCCGAAAGTGCCGGCCAAGAAGGCCAAGGCGAAACCGGCGCCGGATCGGGTCTGGCTGGAATCGTTGATGGCCGCTGACCGGCGCGATGAGATGATGCTCGAACTCGCGTGCCATGCGGGCTTCCGGCGCGGCGAGGTGGCGGTGTGCAGCACCGACGATATCCATGAGGAGTTCGACGGTTGGATGATCACCGCGCACGGTAAGGGTGGCAAGGATCGTGAGGTGCCCATCTCGAGGGGGCTCGCAGAGTTACTCCTGCGAGGTGCCGCCTGGCATACCGAGGGTGCGAGCGCGACCGGCTACCTGTTTCCTGGCGACGATAACGGTCATCTCTCGCCACGGTGGGTGGGCACGCTGTGCTCTCGGGTCATGCCGGGAGTGTGGACGATGCACAAGCTGCGTCACAGGTACGCCACTCGGGCATTGAGGGGCACCGGGAACCTACGTGCAGTGCAGGAGCTGCTCGGCCACGAGTCGGTGGCGACGACGGAGATTTACACCGAGGTCGGCGGTGAGGAACGACGAGCAGCCGCTGACGCTGCGGTCTATCGAGACGCGGCCTGATAGCCGATGCGCCGTCCGGTCAGGCGCGGACTATCCACAGGTGGGCGGAGGCTTTGTCGTTGGAGAAGTTTGCGTTGGCGGTTCCGGTGCCGCGTACGGCCCACCAGCGAACGATTTGCGATCCGGTGAATGATGGTGCGTTGGCGGGGGTTTGACCGAGTGCTGATGCGGGGTCGGGTTGGACGTTGCAGGGGACGATCTGGTTGGCGGCGGCGGCGTTGGAGCCGAGGCCGAACCCGACGGCTTGGCCGGTGACAGTGCCGACGCGGACTTCGATATCCGGGCGCGTTCCGCCTGCGCTTGCCCAGGTCTGCCAGCGACCGAACGGGATGATGCGGTAGCGCCAGCCGGGGTCGGGGATGGTGACGTTGCACAGTTCGAGCTTGGTGGTGGTGACGTTCTGGCGTTCGGTGAATGCTGCGGGGACGTAGGGGCCGACCAGTTGCAAGTTCTGTTCGGCTTTGGGCATCTGTGCGTTGGTCAGCGTTTGTTCCATGCGTTCGGCCATTGCTTGGAACACCGATGCATTCACGGGGTCACTGGCGACGGGGTACGGGATCTGATATTTCGGGGTATACGCGGGCATCGCTGTGTTTCCTTTTCAATCCACGAATGCGGCGTCGGCGTTGTCGACGTAGCTCAGGTCGTAGTAGGTGACGGAGTTGTCGAGCGAGTACGTCTCTGCCCTGCTGTAGTCGGCGTAGCGCCAGCCTTTGGCAGCGAACTCGCCGAATGTGACGGGGGTGAACCCGGCAGGGAAGACGTAGCTCGAGGGGGCGAGGTCGATGCCGACGCGCCAGTAGCCGTTCTCGTAGACCACTTCCCCACCTGCGGGGTGCCAGACGGGCGCGAGTTGCATGTCGACGGTGAACGGGGAGGCGGCTACCACGACTTGGCGGATCGTTCCGGCAGGGAGGGTCAGGGACTCGAAAGTATCCCATCCGGCGATCTCGGTGGTGCGTTGGGTATCCCAGGTGATCCTTGGGTGCGCCGGTTTGGTGGCTTCGCCGGTGACGAGGCGGCGGACGTCTTCGATGACGGGGTCTACGAATGTGCCGTTGTTGTACCAGGAGTCGAACTTGAGCAGTCGGCGTGGTGTGGCGTCGCGGGCGGTGACGGTGGTGACCCAGTCGCGGTAGCCGTTGGGTTTGTCTTTCCACTGGCACACGATGTGGGTGATGTCGGTCAGTGTGGAGGCGGACAGGGCGACTTCGGAGAGCACGTCGCAGCCGCCGATGTATGCGCCGGGGTACCCCTCTTGGTCGATCGGTGATTGCTGTCCAGTGGGGTCGGTCCAGGTGGGTGGGTAGATGCCGATTTTTTTGCGGGGGTCATCGAAGGGCACGCCGAGTGTCAGTTTGTAGGCACCGAACTGGGAGCCCGAGACGATGCGGGTGACGACGTTGCGGTGTGGGTTGTAGGACCATTGGTCGGCGAACGATCGGTACATCTCGTTCGTCATCTCGAGGACGGTTTTGTCTGTGACGGTGACGGGCCTGGTTTGTCCGTCCTTGAATCGGTCCTCGAAGTAGAACTCTCGGATGCCCGCGCCGCCTGCGGCGGCTTGATTGCGGATGCGCACGGCGCGGAGCTGCATCGTTTCTTCGGGTGCATCGCCTGCGTCGAAGGAGATGTTGCCCAGCCATCCGGATCGGTCGACGGCCTGTATCTGTACTCGGTAGCCGTTGACGGGTCCGTCTGTGGTGTTGTGTCGCCAGCGCGATACGTCCACGTCGGTGGTGAACCCTTGGAACAGGTACCGCACGCCGGGTCTGCGGCCGGTGCGATCTACCCAGACCAGCACCCCACGGCCGATCGCTTGGCGGTCACGTACCCGCGCCAGCCATGCGCCGGTGGGGTCGAACATGGTGAAGGTGAGCACGGTCGGTTCCGGTTGGGTCCACACGTCCGAGCGGCCCCACACGTACTTCAGTGCCCCCACCAGAGTGGGGCGGGTGGAGCTGAATACCGTTGCACCGTTACGTGTTTCGGTGTCGCATCGAACGAATTCGCCGTCGAGGGCTATGACCGGTGTCGGGTTGACCATCAGGCTCCCAGCCGGACGGCGGGGGAGGTTCCTCGGGTGCGACTGTTGCGGCCGATGGCACCGACGACCGTCCCTGCGATCGCTTGTGGGTCCACTGCTCCCGATCCGTCGACGCGGACGGTGGTGGAGTTGTCGACGTTGATCACCGTGGCGGAGGCGAACATGCGGGGGTTGCTGCCACCGGTGAACGGGGCGGCGGATGCGGCGGTGATGGTGTTCGGAGTAGACGCACCGGCGGTGATCGCGCCGTCCGGTGAGACTGCGGAGCCCAGGATGGAGCTGAGCCAGCCGGGAGGGGACGGCCAGCGGATCGAGGCGATGGCCGATATCAGGGACTGGACCATGCCGATGATGGTGGAGATGGCACCGGTGACGGCGGATGCGGCACCGGCGATGGTGTCGAACACCGACGACCCGATCGAGCGCAGGGTGTTGAACACGTCGATGATGTTCTGAATTTTGCCGGTGACGAACCCGACGATGGAGTCGATGACGGCAGAGACTGCGCTGTAGATCGCGTTCCACACAGCCGACACGGCCCCGGTGACGGTGTTCCAGACGCCGATAATGGAGGCGACCGCGCCGGAGAAGTAGCCGACGATGATGTTTCCGATGGCGGCGACGATCGGGGGGATGGCGGCGATAGCGGTGGTGACGAACGAAACCATCGCGGCCCAGATGGTCTGGAAGAACTGGGTTTGTGTGGCGAGGTAGACAATTCCGGCGACGAGAGCGGCAACCGCAACGACGACGATGCCGATCGGGTTGGCGGTGAGCGCGATGTTGAGGATGCCTTGGGCGATCGCCCACACTTTGGTGGCGATGGACACTGCGGTCATGGCGGGGCCGATGGCAAGCAGAGCGCCGACGATGATGGGCAGGGCGGGGCCGAGTCCGGTCAGGAGAGCGGATGCGATCGAGGCCAGTGGGGCCAGTAGCGGGGCGGCGGCGGCGATGACGACAGCGAATGCGTCGGCCAGTGCGAGGATGCCAGGAGTTGCGGCGGTGAATGCGTCGGTGAGGGCGGGGCCGACCGACTGCGCCACGGAGACCAGGGCAGGGGTGATCGCGGTGATGATCGCGCCGACGATTCCAAGTGCGCCGCCCAATGGTCCAGCGGCAGAGGCCAGCTCGGTGAACAGGGTGACCACCGGGCCGAGGAGATCGCCGATCGCGGAGAACGCGGCGAAGATGGTGTCGACGTTGATCGAGGAACCGAACTCGATCATCTTGGTGACGAGGGTGTTCAGCCCTGGCCCGAGTCGGGTGACGAATTCGGCGGACTTGTCGGCCAGCGCGCCGATGCCGGTGGCGTTGTCTTTGACCGTTGCGGCCAAGCCATTGAAGACTCCCGATACCGCTCTGCCCACCCCAGCCATTTGCGGGGCGATGGCATCGAGTGTGGCACCCAGGTCCGAGAAGCCCTGTGTCATACCGGTTTCGAAGACCGATGACATGGTGGACTTGAACCGAGTGAGGGCGGGTGAGGCGGTTTGGGCGGCGGCTTTGATTCCGTCCATTCCGGCGGCGACCGCGCCGAGCGCCGGGAGGGCGAGTAGCCCTACCGACGCTCCGGCGACCGCGACGGCGGTCACTGCTTGCGCGGCGGCGGCTGCACCCGATACCGCTGCCGCGCCGAGCAGGGTCAGCTTTCCGGCGGTGTTGCTCGCAGATCCACCGAGCTTTCTGGTTGCTCTCTCGGCTCTGTCGAAGCCGGTGGTGACGGCGTCGCTGATGATCCGTATTCGCAGGATGGCTGTTCTACCGGCCATGCGCGTTCTCCATTTCTTCTGCCCTCGCGGCGAGCACGTCGAGCATCGTTGCGATCATCACGTCGGGTTCTGCCAGTAGCGCGGTGGGGGTGATTCCGGTTGCTACCGACAGGGCTGCGATCAGGTAGCCGGGGTCGTCGTCGGGGAGGGCTTGGCCGTCGAGGGCGGCGGCACCGAGAGCGAGAATCAGACGACGGGCGGAGGGTACGCGGCGGGGTTCGGTGCCGGGTACCCCGTGGTGCCCGGTGGGGTCAGCGGTGCGGGTGTCAGATCGAGAGGCGACGCCTGCGGGGGAACGGCGGTGTCGCCCGACGTAGGGTCCGGCTCACCACCGTCATCGGCAGCGTTGTCGCCGGGGGTGTCGGCTACGTCGATGGCCACGACAGCGTCGGTGAAGTCCTCGAACGATCCGGCGAACACTCCGGTGCGGCGGCACGCGGCGAACGCGACGT
This sequence comes from Rhodococcus sp. NPDC006774, assembly GCF_040636045.1. Classification (NCBI taxonomy): domain Bacteria; kingdom Bacillati; phylum Actinomycetota; class Actinomycetes; order Mycobacteriales; family Nocardiaceae; genus Rhodococcus; species Rhodococcus sp. NPDC006774. The sequence goes on along the minus strand of NZ_JBEYIW010000017.1, from coordinate 80,192 downwards.
AGGCGCTGAGCATGATCTGATCTTCGGACGGTGACGGCCACTGTCGTTTACGCCAGATCAGCGAGTAGGCGACGGAGTCGGACAGGCGTGGGGAGATGGTGACGCGGCGGTCTTCGAATACGACGGTGAGGTCGGACGATACTTCGGGAGCTTCGAGTGTCATTGTGGCGGTGTTCCTTTCGGGCGTCATGCGCCTTCGACGGACCGAATGAGCCGGTCCATGTGGTCGTGGTATTCGGTGATCCACCGGGGTTCGGTGGCTTGGGCCGCGAGAGAGAGCCAGGGTTGGGCGGGGATGCGGCGGGCGGGCCACCCCCAGTGAATCGCCCCGCCGTAGGGGACGGAGGCGCGCCCTGCGGAGATGATCGCGGTGGACGGGGTGGAGCCTGCGTTGCGGACCGATGCGGCGAGGCGACCGGACCGGCGGGGGGCACTGATTCGGCCGGCACCGACGACGATATCGGCGGCGGCTTTGTTGACCGCACGCATCTGCGATGCCCGCACGCCGGCCTGACGGAGAGTCGAGCGTAGTCGGCGGGCACCTTCGACGCGGTATTCCATGTCAGCTCGCGGGGGTTGTTCCGCCGGTTGCCGGTTGCGCGGTGAATACCGGGTCGCCGGAGATGTTCCACTCGAATTCGGATGTGTTGCGTTTCTTCACATCTCCGCCGAGTCCGACCGGATCGACCATGACCGTGCCGGTGACCTTCGCCTGCCCGGTGGTATCGGGAATGAAGGTGAATCCGGTTTCGGCTCCGGCGTTGCGCCAGGTCCAGTCGATCAGTCCGTCGGCCTGTACGTCCTGGAACACCGCCCCTGCCATGGTCCAGGCGTAGGTGCGTGCTCCGGCGACCGCCCCCCCGCACAGTGTCGGGGTCGGGTCTTCGCTGTCGCCTTTGGCGGAGATGACGAGGTTCGATATCTGGCAGGAGATGTCGAGGGCGACGGACCCGCCACCGGGTGCGTTGATGACCAGGGAGCCGGGGCCGAGTGTGTGGATCGGGCGCTTGGGTGGTGCTGCTGGTGCAGTCATGACGGCCTTTCTTCGATGATGTCAGTCGAGGGGGTAGAGGGCACGCCAGCCGATGGTCTGTCCGGCGGCGTTGGTGATCGAGGACACGGCTTCGACGGGGAGCCTGGCGAGGGCGTCGAGAACGATCCCCAGATTGCGGTATGCGCCCGCCCTGTCCGCGTCGGGAACGAGCACGTCGAGGGAGGCGATGATCGACGGCTCACCGGAGAGGGTGTCGTAGGCGACGGAGTCGACGCCGACGAGCACACCGGGCAGCTGTAGGTCGGCGGTGTCGGTGGCAGCTCCGATGCCGAGTGTGCGGACCTCTGCCACCAGCAACGCCAGCCGGGTATCGAGTGCGGTCATATCGCGAAGCCCTGTTGCCACTTGCCCAGGCGCAGCAGCATCGAGATATCGGGGTCGGAGCGGGCGACGTAGACAGGTCCGTAGTCGTCGTTGGCGAGTGTGCCGTCCGGGGTGTTGCGGCGGCGGTGCAGTTTCGCAGCGAGCATCACAGCGCCACGAAAGAGATCGTCGGGCCACACTGCGGATTCCGCTGGCACGGCTGCATTTTCGGGTGCGAGTGTGCAGTCGTGCCAGCGGTAGAGCAGACCTGCTACCGCGTCGACCACTCCCGGCACGTGATCGTCTGCGGCAGGTAGGCCGAGTTGAACTGTCACAGCAGCGCCGAGAGAGTTGCGGGTAACGGTGGGCACGGGTTATCCGTTTGCGACCGGTGCGGTGAAGGCCACCTTGCGCAGCGCCTCGGGGCGGTTGATGATCTTCGCGGTGTACCCGAACAGGGCAGCGTCGCGGCCACCCTTGGCGATGTGCTCTGCCTCGGCGCGGAGCGGGGAGCCGGTGAGCTCGTAGAACGAGGCGGCGTTCTTTGCGCCCACCAGGGCGGTGCCGCGTTCGACGGCCGTCGAGGTGGTCCACTTCGACGGGTCACCGAGTGGGGCGAGGTTGCCGTAGTGCGGCGCTTCGAGCATCGACACATCGAGCAAGGTGAGCAGGTCGAGGGGGTTGACGATGGCGAACGTTGCCGGGGTGCGGACTTCGGCGTCGACAGTGAGGGCGGCGGCGGTGATGGCGCGCACCATGTCCGGGAACGAGCCCGCCAATGGCAGCGCGTTGGTGTCGAGGAAGTCGGCGAAGTCGAGGTCGGTTTCCTCGGCGTAGGACTCGTTCATCGCGGCCCAGTACGCGGCCAGGTAGGCGGTCTCTCCGAAGTCGAAGAACGCGCGGTCGATATCGTGGCCACCGGCCCACCGCTCGGAGTCGCGCTTGACCTCGCGGGTCTGCGGCAGGTTGGTGGGAATATCGGTCTTGTTACCGGCGTACTTACCGACCTTCGGTTTGGTGACCCACTGGTAGCCGACCGCCTGTCGTGTGGTCAGGGGGCGGGTGGTGAGCAGTGGGACGATGCGCCGCTGGTAGGCGACGGAGGACCACAGTTCACCGAGCCAGGCGGGAGCGGCGATGCCGATCTGGTTGGCGATGGTGATATCGGAAAGTTCGGCGTGCACTTCCTCACCGCGTACGGCAGCGCCGATGGCACCGAGCACCTGATCGAGTGAAGCACCCTGCTGAGCGGCGGCACCGGTGCGCACCGGACCCAGTCCGGCGGGCACCACGGCAGGGCGCGGCGCGGACGCGTTCGACGCCGGTGCCGGAGCCGGAGCCGGTGCCGGAGCCGGAGCGGGAGCCGGAGCCGGAGCGGGAGCCGGAGCGGGAGCCGGTGCCGGAGCGGGAGCCGGAGCCGGAGCGGGGGCGGGTGCCGGAGCGGGGGCGGGGGCGGGTTGGCCCGCTGCTGTGGTGTTCTCAGCCAGGATCAGTTCGTCGGCTCGTTCTGCGTAAACCATTGTGACTCTTGCCCTTTCGTAGGCGGGAATGGGGACCATGGCTACTTTGCGTAGCACGGAATCTGTGATGTAGGGGCCGTTGCGGGTGAGCGGTACCGCTTCGATGGAGAAGCAGTCGCGGACCGATTGCGCTTCGATCAGCGCGAGGTCACCGTCTGGGGTGGCGGGGACGGTGAAGTCGGCGTAGACGCCGATGCCGCCTCCGTCGATGGCGTCGACCCACCAGCGGGACATGACGGCGACGGGGCCACCGCCGTGTGTGGAGTGATCGCGGAGCAACTTGACCGACGACAGATCGTTGGGGATGCGCAGAGAACCGCGGTTGAAGGTGATGCGCCCCGCCGTGGTTGCGCCGGGTTCGTCGTAGGGGAGGATTATTCCGGTGATGGTGCGGCGCTTGGTGTTTGCGTCGATGATGGTCATTTCGAGTCCCAGCGGTGACGGCCTGCGCCGGTGTCGGTGGTGTACGGATCAATGAAGGGCGACGGTGGATCGGGTGCGGGCGGGATTGCGGAGTAGGCCCGGACCGGGTAGGTGGGCTGCGGAGGGGGTGGGGTGACGGCGGGCATGGCCCCGGTTGCGGAGCCGAGTTGGAGCGCGAGTTCTTCGTTGCGTGTGGAGAGTTCGTCGTAGTTGCCGTTGACTTTGTTTTCCATTCGGCCGATGTTGGCGCGCACTCCGGATATGCCGAGCAGTGCGACGATGGTCGGGGTGGCGAATCCGAGCAGGGTCGGTGCGAACGATGCGAGGTCGCGGCCGTCGAGTGCGGCGTATCCGATACCGACGACGATCAGCAGGGCCAGGGCGAGCGCGCCGAGTAGTGCGATGGTGCGGTCGCGGGCACTTGCACCGTTTTTGTTCGAGTCGCTCACAGTCGGTCCATGCGGTACTGGAATGCCAGGCGGGTGATGGCGGCGCGGGTGTCGAGTAGGACGACAGTGTTGACGACGCCGAGGGCCAGCGCGGCGCATGCGGCGGCGTCGGCCAGAACACTGATCATCGTCGTGCACCGGTGATCGGGTCGATGAATCCGGTGATGCCCGCCCGGTAGCCGAGTGCGGCGAGCGCTTCGACGGGGGTCAGTCCGCCGAGCATGTCGAGCCCGGGATAGGAGGCCTGTTCGTTGATCTTGCCGCCCGGTGCCACGAGGTCACGTGAGCCGGTGAGTTGGTAGCGAACATCTTTCACGTCGGAGCCGATCGGGCCGACGAATCCGGTGATGTAGTCGGCGATGTATTTCTTGATTTCGTTGACTTCGGCGGCGCTCATCGGGGCGTCCTTTCCAGGTGCAGGCGGGGTGGCGGGTGCGGGTCCGTAGATGCCGAGGTACCCGGCGTCGAGCCGGTCGGCCAACTGTTGAACCCTGGGATCGGTTGGGGGCAAGCCGATTTGGTAATGCATTTGGTCGGGGTAGTTCCACCAGCCGCCCCAGTAGAGGGCGGGGCCGAACTTGCGCATACCGTCTTCGACTTTGGCGACGATCGGTGCGGGCATGTTCCGGACGCCCATGCCGTACCAGGGGGCGTGGATGTCGGCGGCGGTGCCGGACATGTGGTTACTGTTCGCTACGTCGTTGTCGTTCGAGTGGCCCCACACTTGCGACCGGATGCGCTCGATGTGCCGGTCGTAGTAGATGATCCACGCGTTCATGATGGTGGCGACCGGACCGGCGCGGAATCCGACTCGTTTGGCCGCGGGGACCACTTCGACGGCCACGGTTCCGGCTGATGTGATCATGGGCCATCCGTTTTCGGAGGGCGCACCGGGGCGGGTGGGGTAACGCATCAAGCGCCTTTCGATTGAACGGATGCGAGTGGGGTCGATGCGGGGGCGGGTCCGTCGTCGGGGACCGAGACGTTGCCTCCTGCTACGGAGACGAGCGGGGAGGTGTCGAACTCGATGCGGGTGCCGCCACGCACCACGTCATCGAGGCCCAAGCGGGCGGCGATGGCCGACATGTACGGGGCGAGGCCGAAGTCGACCAGCTCTTGTAGTCGGGCTTGGGTGTTGACGTAGGTGTTCGATCCACCCGGTGTGGTCGCGTCGAGCAGGGTGGCGGGGATGCCGGTGACGCGGGCGATGTCGACGGCGGCGGCGTTGCGTCCGTCGATCAGGAGTGCCGGGTCGCGTTTCCCGGCTTCGATGAGTTCGATGTTGGAGGAGACGTAGGTGACTCCGTGCCCGGTTTCGGTGCGGGCCTTGACGTAGTCGGAAACGATTTCCTGCGCTTTTGCGCGGGTGATCGGTTCTCCCGCAACCTGTTTCAAGACAACGTTAGTGACCGGGGTGTTGGCGGCGGTCGCTACGGCGCGGGCGAGGGTGCGGGCGTGTGTGATCGCAGATGCCCCGACCGTGAGAATGCCTTCGGTGATGCCGGGAATGAGGATCACCGTTCCGGTGTCGACCTGTTGATCTTTGTAGATCACGTGGCCTTCCGGGTCGACTGTCCAATCGTCGTAGGGAATCCGGTCGGCGGCGGCTACTTCGCCGGAGCTGTCGCGTTCGACGGCCCATGCGGACCAGCCGTAGAAGAACAGGTCGTCGGCGGTGTTGAGCATTCGATGGAACGGGGAGATCGGTCCATCTGTGCGGTCGAGCCAGGTGGGGCGGAACTCGGTCGGCAACACCCCTCCGCCGTCGAGTGCGACGAGGGGGCATTGCGCGATGTTGGTGACGATCAGGGTGCGAGCGCGGGCGACGGCGGGGACGCGCATCGCGGCGGCGCGGGTGATTCCTTCGGTCGGCCAGTAGTCCGGCGCGGTGATCGGTTCGAGGTGGTTAGGGCTTGCCCACGCGCTTTCCGGGGCGACGTGATCGACCATTCTTGTCAGTGCGGCGGCTTGCCGAATCGTCGTCAGGATTCCCATGCGGAGAAAAGTAGGTGAGCTGTTCACGCCGACGGGCCATCAATGATGCTCGCAGAGCTTTGCGTCCACCGGCTTGGTCGCCGTGGAATGCGCGCAGATGTCGCGCGGCGGCAGTCCACACAGCGGCCAGTGATGTCGAGGCGATGCGCCACTCACACCTGTTACAGACCGCGACTCGCACCGCGCCGTTGTCGATCGTAATCGGTTGGCCTGCATAGGGTTCGGTCATCTTGTGTGAGTCAGCCTTCCATGGTGACGAGCATCGGTTCGGGTTCGCTATCGGGCGGATGGGTGACGATCCACAGGGCTGCGAGGAGGGCTTCGATTTCTGCGATCGACCCGACCGAGTGTTTGCGGGAGAGTTGGCGGCCACCTTCGGCGACGGTGCGCAGGACCGCCCCGCGCCATGCTCGGCGCATTCCGTCGTCGTGCCGCAGGAGCAAGGTCGGTGGACCTTCGCCGCGTTTGGGTGCGATGCGGGCGAGCATGTCGTCGGTCGCGGTGGACCATTCACGCGGCGTGGGCGCGGCGTGGGCGACGGTGAGTGCGTCGGCCAATCGGCCGGATGGTCCGTCCGGGTTGACGCCGACGCCGATCGGCCGGCGCGCTCGGGTGATCGCGTCGACTGTGTTTGCGGCCCACGTGACGCCGGGGCCGGAGTCGACCACCTCGGCTACGTAGACGGTGTTGTCGTCGCGGGTGATCTGTGCGACGACGACGACTGCGGAGAACGAGCGGTCGAACGAGGTAGCGGCACCGACCGCGAACCGGGCACCTTCGGGGATGGCGTCGGGGATGGTTGCGGTGTCGAGTGCGGCTTCGGAGACGAGGGGGTCTTTCGATCCGGTGGCGCGGTTGGCGTAGCCGCGCACGAACTCCGCTTCGTTGGTCATCTGAGTGCGGGCGGCGTGCAGGGCCTCCATGCCCATGGTGTGACCGAATGCGGGATGGTAGCGGGCGATGGTGGCGAAGTCGGTCGGGTCTTCGTCGTCGGGGACACCGAAGTCGATCAGGCATGCGTCCGGTTCCTCGCGGGCCTTGTCGATCATCCCGTCGAGCCATTCGGAGTCGGCGGTCCCGCGTGTGGACAGGATCACCGTTTGCGCACCGAGCCACGGTGCGCGGTGGCGGGTGGTTTGCGCCGGGGAGATACCAGACATGAGTGCGTCGCCTTGGGCTTTCGTGTACTCCCAGGACTCATCGACCAGGTTGAGGTCTCCTTGTTTGCCGTGCAGCGATCCGGCGGTGGGTGGGTGCGCCCGGAACTCGGAGCCGTTATGGAACTCCATGGCGGTGTTGGCCGATGCCCGCTTGAGGTCGAAGATCGGCGCGAGTGGGGATTGCTGTGCGGGGCGGGCCATTTCGAGGAAGTTGGCTCGGGCGTCGAGGCCGGTCTGTGCGGTGTACCAGATGCGACTGTTGGGCACCATCAGCGACCTGTAGACACCTTTGGCGAGGTTGCCGATCGTCTTGCCTGCCTGGCGTTGGACGGTGATGACGACCAGCTTGTAAAACAGGCGACCGGTAGCCGGGTCCACTTCTCCTGCGAGGTCGGCGGCGGCTGCCTGCCAGGGCATGAACGGGCGACCGAGAGCGGCAGCGATGCGGGCTTCGCCGGGGCCGTGTGTCTTACGGGTGTAGTCGCGCGGGGTCATGTACCTCGGAGGGGGCATCTGTGGTCGTCGCGCCGAGTCCATTGAGCAGATCCTTCAGGGAGTTGTCTGTTTCGGTGGCCCGCGAGTCCGGTGTCAGTCGCAGCTCGCGGAGCGCTTCGGTGACCGCCGGGAGCAGCTTGGACGATCCGTACGGCTTGTTCTGTTGCTCGAACGCATCGAGGGACCAGGCGGCGGCGCGGACGAGGGTGACGAGAGCTTCGTCCTCGGGCTTGATCAGGTCCGACTGAGCGGCGGCGTCCATTGCCCGATCGACCGCCTGGGAGTGGCGACCGTGGTTCGACGCTCGAACAGGGGCGGCACCGAACAGGTCGGCTTGGCCGTCGCCGGGTGCGCGGGGGTCTGGTCGTGGCATCGTGTCCTCCTGGTGTGTACCGACCCCCGGTGCCCAGTGCTTCGGGGGAAAACTTGGCAGACGCGGGGCTTCCTGGGGGTCTAACCCACCGGAAAACCCCTGGTCAGAGCATGTATTGAGCGTTTGCGCTGGTCACAGCGGTATGAATGAGTATGCATCACTACGCATCATCATGTGACGGTTGGCCCGGTGGTGGACTGGTCCAGTCCAGCGATGCGGGGGCACGACCGGTGGGCAGTGGATGCAGGGCGAACCACACCGACAGTGGCCGATCACCGCGCGCACTGTTGCACGACTTGTGTGCGGGCCGCAGGTTCTCCAGGGTGTCCGGCCCACCTCTGTTGCGGGCGATGACGTGATCGGCGGTGGTGGCACCCATACGCCCGCACAGGTGGCAGCGTCGACCGTAGGTCGCCAGCGTCAACGCTGTCAGCTCGGCGGCGGCTCGGCCACCCCACTCGATCACACCTGCACACCCACCCGAGACAGTGAAACAGCGAGCCGTTTCCGGTTCACCCGCTGCACCTTGCCCAATACTGTTGCGCCCCTTACTACTTCGGTGTCGTTCAGGACATACGACTCAGCGAGGCAGTCGACCAGTGCGGGGCAGCCATGGCACATCGAGTACTGCCATGCCGGGACGATCAGGTGTGAGCCCGACCCTGGTTGGCCGGTCGGGGCGTCCCAGTCGTCGGGGTCGGTGTCGACGCACGCGGCACGATCCCGCCATCCGGTACGGGGCACCAACGTGGCCGGTGCTTCGAGGGTCACTGTTCGATGCCCTGTTGCCAGCAGTCGAACAGGTGCGAGGCTTCCTCGAGGGATCGGTGCGCGGACGTGAGGTGTCGGTAGAGCGGGTCGAACACGGCGCGGTCGAGCGGCATGATCGGGATGACCGCAGTGCGGACCACCAGTAGTTCGTCGGTGAGCACACGTAACCGGGCTGCGATGGCGTCACCGGCGCTCTGCCGCCACATCGCCGCGTGAATCTTGTCGGCCAGCTCATCGAGTCCAGGAGACTGCGGATCGGTCATCGCCGTGCCCTCCGCTTCAAGGCCTGTGCCGCGTCACGTTGTTTCCTTGCGAGCCGGGCCGCGTCGAAGTCGGTGGCGCACTGCATGTGCGAGAGGACATTGTCGGCAGTCCAGGCCACCGAGTCACCGGCATTGACCGGCAGGAGGCACAGTCGGCAGCGGTCATCGAACCTTGCCTTGCGTATCAGTGGTGGGCGAGCTTTGTGATTGGCCATGTCTATCCCGTATCTGTGAGTGGACAGGGGTGGGGCATCGTCGCCACCACCCTAGGAATCCCCGGAAGATCGCCCCTACATCCGTTCAGGGACAACGAAAGTCGCGGCCTGTCGATTTCGGCAGGTCGCAATTCGTTGTATTACCTCCACCAAAGGAGCTACCTCTGGCTTCGGTGGGCAGTGCCGGAGTCCGCCCCGCGTGACCGGCAAGCTGGTCGGTTAACGTCGAACCTTGCTGAAAGCGACGTGGAGATGGTTGAGCTAGTTGCTGGTATCACCACCGTCGAACAGGGTGGGAGGTTCTGTGTCTGTGTCCACGCGGGCGCGTTCGGCGCGGCAGTCGGCACACAGGAGTGTTTCGGGCACAAAGCGTTTCGGGTCGAACGGGCGCTGGCAGTCCACACAGTGCCGCCGGATGACCTCGGGGGGCGGCGGGCGACCGCGACGCCACTTCACGCGAGCGGGATCGACACGCTCACTAGGGAGGGGCCACTGTTGTTTCCATGGCCCACGCACAACATCACCCACCGTTGCTCGCCCTCCACTCGGGAGAGCAGGCAACGAGGGTGTCGCGGAACGTAACTCGGGGCTCGATATCGGTGTAGAAGGAACGCTCTTCGCTCGCGTATCCACGCGCCCATTCATCCAACCGATCGAGCTGCGGATGACGCATGGACCAGTAGGTGTCCACACAGAACCGGACCCACCGGTTGCGGGTATGGATCACAGTGCCGCCCAGAACGACATGGACCAGACACCGACCCACACCACGAACCCCGCTGCAAGGACCAGCACGGCGAACACACGCGCCAGCACGACCGCAACCCTGCGAACAGTCCTCACCGGCGATGCTTCCCAGCGGGATGGCGGGCCATCGACGCCGACAGCTGCATCACATCGACAGCGTTCGCGATGACACCCGGGTGCAACTCGGCGATGTAGCCGAGCACGGCGAACACATCCGACTCACGAGCCTCGAACAACACCTTCACAGCAGCATCGTCGGCAGCGCGTGACTCAGCCTCGGTCGGCACCGGCTCGATACCGTGCGCGCTCACGCGGACACCCCACGACGAGACGCGGCGAAACGCTCGACCTCGGCCGGATCGAATAAGAACGCGCCACGCGGACCGGGAGCGCGGTGTCGCGCTGCCAATCGGCCGTCGAGGACCATTCGGGCCACGGTGGCGTGATGGACGCGAAGTCGCGCGGCCACTTCGACTGTGGACAGCAAGTCTGAATGCATATGCGGTACCGTACGCGATTGCGTAGGAATTGGCACGCACTTGCATGACGAGTCGTCGTTTGTCGGGACAGTTCCAACCTGTGACCAGCGAGGACTTGAAAGTTGTCAGACCAATTGCGTAACGTTACGCAACATGACGGTTAGCTACGCGGGGCGCATGATCCCCGCCCTCGATCTGCCCGCGCGTCTAGTGCTCGCCAGGATGGCTGCCGGGCTGAATCAGTCCGAGCTGGCGAAGGCCATCGGCGTATCTCGAGCCACGGTCTCGCTGTACGAACGCATCGACGCGGAAGGGATGGCGGCTTCGGTCAAAGCCAACATCCGACGGGGCACCGTCATGGCGTGGGCGATGGCGACGGGCGTTGACGCGAACTGGCTCATGACAGGAACAGGCCCCCCATCCGATGACGGGGGGCCTGCGATTGTGCGCCCGAAGGGATTCGAACCCCTAACCTCTTGATCCGTAGTCAAGTGCTCTATCCGTTGAGCTACGGGCGCATGTTCAGTTATCCAACTGGTCTAGCTGAACGGTAACGATCTACCGTTCGTGGCGGAGGCGAGAGGATTTGAACCTCCGGTCCCGTTGAAAGGACAAGTCATTAGCAGTGACTCCCATTCGGCCGCTCTGGCACGCCTCCTAGGCTGCCGGCCCTCTCGGACCGCCGAGGAAAGAGATTACACACGGCAAAGGCCAGAAGGCAAAACGGCTGGTCGACGCCTCTGGTTCGCGCGGCGTTCGCGTAAAAGATGCTTGTTGCTCTTCAGCGCATGAAGCTGTCGAACCAATCGAAGATTCGGGTCTGCGCGTCGACGAGCGCCGCCGCTGCCGGGTCGCTGTGATCGGAGCTGCCCGGTTGTTCGCGGGGATGGTCGGCTCGATGCTTCAGCCCCGAATAGCTGACGACGTTCGTGGCCACTGAGGCGCGCGTGGCGGCGTCGCGAAGGGCTTCGATGTGATCGGGTGGGGTGTGCGGGTCGTCCTCGCCGTAGAGACCGAGCCAGGGGGCCTGCAGCTTGGGTGCTGCCTCGACCAACGCGACTGCGTCGGAGTTGAGCGGTTCGACGATTCCGGCCGCAGCGACACTGACCGCCGCCCCGACCGGACGGCTGGTGGCCACGATCAACGCTGCCGTCCCTGCGTCGTCGAACCCGATGACTCCGACACAGTCGGGGTAGACACCGCGTTGGACGAGCCAGTCGGAGGTGGCGTCGAAGTCCGCGAATAGGTCGTCGCCGAATACTTCCTTGTCGTCGCCGTGGCCTCGATGGAACAGGTTCGGCGCGACGGCCAGCCAGCCTTCCAAGGCGAGCGCGCGCAGCAGGTCGAGCAGAGACTCGGGCACCTCACGGGCCTCGTGCAGCACGACGATTCCGCCGCGAGGTGGCCCATCGGGTTCGACGGCCGTCAACGGAACTTTCTCTCGCGGGGGTGATTCGTGCGCGGACGTGTCCACCACGTCGTCCGCGCCGACCGTAGGCGCGGAGGCGGACCGAAGAACTGCGACGTCGCTCAATATTCCCGACATACTTATCGAAGATAGGACGATCGGTCCGGTCGTGCACAGCAATATCACGGACGCGTAGAAGTCAACCCCGAACCTGGGCGCATAATGGCAGCCGTGACCGCGCGCATCCGCCCCGACCTCGACGCCATCCCCGCCTACGTTCCCGGCCGCACCTTTCCGGGTGCGATCAAACTGGCGAGCAACGAGACGACGCAGGGACCGCTGCCGAGCGTGCGCGACGCGATCGCGGAGGCCGTCGCCGGCGTCAATCGCTACCCCGACAATCGAGCGACCGCGCTCGTCGAGTCACTGGCGAAGAAGCTCGGCGTCGCCACGGAGAACGTGGCCGTCGGAAGTGGTTCCGTCTCGCTGTGCCAGGAGGTCGTTCAGATCACCTGCGGCCCCGGCGACGAAGTGTTGTTCGCCTGGCGCTCGTTCGAGGCGTACCCCATCGTCACCAGCGTCGCCGGCGCGACGCCCGTCCGGGTTCCGTTGACCGCCGACCACGTGCACGATCTGGACGCGATGCTCGCCGCGATCACCGACCGCACCCGGCTGATCTTCGTCTGCAACCCGAACAACCCGACCGGAACGGTCGTTCAGCGCGACAAGCTCGAGGCGTTTCTCGACGCGGTGCCGTCGAACATTCTCGTGGTGCTCGACGAGGCCTACTTCGAATACACCCGCCCCGACGCGGGCAACCACACCGACGGAGTGGAGCTGGCACGCGGACGACGCAACGTGATCGTGCTGCGGACGTTCTCCAAGGCCTACGGACTCGCCGGTTTGCGGGTGGGTTATGCGATTGCCGATCCCGAGGTGATCACGGCACTGTCGAAGGTGCGGATCGCGTTCGCTGTCAGCACCGTGGCGCAACAGGCAGCGGTGGCGTCGTTGGATGCCTCGGCGGAACTGCTGGCTCGCACCGATGGTCTCATCGCGGAACGCGATCGTGTGCGCGATGCGCTCGTGGCGGGCGGCTACGACGTCGGCGCGTCGCAGTCCAACTTCGTCTGGCTGCCGCTGGCAGAACGCTCGGGTGAATTCGCTGCTGCTGCCGCCGAACAGGGCGTACTGCTGCGCGCCTACGGAAACGACGGAGTACGGGTCACCATCGGCGACCCGCACGAGAACGAAGCATTTCTGAAGTTTGCTCTACAGGCCTAGCGCGCGCTCGAGCGTCGGCCAGGATTCACGTAGGTCGTCCTGCCAGTACGGCCACTGATGGATCCCGTACGGGCGGTAGACAACTGTCGCGGGGATGTCGAGCGACCGGAGTCGAGTATCGAACACGGTGGTGCAGTACAGCGCGGCCGCCTCGAGCGGTCCGCCCATCAGTGCGCTCTCGACGCCGCTACCACCGGGGCCGAGCTCGTACGGACCGGGCAGGCCGGTGCCGACGGACAAGTAGACGTCCTTGCCGCGGAGCGCTTCGGCATTACGTGACGGATCGTGCTCGACCCACCGGGGATCGGTGTTCTCGCCCCACATGTTGGTCGCGTTGCCGCCGTTCGTGGCGACGGTGGCGCGCACCGCGTCCTTGAAGTTGGTCTGCGAATTGTCGTAGCAACCACTCAGGCCTGCGACTCCGGTGTAGAGGCTGGGGTGACGGGTGATCAGGTCCATCGCGGCCTGGGCACCCATCGACACACCCGAGATCGCGTTGGTGCCGTTACCGGAGAAGCGCGCATCGATCAGAGGCGGCAGCTCCGACGTCAGAAACGTCTCCCACTTGTTCACGCCGAGCACCGGATCCGGCACGTTCCAGTCCGTGTAGTAGCTGCTCGATCCACCGACCGGGAGCACGACGTTGACCTGCTTGTCCGCGAAGAAGTCGACGATGTCGGTCTTCTGCGTCCAGGTGCTTTCCTTGTAATCGGATTCTTTGCCCGCGCTGACACCGTCGAGCATGTAGAGCGTCGGGCGGGACACGGCCTGCGCGGCCGGAAGAAGAACCTGGACCTGGATGGCACGTCCCATCGCGGGTGAGTCGACCCACACCGCAGCGCGACGGTCGGTCAGCATGTCCACACGATCGATGCGTGCCGACGCAGCAGGCAGGGACTGAGCTGTGATTCCGGGAGCCGCACCGCCACCGTCGGAACTGCCGGTATCGGGAAGCGGCTGCGCCCCGGCAAGACCCGACCCCAGCAGCGACACTGCCAGAGCAGTTCCCGCTACTGCCAACACTCGGCGGTGCATCAGATTGCCCATCCTCCCCCGGCGCACCCTCACGGGGCGCAACACAAACAACATCCGTCACTCAACGTACCCACCGAGTTGCGCGCACGCTAAAGCTGTGGGTTCGCTCACAATAGCCGCGTACATGCGGGTCCAAAAGTCCGCGTGATCCTTTGTTACATGTACTCGAGGCATAACGGTCTACCTGGTCGGATGTCCTCGTACACGCCGTTCACGCGGGGCACTCGATGTGACATTCGGTGGACTTTTCGGGGGTCAATGTCACATCGAGTGGACCTCTGCGGCGTCGATTCAGCCGCGGCCGGTTTCGCCCTGCAGCTTGTCGATCATTTCCGACGCCTGCGCCTTGTTGAGACCCTCGGGAACTTCCTCTCCCGCTTCCTGCGCAAGGGTGCCCAGGTAGCTCTTCTGTGGGCCGGTCATCGGCTCGTCGCCGGTGACCCAATCGTCGGGATCCTTCTCGGGGTTCTGATTGACCTGCTCGTTTTCGCTCATACGTTCGTAGATACGCCGAATCGCCGGGTTCCAAACACATTCGCGTTCGCGGAGTCGCGGCGTAGGTCACTCGAATGACTTGATTGACAGTTCAACAATTGGCCGAGAAAGCTCCACAACACATCCCCTCGATTGGAGTTCCATGAAGACGAAGAACCTGCTGGTCAAGATCGGCATCAGCGGTGCGATCGCTGCGGCCGCTCTGGTCACCGCCCCGGCCGTCGCCTCGGCCGACCCGATCACCGATTTCCTCTGCAGCAGCGGATCGGCCCAGTTCTGCCCGGTACTCCTTCCCCCACCGCCGGCCCCACTGGCGGCACCTGCTCCCTCCGGCGGGGCATTCCAGTACAAGAACTGCGATGCGGCGCGTGACGCCGGTGCCGCCCCGGTCTATCGAGGCGACTACGGCTACGGGCCTCATCTCGACCGCGACGACGACGGCATCGGCTGCGAGTAGCGAATTCGCACTTGTGCAGACAGATAACACTGATTTGTCTGCACAAGTGCGATGTCGGCGGGCGGATACGCTCATCCGGTGAGACGACGCCAGCAACCACCCCTGGCGAAGCGGCACGGTCTCGATCCCGCGCGAATCCGGATGCCCGAGGACGGCACCTGGCGCACCGTCCGTGAGTTCCTGACAGCGACCGAGTTCCGGATTCCTCCGCACCGCATCGACGCCATGTTCGACGCCGACGAGATCGTCGACATGGCCGGTCCCTTACCCTTCGACGCTCCATACGTTCCCGGCGAGGCAGTCTGGTTCCACCGCGATCTACCGTCGGAAACCGTTGTGCCGTTCGATATCTCGATCGTGTACCGAGACGACGCGTTGCTGGTGATCGACAAGCCGCACTTTCTGCCGACCATCCCCCGCGGCGGACATATCCTGCAGACCGCACTCGTGCGATTGCGACTCGAACTCGACCTGCCGCAACTGGTGCCCGCTCACCGACTCGATCGCGTCACCGCAGGCCTGGTCCTGTTCGTCATCGACCCGACACTGCGCGGCGCGTATCAGACACTCTTCCAGGATCGGAAGGTCCGCAAGGAGTACGAGGCGGTCGCACTGCATGACCCCACGCTGACCTTGCCCACCGTCGTTCGCAGCCGAATCGTCTCGGAGAAGGGGCAATTCACCGCCCACCAGGTCGACGGAGAACCCAACGCGCACACCACCGTCGAACTCCTGGAGCATCGAGACGGGCTCGGTCGCTACCGACTGACACCGTTGACCGGCCGCACCCATCAACTGCGACTGCACATGAATTCACTCGGTGTGCCGATCCTCGGGGACGACCTCTACCCGACGGCTACCGGCCGAGCCGGCGACGATTTCACCGATCCACTTCAGTTACTCGCCAGTGCAATCGAATTCATCGACCCGATCTCCAAATCTGTGCGACGCTTCGAGACCGGATTGAGCTTGGAGCGGTGGACCGAGGGCGCGCGACGGTCAGGGCCGCTCTGATCTGTCGGGTTTTGCCGAGTGACTGACTCGTTTGGCTTCGAGCAGTCGAGCATCCGCACGAGCCAGAAGCGAGTCCATGGTGTCGCCGCGCGAACTCACTGCCGAACCCGAAGACCACGCGCTGGAGGTGAGCGACTGAAGACGCTCCACCAGACTCTGGGCACTCTCCTCATCGATTCCGGGCAGAACGAGGGCGAACTCATCGCCTCCGATGCGCGCGACCACATCGGACGCACGAAGGCCGCGTCGAACTTCGGTGACGAATCGAGCCAGCACGCGGTCGCCGGCGTGGTGCCCGTACTCATCGTTCACTCGCTTGAAGCGGTCCAGGTCGATCATCACCAATGCCAGAGGTGCACCGGACTTCTCTGCCCACCGTAGGTACTGACTTCCGTTGCGCTCGAACCCGATCCGGTTCACAGCCCCGGTCAACGAGTCCGTCTCGACCTGCCGTTGCAAGCGGCGGTAGAGATAGCTCGCAGATTCGAGACAGAACAGCGACGCGAGCATCAGATTGAGCCAGGTGACCGTCAGCGATCCACTGGGGCTGAGCGCAACGCCGACGCCGGATGCCGCAATCGCCACTCCTACAACCGACCTGGCGACCAGACGACGGAAGAACCATCCGAGATAGCAGGCGAGCAACGGATAGAAAACCAGGTTGTTGATCGCGACGATCCCTTGGGTCGATGTGGCCATCTGGACCGATGTGACCCCGATGAACAAAGCGCAGCCCAGCAAAGCGATGCTCCGCGGAAACCTCTCACCCATCGCCGCCGGGATCAGAACCACAACTACGGCGACGGCCGTCCAGAGCCATGTCCACAACCGACCGAGAGCGCCAGGATCGGAGGTGACGGCGTCGAGCACCCCACTGACGGCCACGACCGCCGAGGCAAGCGAGGTGACGTTCGCAAACGGTGGATTCGTCCACAACCGTGTCTTCAAGTGCAGTAACGGTCGACTGCGGCGCGTCCTCATGGCGACAATTGTGAGCGCAGAACGAGGCCACGGTCGACCGGGGCGGTGTCGACGCCTCTCCGCGGCACCCGAGCGAACCGAACCCGGCCCACCCTTGCGGGCGGACCGGGGTTCGAACAACTACCGACAGAAACGTCTGCCTTTCATCGAGAAGGCGGCGCGCCAGGCAGGCACGTGGACGATCGAGCTGGTGCAGAGGTAGTCGGTCTTGCCGACGAGCATCGAGATCCGATCTTCATCCACCGCGATACGGCCGGTTGTAGCTGGAAGAGACTGCAATCGAGTGGCTGCAACTTCTATATGCCGTGATATCCGAGACGTTCGTAATACTCTCCGTCACTACTCATCGCGGACATGATGCGACCATCCATTGTCGACCACGCCCCCAGGCGACACGGCTCTATGAGTTCGGATGTCTCCCATGCCATCAGTTCCGGTGTACTGACGTCCAAAGCGACACCCCGCGAGCCTTCGCGAACAACAACCATCAAGTTGTCGAGCGCGGGACGCCTGTCCTCGGGCAACGTGTCGAAATTTTCATCGACGTACTCGAAGTCCGGCACCTCGGGCGCAACGAAGTCCGATGCAATCGTTCGCAGCCGATCCGACAGCAAGAGTCCACCGAACTCGGCGCGGAATCCATCGTGTACTTGGGTGTGGAACCGACGGAGATCCTCCGGGAGTCGAGGCCAGAAATCTGGAAGCCGACTCGATTCGGCCGGTAAATACCCGAAGCATGCGTCGAATGGCAGGGGCGAGGCGTTTCGGAGAATGGCGTATACGAGGATGACCCGAGTCGCATCTCCCTGTCGCGGGAGCACCCGGGCGAGAAGGACAACGATGCCACGGTCGCGAAGATGGGAGCGAGCGACGTTCCTCGTCCGTCAGGTCACCAACGCTGAGGAGTTCGAGGCGCTCGAACGGATGATGGCATGTGATGTAGTCCTCGAAGTCGCTGAGCTGCGTCACTGTTCGTCCTTCACCAGATCCCGGCCCCACAATCCAGTACGTCGACCACAGTTGATCATCTCAGTCGAAGGATCGAGGCTCAGGGGAGTTTGCGGAGACGTCGGATCTCTCTCCATCCGCTGACTCCCCACGCAATGGCGGCGAGCACCAGCAACAATCCCGCCAGAGTCCAGAAGAGCTTCATCGGCACCGGCTGAGATGCATATCCAATCATCAGAACACCGAAGACGATCAACACTGCTGATCCCCACCAGGTGGAACGGCGAACGGTTCGGATCGTCTCGTGTTTCTCCGCCACAGACATGGTTGTCCCCGTCCGGTCGGTCATCGACGCCAACAGAAGTTGGACACTCGGTTCCTCCGACGAACTGACCTTCATGAACGGCATCGCGATCACGCGGACAGCGATTGCCGCGCCGAACACCGCAACGAGCAGTGACACCCACACCGGAATGTCGGACAGACCTAGGGCCTTCCAACTCGCCGACAATCCGAGGATCAGCAGAAATGATGCCACGTAGACGATTGCCAACTTGGTTCGCGGACTCGGACGGTCTCTCATCTCGCGCTTCCTTTCCACATCTCGACCACCCATTGGGGTGATCATGCCTTGATCGCAATGTCGGGTTCGGGACGTGGGAGTCGCCCGGCTCTTCCTGCGGCGGAGCCGAAGGCGTTTGTTCCGAGCGGAAGAGCCGAGTGCCACGCGTCATCAGAACCAAGTGCTCGAACTCGAACGGACGGGAACTGACGGACTGTCGAACCCAGCAGCACTGACACTGGTGAAAGAGGTTGAAACAAGCGAACTTGCGACGCTACTGAGCTTCGACCGGGGCAAACGAAACCGGCCCACCCTTGCGGGTGGACCGGGTTCGACCAACGAACATGTGGCGGAAGCGGAGGGATTTGAACCCTTCTGTGCGCCCCTGGCGGATGCCCTATTGAAGCCCTGAACAGCGCTTTTGACTGCCAGTTGGTCGCACTGACTTTACTGGAATGCCGGCAGGTTGTGGGCAAAAGGTGGGCACGGCTCTAAGAACTGGATCGTCTTATTCGGCACTCATCTCAGCTCCGGCGGAAGCAGATCAAGCATCTCCACAGCTGAGCCGTTCCATTGATACCGGACAGGGGTGGTCTCCCCGTCAGAGCACGCATTGCACGACTGTCCGGTTCGATAGGTGAGAGTCACCGTGCCCGATTCTTCGGTGCCTGCGGCCAGATCCGTGAACGGCAGAGCCTCGTAGGTAGCTGTTCCCTGGAAGATGCCCCGGTTGAACATCAGCGCGTGCGATGGAGAGCTGCCTGTACCGCCCTCAATGGACACGACAACAGCCGACAACTCGGCGCACGGGTCGAAGTTGCTAGCTAGCGGAACACCTGACCATGATCGTCCGGTAATTGGTTCAGGGCCGAGTTTCGCCAAGCCACCAGCGATGGCCTCCTGTTCAGCGAAGACGCCGCATTCGGAAGAAGGTTCCTGCGCCTGCGCGCTTGTTGTCGTTCGACCAGACGGGGGCGATACCGGCTGCCGAGGCGACCCCGTGTTCACCGAGCGAGTTCCGGCCGAACATTCTTGTGCGAGGACGTCACGGAAGCGGGGGTAGGGACCCTCGAAGTACATGCTGCTGATCATCGATGAGCCGCTGAATGCTAGATCGTTCGGAAGTTCGAGAACCTTAGTCACAGTCGCGGGTAGGTCAATGCTGATCACGTTGGCGTTCTGATTTACTTCCAGCTCTTCAGCAACGACCCGGTCGCCTTGCTCCACATACGCCGAATAGGACCCTTCGACCTGGCTGCTCGGACCGATGCTGACATTGACTGTCGGACTTACTCTTGCGGGGTCTGACAGGACTAAAAGAACGGAAAGTTGCTCACGTCCGTTGAACCACTCAGACGTAGGTTGCGGCACCGTGTCGATGAATGCCACGGACAGATCGATACCCGATTGGTCGAACCTGGAGAGCGTCATGTTCTCGGCCACCTGGGACGTTGCCGTTCCCTCTGGAGCTCCTGTGCAGTTCACTGTGCTGGGGATGCTCAGGCTCGGTGCCTGGTTACTCGTCGCTCCACAACCCGCCACAGCCGCCGCCGACACGACGGCCACGGCAAGCGTTGCGCCGACCCCTTGTCGTGTAATCCGAACGAATCTATTGCCACTGCCACCCGAGCTACCCAATGCCTGATCCCTCCACTGTCCCGCAAACTACATCGTGGGTCATATCCGATTTTGGGATATTTGGTTACAGGGCGATGCCCTTGTCCCGTGGAAAAGTCGATCTACTCAGCCGAGTACAGGCAGCTTTGCCTGAAGCTCCGCTCGCTGAGGGTCGCGGCAGGATTGACACAGGCCACAGTGGCGGCGACCCTTGGCGTTCCACAATCGTTCGTCAGCAAGTACGAGTCCGGAGAACGAAGGCTGGACGTGATTGAGCTCCAGCACGTAGCCCATGCACTGGGTACAACAGCCACTCAGATCTTGTTGGGCCTCAAACCGGAGGATTGAGTCGCCGTCTGACCACGAGACTCGCTTCGGGGCCCATCGTCCCGGCTTGCTGACCTCTCGATGTGTCTCAACTGTCAGGCAGTACAGCACCCTCAAGCAACTCATGCCCTGTACCGAACCTGTACTAAGTGCGCATACCTACAGGTCGGAAGGTCCACATCGGCGACCTCCCAACTTTTCCAATTCGACATACCACCGGAAATTCTGTGTGAGTACGGCCGAACACACTGTGAAGCAGGCGGACGCTTGCGAGACGGCTGTCGACTCGGTCCGCCCTTAACAGCCATTGTCGACGAACCTGCCACCGGCCTACCGAGTTTTGCCGCGAATTACTTCGGCCTATTCGTCCGACTCCACTTGGCCTTCGCCTGGTTATCTCGACCTTATGGACAAGGCGCGCAGGGTCCTGACCCAGCATGCCGCCCAGCCCTAGGCCCGTTCCCACCCACCTTGCCCGGTGCAGTTCAATAAGGGTCGGTCTACCCACCCTCGTTGCACTCGTCCTTGCAGCTAACCCCGCCTCTTCAGGAGACATACATGCGTCGTACCGCAATTGCCGTAATTGGAGCACTATCAGCTGTCCCGCTTGCCTTTCTCTCCTCCGCGCCGGCGTCGGCAAATCCGGGCGACATTGAAGCCGTCTTCACCACCACGGTCAATCCTGATGGCGGCAATTCGGTCACTGGAACATTTTCCGCGAAGAAGGCGAACCAGCCGTTCTCCTGCGTCATGAGCGACAACGCCGTTAGCGGTGAACTGCTCCTCCACGGCACTAGCGGATCCAACCAGCCGCCCCGTCCCGTCATATCCGTCACGGATACCGACGTGCCTGATGGCAAATACGCCATCGAGTGGATCTGCTACATGTTCGACACGGAAACCGGTCAATTGGTTCATGACGGAACCACAGCGGCTCTGGCCGGGCAGCCTGGCTACAGTTCGCCGACCATGCTTGAGGTTCCAGCAGTCGTGATCCCAGAGCCTGAGGCTCCGATCTGCACCGGGTCGGCTTGCTTGCCAACAGGATCATTTGGCTTTTGACTTGATTGAAGCGCTTCAGTTCGTGCTGGTGACGGGCCCACGGCGGCAGCGGTGTCTCTACGGCGACCATCTGCCACAAGTGAGCCGCCCCGATGGCAGGTTTTGTGGGATCCTGTCCCGGATGTAACGCCCTGGCCACGGACCGGGATCAAGGGTTAAGCACTCGGCGGACTGACCTGTCGAGCGACGTCCATCCCGATGGCACCAAGGACAGTTCATGTGGATTCTCTTCTACATTTTTGGCGGCTCACGACGTAGTGGCCCTCACCCGAATTCCTTGAAGGCTCGAAGGAATCGCAGAAAGGCAAGCAAGCGGGCAGTCAAGCACCAGATCGCCCACGAGGTCCGGTTGCAGAAGGCGCGGAGAAGGGCCGGACTGACGAGGTCCGAAGAAGGTGCGCATCACACGGCTAGTGGGGGCAAGACATACAGCATCCGTCGAGGCTGGGGCCAGGACTAAAAGCACTCGTCGTGTTCTGCGCGACCGGCAGCGATGTCGGCGGCGTAAAGGCCCGTGAAGCACCGAGGACAGATCCCACGGGTGGCCACGTGAGACAGACAGTCACAACTCTGGCAAGCCGGACAGAGCGCTTCGGCGCACTTGATGCAGCGCTCGGAAGCCGCTGTTACCTCGAACACCTCATTGCATGCTTCGGAAGAGCACACCCGGTCGGCAACCGACCAGCTGTCGTCCGCGTACCGCTCAAGCTTTCGTCCCACCACGAAGGCATAACTACCCCCGGCTAGCGCAACATCGAGCGAAACGTCATCGCGGGTTGCACCGCTACCGTAAATGATTCCGGTTGACGAGCGACCGTGCCCACCATTCACCCCTTTACTCAAGACCTCAGCGATCAAGTGCGCAAAGTCAGGTTGAATCATGCCCCGGGGTGGCGGAGCGAGAGCGGTGTTCGTCGACATCCCAAACTCAACACGGCCCACGAGATCGCAAACTGTTGCGAACAGCTGTTCCCCATCGAGATATGAACGGACGGCCCGGACCAGAACCGCTTGCCTCGACGCCCGAGTCTTCTCGAACAAGGAGACCAGCGTTTGTGACGAGAACCGTGCGGTTGGGTCTAAAAAGTGATCAGGAATCAAAACAGTCGAGGCATAGACGTCGCTGAGGTCCTCTTCGATCCAACCCCGCAGTGGCTGACCGATCTTCCACAAGATGTCTTGCCAGGCTTCGTCGTGAGCTTGGAGGTGGTGACCAAATTCGTGCAGAACGGTGAAGTTGTCGCGTCCACTGCCAGTGCGTGCCAGGGTGATAGTCGGTGGATCGGGGCGATACAGCCCGTCGACGGAACACCCCTCAGGCCTGTGGTCGGTGATCCGGATCCGGATCGTCGAGTTCTCGGTGATCGCGTGGGTGGGGTTCTCGAACAGCGCATCGTTCGGGATTCCATCAATCGTCATAGAGCGCTCTCGAAGCCGAGCAGCAAGTTGCTCGAGGATGCCCTGCTGACGCCACGCGTCGTTAGAACCCACCTCCGGAATGAGTATCACTACTCGTTCCTCAACCGGCGCACTGCCCGTTCCATCAGCTCGGCAGTTCGGTTGGTGCCAGTTGCCGTGCGAGCGGCCAGAGCAAACTCTGACTGCAGCGCAAGCCGGACGTCCAGCTCGGGCAGATTGCGGGCATCTCCGACGGCCCTGAGGTCGTCCTTGTAACGGGGCTTTCGCAACTCTCTCACCCACTCGCCCGACGCTGGCTCAAGAATCTCTCGCACATCAAGACCCCATGCGTCCGCAAGCAACTCAGCCTGCTCTTTCGTGGGGACACGGTCCTGCTTCAACAAACTGGACGCATCGGGCACAGTCACGCCTAGCGATTCTCGGACTTCGCTCACCTTGGCACCCTGCTCCAGTAGGACATCCCGCCGGAACACACCGTAGCCAGGCAGATCAGTCGGCCACTCGTTGAAGCAGAGGTGTTGGTATTGCCGCAGCAGTTCAGCGATAAAGGCGGCCTCGTCTGCCTCCTCCCCACCGAAGACCTCAAGCGGGGGCGAATGACCAGTGCGGACGGCGGCCCGTACTTCCTCGACCACGTCGGTCGACAGCCCGAGTCCGACACGCCGATGCAGCAGATGGCGTCCGAGGCCGGTCTCCGCCACAGACCAGAGTGCGAGTTCCGCGTGGAGATCGGCACTTTGCAATCTGAGCGCTGGCCCCGCCGCGGGATCAGGTGGAACCGTCACCGGCCAGGCAAGGATGTAGTCGTCCCGAACTCGGGAAATCAGAACCAGACCGACGGCAGCACTATTCCAGCTGAGCAGCCAAAGCTCGCCGACACTTGGCTGGGGACAACTGCCAACTTCCCATGCACCGCGGCCCTCAGGGGGGATGGAATTAGGAGCCCTGTCTAGGCTCAGGTCTTGCATGCGTTCCTTCTTGTCACATCGTGGGCTCAGTAGGTCAGTTGGAGATCAGTACCTGATCCGCTCCCAATACTCAAGAAACTCGCTTCGCCCCGGCTCCTGCAGATGCCCATAGAACGGGCAAAGCACCTCGTTCCCGAACCGCGATCCTTCTATTGTGTGCTGAAACCTCTCTGACCACCACCCTGGCTTGTTCAGGTTGCAGGATGTGTCCACAGAACTCGCCAGGTCACCGCGGGATCGAGTGGTTGTACTCCGGCCCAGCGTGGTCCAGAAGGTTGTGTTCGGCAATGCCGCCACCACCCCAACGGGGCGGTAGGTCTCGTGCGCGTCGCCGCCGACAAGAATGCTCGGACTCGCGCCGTAAATATCGGCTGGGATCGGTTCACTGTCGGGCACGCCGAGACGATAGCTCGCCTGACCGACAACGACGCACCCGCCACCCGCCTGGACAAGCCTGCGACCCAGGATTGCGCTACTCGGACTAGAGCTTCTGTCACTTGGACGAGCGAAGGCCGGGGCTGGAATGTAGATCGCAACTAGTGTGTAGTGACGTCGCCGGAGGAAGGATTCACGCCGTGAGCGCTGTCGATGTAGTGCTTGACGAGCTCAGAAACGAGCTGAACACCTCTATCGTTTCAACCCTCCTGGCCTCCCACGCGCTGGGATATTTCGCCGACGAGATGCGGTCTTGGGACAGCAAAGTCGGCCGACACCCACTCAACATTTGGCTGGGCGATCCCACGGTGCACTTCAATGACGCTGAAGACCCAGAGAGCCCGGACGCCGACCGACACACGCCTTCAGCCAGCATCCTGAGATCGGAGGCGTTGCGCATGATGGCCCTGCGGGGGCCCATAGAAATCAATCTAAGTCAGAGCTGGATCGTAAGTTTCTATGCCAGGTGGGAGGAGCACTTCAGGAAGCGACTTGCCGATGCGCACGGATGTGACGTCGAAGCTGTGATTTGTCCACCGCTTGGCGATCTCCGCCACCTACGCAATCTCGTGGTCCACAACGGCGGTGAAGTTGATTCCCGCTGGCGACGTAGCCAAGTATTTTCACACTGGTTCGAAGTCGGCGAGACGATCTACCTCCGAGGACATCACTTTCTGGAGTTCGAGCAAGCAATCCCATGGGAGGCACTCAAAGCGTCGACTACCTGAGACCTCCCTTCCTGCTCTAATTTCGAGCGGGCGGAGTAGTTGACGCTTACTGGCTGGGGCGGGGTCCAGCCTGACCTTCGTCGCGTTTAACTCGATGTGCGCGACTTCTGGGTATCGTCCGGCAGACTCACGGGTGCAACCTCCACCTGCTCTTCTCTCAAGGCCCAAAGTCAGGGCAAATTCCGTAGTAGCGCAGAGACTTACTGCATCGGAATGACAAGGTCTTGTGCATGACTAACCCATACTTCAGGAACGGCAAGCACCGCTTGCTGGATTCATACGTGGTCCACTTGGATGAGCTCGGAACGAGCATGGCCTTAAGCGCATACGACAATGACGCACTCGGGGTCTTTCTTAGCAGGACACAGGAACTCCGAGATGACCTTGAGTGGTCGGGTCTGCAGATCCATGCGTTCAGCGACAACGTACTTATTGGTGCGCCGCTCGACGACCCACAGTTCGATTGGGCGGAAGGTCCACATAGCCTCTTCCGGCCTGTCGCCCTTCACCAGTACAGGGCTGCTCTGCAAGGTGTCTACATTAGGGGGGCTTTGGCACGGGGGGCCTTGTACATGAGTGACCACCAGGTAACTGGGCGGGCCCTCCTAACTGCCTACAAGCTGGAGTCGGGGGTAGCACGGGTCCCGCGCATTCTTGCCACGCCCGAGGCGATAGCGCCGCGTCATGTAACCATCAAGGCCTTCGGGGGCGACCCGCTCTCATCTCCGTACTCTCGCGACTTCGCTGTCGACGAGGATGGGTGGGCTTTCATCAACTACCTGTATCAGGCGCACGATGCGGAGACTGAGGACGAGCGCGCCACCCAATTGCAACAGCACGCTGAGCACATCGAACGCAATCTGAAGACGTTCGTCGAACCTGGTGGAATCCGAGACAAGTTCGTGTGGCTGGCGCACTACCACAACTGGGTCTGCTCCACGTTCTTTGATCAGACTGGCGTGAGCGACACCCTCCTGTCACTCCTACAACCCGGCGAGCGGAGCAGCCCACGGTTGTTTATGCGCTTACAAGACTGAACCCGCGCCCTGCCAGCATGTCTCAAAAACGATGGGTTAATGAGAGCTCCTCCGGCGAGAGAGGCCCAGGCAATGATGGTCACCCGACCATTAGCGGAGATTTCTCAAAAACCCGTCTCAAAACCTGTATTCTCATAACCTGCAACAGGGCGAGTTTTTGAGAAAATGGAGCGGTATGGCGACCATCGGCTACGCAAGAGTCAGCACTACAGACCAGGACCCGCAACTGCAGCTGGACGCGCTGTCGGAGGCCGGAGCCGTTCGCGTCTTTACTGACCATGGAGCCAGCGGCAGCAAGGCGGATCGACCTCAGCTCATGGCCTGCCTCGACCACCTTCGCGAAGGCGACGTGCTCACAGTGTGGAAGCTCGACCGGCTAGGCCGGGATACGAGGCATGTACTCGACGTCATTTCCGAGCTCACTGAGAGGAAGATCAACTTCACCAGCATTACGGAGGGCCTGCATACCGATGGCCCGATGGGTAGAGCCATGCTCACCATCATGGCCGCGTTCGCCCAATTGGAACGAGACACGATGATCGAGCGAACCCGCGCTGGCCTGGCCGCAGCAGCCCAGAATGGCCGGAGAGGTGGTCGACCTCGCAAGGTCGACGACGCTCTCGCTTTGAGGGCACGTGAGCTGAAATCCAAGGGCATCTCCGCTCAGGAGATCGCCATGATGCTGGGTTGCTCTTTAGCAACCGCCTACCGGCACCTCAGTACTCCTACCTGACCACGCACGCGGCGATCACGCGGGCAAACCATGTTCTCGACCCCGGTCGCTTGTTGGCTACGAACGCCGATACGGTGTCGGCGGCGGACGTCCGCCCCGGAACGACTAGCGCGGAACACGAGAAGCACCCGCCCCACCGGAGGTTGGGCTCCCGCGCTTTGTGGAACGATTCGGCCATGACTCAGCCCGCGGCCACAATCATCGCGTCCTGTATTGCACTAAGCGCCGCCCTTCTGGCTTTCATCGGTGTGATCGTCAACAACTGGAACCAGAACCGTATGGAGCGCGACCGGGCGAAACGCGAAACCGCAGAGCGCAGGAGACTCGAGCGGATCGAATTGTTCGTTGAGGTCTTGGCCGACATCGACCAGGTGCAAACCATTTTCGTGTACTCGGCGAACTTCGGAAAACGCGGGAACTGGCCGATGAAGGAATACGACGACACCGTGCCGACCAAGCTGCTGATCGAAGCGGTGCGGAAGGCCTTGACCACGTCATTCAAGCTTCAACTACTTGGCTTCCCAGAGCGCAGCGCCGACGTAGCCGCGTTCACGAAAGTTGTTCATGACGAGTTCCGAACCTTGCCGAGTGAGAAGGGCGTTGAAGGCACTGCCGATGCTGTCACAAGGATGAACAATGCACGCGACCAAGTCGCGGATGGCTTGCGATCCGAGATACCGTCCGTCGAACGCGAACGCGAACACGAGCCGAGTGCGTGAGAATATCGAGCCATGACTCAACCCGTCGCGACGATCATCGCGGCCTGCATAGCCCTCCTCGCCGCCGCGTTGACGCTCTTTGGCGTTTGGTTGAACCTTCGACACCAGGCACAGTTGGACACGAACAAGGCAGAGCGTGATCGACTCGCGACACGGCGGCAAGAACGAGCCGATCTATTTATCGACGTAATGACTGCCGTGCGACCGGCGTTTGCTCGCTACCAGGACGCCTATCACGTTGGCCGTCGGCAGCTCACTATGCCTGAGTTCGGCCTCGACGAGGAGGCACGGGCGGGCTCGTTTACTGACGCCGAGTTCGCCGCTATGACTGAGGACCTTGATATCCACTCGATGCGATTACGCTTGCTCGATTTTGGTTCCCAAGCAGATTTTCTGCAGGTGTTCTTGACCGTTCTCGAGGATGCGTTCATAAACGCGCAGATAGCCGTTCACCAGTTCTACGACGACGGTGTAGAACCCGTCGTCGACGACGCGACGCTTCAGTCCGAGATGCGAGCGGTGTACGAGGCACGGGGCAACCTGCTCAAGTCGATGCAAAACCAGGTCGAAGACGCCACACCATCAGCAAGCTGAGCCTCAAATTTTGGGTTTACGATGCGCGGCCAAGAACCAACCCCACCGCGACCAGTCCTGTGGCGTGCATCGCCCTTGCAGGAGGGTGGCCTCGTCACCGAACACGCGCCGTACGTGCTCCAGTCGGGGTGTCCCACGCGGCCGTCGCCTTGTCGGTAGTTGTGTTCGCTGGGGCGACGTCCGGTGCCACGCCGGTAACCCCGGCCGAACGATTCGCGAACTCGGTCGCACCCCAGCGAGGGTCTCGGCCGTCGTGGCCCACAGCGGGATTACATTGGCGGCACGGCGAACTGGCAGTGGGACGAGATACTCCTAGCCTGCGATCTGGTGGCGCAGAACGAATGGAAGGAGTTGCGACCGACAAGCCCGCAGGTCATCGAGCTATCGCAGTTCCTCCGCACTCAGGTCTCAGGTGCCGTGTTGCTGGACGATCCAGAGTTTCGGAACGTCAATGGCGTGTCCAGGAAGACCACCGACGTCATGACCGCCCACCCGGCCTACTCAAGAGCCAGGACGAAGGGCGGGCGCACAACCCAGGACGTAGTTACCGCGTACCTTGCACATCCCATCTTCCACCACCGCGCATCAGTCGAACTCCGCAAAGCCGGGACCTTGGCACGGGGTGAAGACCAAGACTTGACGTTCCAGGCCGAGGACGAGCCTGCGGCGATCGAAGGCCGAGTGGCGGAACGTCTCACTCGGATAAGGGAGCGTGATCCGAAACTGCGCCAGCAGAAGATACGCCAGTCGCAAGTACTTCATGGCGGGCTCGCTTGCGAGGTGTGCACATTTGACTTCGAGCAGTCATATGGCGCTCTCGGGTCTGGTTACGTCCAGGTCCATCACGTTGTCCCGCTGCACTCATCAGGCGAAGTGACGACCACACTGGACGGCCTTGCCATTGTCTGCGCGAACTGCCATGTGATGCTTCATCGTGGGGCCAACTGGAGGACACCGAGCGAGCTTCAGGCGGTTCTGGCTACTCGACCACCGTCTAAGAAGTGAAGGTGGTTGAGTCCGCGACTCTAATTCGTGGATCTAGTCGACCGAAGAACGACCACCACCGCGGTCGATTATGCCGCACGGCCTTGACCCCCTATGGGTCAATCTGGCGACGTCGTCTTCCCCTGGGTCCCGGACATCGCGTTGGCGTTCGTCGCTGAGCTGAACGTTCTCGCTTCGTTCCAGAAGAGAACGGGTGGTACACACATCCGAATCGCGTAGACGTTGGGCAGAATGCTTTCTCTCCACTCCCAGTGCTAGGCGAGGCTTAGAGCTGTCCCTGTTGTTACAGGAGACAGCTCTGTCATTCCCATTAGCAGTATGAGGATGAGGCTGTTGGGCTACGGATATTAGTCGTATGCCCCAGGACCGGAAAATGCCGGCGATGCAAGCTTATTCAGCTTCGGAGGTGATGCCAGGTCTGCCTTTGACTCATCACGCTCGACGGCTTGGACATGGCGTTCGCACCATGCAGAGAGCGATCCCGCTCTAACCGGGGACGACTCGGCTCGTGAAGCCGATACCACTGGTAACGTGTGGTCTGCGTTCGGTAGAAAGACCCTGGGCTCCCGGCTTGACATCGGGAGGTGCACCCGGGGTCTTTCTTTACCCGGTCGACGATACTCCGTGACGGCGCTCGCTGGTAGCTGCCTCGTGTACCAGAACTGCACTAGAACAACGATATTCGGCATTTGTGTCGGTTGCACCGTCGAACCAAGCTCCACCTCGTTTCGGCGGTGGGTTCAGACGCAGATGATTGCTAGTGAGACACTGGCTGTGAGCTTTGATTTGCATCGCAGCCCGGGATGCAAATCGCTTGCCGTTGGCTTTTCGCTATTCGGCTTGAATGTTCGTGGGGCAGCCTCGCTGTTGCCGCTTCCGTGGCAGACCGGGATCCCTCTCGCGTGAAAATGCGAAGCATCAACTGCTCCGCCTAATCAACCGGTGCATCCCACGTCGCGTCGCGGTCCGTTGTGCACCATCGATTCCACTGGTTCTTGTGCGGCTTGGCGGAGCAAAGGCCTCTGCCCTCGATGGAGCAGTTCTCCCCATGCGAGCGACGCCGACAACACAGAGCGGGCGATTAGCGGTTCAACGATGCCCTGCGCTGCGACCTCAAAAATTTGGCCGCGCCCAGGCGGCGAGCCCAAAATCTTCACAACGAAGCCCTGAGCTCCGGTGTCTCGATCCATGACTTTTCACATTCGCTGCAACCACCGAACCCTGAGCAGCGTGAGAGGCGGTCACCTGGTATTACGGCGACCAGGGCTGGTGACGAGGCCCAGCCGGGCGAAGGAACTCGCTGACGGCTGGACGGGCCTTCTCATGTCGAACCACCGATACCTGCCGCCGGCCTGAAGTGAGCTGGGTTCGACCACGAGGAGGCCGTTGCGCCCCCGAGATTGGATCGCGCTCCCGCAATTTGCGGGCATGAGTTGCAAGCCGGGTGCTCTGTACAGAACTTCCCAGGTGTTCATCGCTGTCTTTGAGGTCATCGTCGCGCCGAGTTCTTTCAGATCCCACATCGACCCGCCCCGGCTCGGATCGACCTTCAAAAGAACATGACCCTTGGGGACACGCAGGCCGATATTGGCGGTTGGGGTTCTCGTCCAGAGGTCGTGGACGATGTCATGGTTCCGGGTGGCGGAATCGACTCCACTGCGCGACAACGGATGTATGGACCCCGGCATCAGACAGACGACTTCAAAGCCGTCATTGACGTACCGGTGCGCCCACGCGTACATGTCGATCATCACTTGGAGGCCCAGAGGATGGCCGGACGACCGGATTCTGCGGGGAAGCCAGCTCTTGCGAGTCCATTCACCTCGATGAACCCAGCGCGGTCCGCGGCCGAGATCGCGCTTCCGATCTGACCTCGAAAATGCAGCTCGGGAGGGAGCGCACGATAAATCTGCGATGCGGTGAACTCATGGCACGAGCGCACGGCGGCGAGCAAAAGGCGGTCGATGGCCTTGGCCGCCAGGGCAACAAGCCAATTCTTCACTTCGGCACGCGCCGCCTCCGCGAACTCGCCGATGTTTACAGCATCGATATGGGCGACGAGGCCGTCCCCATAGACGGTGCCGAAAGCCTCCATCAATTCCGCGTTGCTAGTCAGGGCGTCAGCCTCGTCAGTCCGACTCAGAACATTCCGGAGGAGAGCCAGCGAATTGACCTCGTCGCACTCGGATTCGTCGAAGAAGTCGTCTAGCAATGTCGTTGGCCAGTTCGCTGCGGCCTTCCCGTCCAACCAGCTGGTCCGGTCGTTTCGTGTTTCATCTTCACTTATCATCGGTTCGTCCTTCGTCTGAAATGTGTTTGTGCGGGGACCACAGGCATTGGTTGCCATACGGGGTCGAACTCAACGCTCGGTTGGAATGAATCGCGTGTCGGTACGGATAAGAATGTTGTCCTTCTCCCACGCGTCGAACTTGTCCAGCGGGTAGCGGATTTGCCTACCGAGCCTTAGGAATGGCGGCCCGCCGCCCTTGTAACGCAGCTGCGCCAGCTTGGACGGAGTCACCTGCAGGATTTGTGCCATTTCCTCTACCGTCGCGTGACTCGAACTTGACGTCATCCCAGTTCCTCCTCAATCGTCTGACTTCTACGTTGCCTGAGCGAGTATGAGCTCAAACCAACCCCAGTGTCAACCATCTGGGTTTCAAGTAGCATGTGGTGAATGAACGACCCCCAATCGCTGACAGACGTCGTTGGAAGCAATCTGAAGCGGCTGAGAACCGAGTCAGGGTGGACACTGGAAGCGGTATCAGTTGTCGCACGTAGAAGAGGTCTTCGATGGTCGCCAAGCAGAGTCGCGGACATGGAGGGCGGTCGAGTCGCAGCTACTCTGCCTACCGTTATTGCGCTCACGGTCGCGCTGAACGACCTATTGCATGAGTCCGTGACCGTGGGAGATCTGCTTTCCTCCGACCTACCAATCGAGGTCAACCCATCGCTTGAGGTCGCGCCCACCAAACTTCAGTCCTGGTTCCTCGGTGAGCCAGCCGAACTCCCAACGAATAAGCTCATTGGGCCGCTACGGCTTCAACTCGGCAGCTCTGGCGTCCCTTACGATCTTGAGGCGTTCGGAGACCTGGAAGGCGTCGACCGACCGCTCGTCGAACAGATTTACGCGACGTTCGGACAGACCGAATCACGTATCAGCGACGGGCTAACTATCAGCCCAATCCGTCTCGCAGTCTTGTCGGCAAAGCTTTGGGGCCGGTCGTTCGCCTCTGAGCGAGACTCACGGGCCGGTGCGCACGCGAATCCGCAGAAGCGTGGCCGCATCACCCGTGAGCTGAAAGACCAACTGCGGCAGGAGATTGACCGACGTGGCGACAGTCGATAGTTACTCCACCGCCGGCGGGAAACGTTACCGAGTTCGGTACCGCACCCCGGATCGTAGACAGACTGACAAGCGCGGATTCAAGACCAAGCGGGACGCGCAAGCATTTGCCTCGACGGTGGAGGTTGAGATGATGCGCGGCGAGTACGTTCCGCCGGGACTGGGCAGGATCACCGTCAGTGAGTTCGGCCCGCAATGGCTGTCCCGGAAAGAAACTGACCTCAAACCGTCCGCTTACAAGTCAATCGAGACTGCGTGGCGCGTTCATGTCTGCCCACGATGGGGCACCACGCGGCTTGCGGACATCACGCTCGATTCTGTCGAGCGGTGGATCGCCGATCTAGGACGCTCAGGTAAGGGTGCCACCGTAGTAATCCGGGCTTACGGCGTATTGGCTGGAGTGCTCGACTCAGCCGTTAAGGCTAAACGTCTTGCGAAAAACCCGGCACGCGGTGTGGAGAACCTTCCGCGGAAACAACGGAAGTCACATGTCTACTTGTCCCATACCGAGGTCCACGAGCTTGCTGACGCATCCGGTCAGCACCGAGTGCTCGTGTTCGTTCTGGCTTACTGCGGCGTTCGATGGGGTGAGGCAATCGGACTTCGTGTCCGTCACCTCGATCTCCTCCGCAAGCGTCTGAACATCGTTGATAACGCGGTGCAGGTCGACAACCAGATTCACGTCGGCACTCCGAAATCACACAAGTCGAGAGCAGTCCCGGTGCCGGCCTTTCTCGTCGAGGAGCTTGCGCGACTATGTATTGGCAAAGATCGAGATGACCTCGTGTTCTCAGGACGCAACGGTGACTACCTTCGACGGTCGGTGTCGTCCACGGGTTGGTTTACACGAGCGGTGGCGACGTCGGGAGTGCCCCGGCTTACGCCTCACGATCTTCGACATACGGCGGCGAGCCTGTCGATCAGTGCGGGTGTCAACGTGAAGGCGCTTCAGCGGATGCTCGGACACGCGTCCGCAGCGATGACCCTCGATGTCTATGCTGACCTCTTCGACGACGATCTGGACGCCGTGGCGGTAGCTCTTGATCGTGCCATGTCGGCGCAGGTTGTGGGCAGATCGTGGGCAGATCAACCAACCGACACCGAAATAGGAGTAGAGAAAAAGCCCTGACCTGCACCGTTGGGTGAGATCAGGGCTTCGTTCCTTGGCGGAAGCGGAGGGATTTGAACCCCCGGACGCTTTTACACGTCTCTCGCTTTCAAGGCGAGTGCATTGGGCCGCTCTGCCACGCTTCCGTGTGCGATCTTAAACGGCCGGGCGGCCCGAGGCCCAATCGCCCCTCATCGTCCAGCCCTCATCGTCGCGGTGCCGAGCCGGACGCGTCCATCGCGGCGTCGACCTTCTCGAAGATGTCGCCCAACACCTCAAGTTCGTGGGGCGAGAGGATGTCGACGAGGTGCTGACGGACGCCGCGGACGTGGGTGGGTGCCGCCTCCGCCAATCGCCGACGGCCCTCGTCGGTGATCACCGCGAGCACGCCTCTGCCGTCGTTGACGCAGGTACTGCGAGACACCATGTCCTGGAGTTCCATTCGCCTGATCTGATGCGTCAGGCGACTTCTGGAGGACAGGACACCGTCCGCCAGCTCACTCATTCTGATGGAGCCGTCGACCGATTCCGACAACATCACCAGGATGCGGTATTCGGCCATCGACAGATCGTGGCGATCCTGCAGATCCTTGTTCAATACCCCCATCAATCGTTGCCCGCCGTCCATATAGGCGCGCCATGCTTTCATTTCCGCAGTGTCGAGCCACTGCGGGTCCCCCCCGGGACCAATGGCTAATTCGGCCGTCACGCGTGTCATCTTAGGCAGGAAATCTACCCACGAGTAGGTTGACGCGGTTCGAGGCCCTGTTCGGTACAGCGCCCTAAGGTCGAAGAATGACCGATCCCAACATCGACCCGCCGTACGTTGCCGCCGCCGACCGCTACGAGTCCATGCTCTTCCGCCGAGTGGGCTCACGTGGCCCCCGACTTCCGGCGGTGTCGCTGGGACTGTGGCACAACTTCGGTGACGACGTACCGCTGATGAACCAGCGCGCAATCCTGCGTCGCGCATTCGATCTGGGTATCACGCACTTCGATCTGGCCAACAATTACGGCCCGCCGTACGGCAGCGCGGAGAAGAACTTCGGTCGCATCTTCGCGGAGGATTTCGCCGGATATCGCGATGAGCTGATCATCTCCAGCAAGGCCGGCTGGGACATGTGGCCCGGCCCGTACGGCTTCGGTGGCTCTCGCAAATACCTACTCTCCTCGCTCGAACAATCGTTGACGCGGATGCGACTCGACCACGTCGACATCTTCTACAGCCACCGCCCCGACCACGACACCCCGATCGAAGAGACTGCGGGCGCACTGATCAGCGCTGTGCAGCAGGGCAAGGCCCTGTACGCGGGCATCAGCTCGTACAAGCCCGAGGGCACGCAGAAGATGGCGGAGCTGCTCGCCGACGCGGGTGTTCCCCTGTTGATCCATCAGCCGAGCTATTCGATGGTCAATCGCTGGATCGAACCCGAACTGCTCGGCACTCTCGACGCGATCGGCGCGGGCGTCATCGCGTTCTCACCTCTGGCCCAGGGCATGCTCACCGACAAGTACCTCGACGGTGTCCC
This sequence comes from Rhodococcus sp. NPDC006774, assembly GCF_040636045.1. Taxonomy (NCBI): domain Bacteria; kingdom Bacillati; phylum Actinomycetota; class Actinomycetes; order Mycobacteriales; family Nocardiaceae; genus Rhodococcus; species Rhodococcus sp. NPDC006774. The sequence goes on along the minus strand of NZ_JBEYIW010000017.1, from coordinate 45,134 downwards.
GTCGAATTCGAGAGCAGCGCAGGGTAAATCGCTGAATCCGGACTGGCTCACCGATGACCACATCGGGCATCTCCGGGCGTTGAACGACATCGCCGCCACTCGCGGCCAATCCCTCGCGCAACTCGCCCTGAGCTGGGCCCTGCGCGACCCGCGCGTGACCTCGGTACTGATCGGCGCATCGAGCGTCGAACAGCTGGAGAACAACGTGGCGGCATTGAAGAACCTGGACTTCACCGACGCCGAACTCGCCGAGATCGACACGCATGCCGAGGACTTCGGAATCAACCTCTGGGACCTGTAGGAGCGCCTGCGGCAGTGGAGGCGCAGTATGGAGACATGCGTGCCATCACACTCAGAGAATTTGGCGATCCCGACGTCATGGAATGGACCGAGGTTCCCGACCCACGTCCGAGCCGCGGGCAGGTGATCGTCGATGTTTCGGCCACCGCCGTCAACCGCGCCGATCTGATGCAGCGTCAGGGCAATTACCCACCGCCTCCAGGGGCCAGCGACATCCTCGGCCTCGAGTGCTCGGGCATCATCTCCGAACTCGGCGAGGGCGTCAGCGGCTGGAACGTCGGCGACAGGGTCTGCGCTCTGTTGGCCGGCGGTGGCTACGCCGAGCAGGTCGCCGTACCCGCCACTCAGCTGTTTCCCATTCCTCGGGGCCTCGATCTACATGTGGCAGCGGCACTTCCGGAGGTCGCCTCCACAGTGTGGTCCAACCTGGTGATGGATGCACACATGCGTTCGGGGCAGGTTCTGCTCGTTCACGGCGGCGGCAGCGGAATCGGCACTCACGCAATCCAACTGGCCAAGCAGATGGGCGTGACCGTCGCCGTCACCGCCGGATCGAAGTACAAACTGGACATGTGCGCCGATCTCGGAGCAGACATCCTCATCGACTACAAGAACCAGGACTTCGTCACCGAGATCCGTTCACAGACACAGGATCACGGTGCCGACCTGATCCTGGACAACATGGGAGCGAAGTACCTCGACCGCAACCTCGACGCATTGGCGATGGACGGCACCGTCGTCACCATCGGTATGCAAGGCGGCGTGAAGGGTGAGCTGAACTTCGGCAAACTCCTCGCCAAGCGAGGCTCGGTGCACGCAGCCGGGTTGCGCGGCCGACCCGAAACCGGGCCGTCGAGCAAAGCGAACATCGTCGCAGACATGACCGCGCATCTCTGGCCGATGATCTCCGAGGGTCGCGTCACCGCCGTCGTGCACGCCGAGATCCCGATAACCGAAGCAGCGCAGGGACATCGAATGCTCGACGAGGCCGAGACCATCGGGAAAGTGATCCTGCGAATCCAGTAGCGCCCAGGTCGGCGGTCGTGCGCGGAACCTCGTAGTGGGCTACGAGGCCGGAGTGGAGCCTGCGGAACGACCCGGAGGCTCCGGAGTGGAGCCTGCGGAACGACCCGGAGGCTCCTCGCGCACGTGCGGCGAAGCCGCTCTAGAGGGCGAGCGCAGTGAGCGCTTTGACGAGCTGATCGATTTCGTAGCGGGTGGTGTACGGAGCCAGACCGATGGTGACGGCACCACCCTCGTCGTTGACGCCCAAGGCGTCGAGCAGCCGACTGCCACCGTGGACTCCGCTGACACTGCCGATTCTGGCCTGCGCGAGTTGCTCGGACACCTTCACCGCTGGCATGCCCTCGACGGTGAAGCTCAGGGTGGGGATGCGCGTCGGTGCGTTGCCCAGCACCATGACGTGGTCCAGAGAATCGAGCGCCTTCATCAGGTAATCGAAAAGACCGTCGTGGTAGTGCTGCAACGATCCGATCGACAGTTCGAGGCGCTCGCGACGCGTCCCGGTGGCTGCGTCGTCCAGATTTGCCAGGTAGTCGATGGACGAGACCACGCCCGCCAACAATGCGTACTGATGGGCGCTGACCTCGAGCCTCTCGGGTCCCTTGGCCGACGGGTTCAACGACATCGACGGCAGCTGTTCCAGGAGCGTCGGGTCGCGGAAGATCAGCGCACCGACCGACGGCCCACCCCACGCGGCCGTGTCGATCGCGACGATGTCGGCCCCGAGTTCCTTGATGTCGACGTGGGCGTACGGGGCAGCTCCGGCCGCGTCGACCACGATCAGGCCACCGACCTCGTGCACCAGATCCGCCGCGACCCGAACATCGGGCGCACTACCGACGATCGGCGACGCCGCGGTGACCGCAACGAGCCGAGTGGTGGAGGTGATCAGGTCGTCGAACTGCCACGTGGGCAACTCGCAGGTATCGATCTCGACCTCGGCCCATCGCACGTGCGCGCCCGAGCGGCTGGCGACCCGCAGCCACGGTGCAACGTTCGCTTCCTCGTCCAGACGCGAGAGCACCAGACCGGTTCCCAACCCCAGCCGCGAGCTCATCGAATCCGCGAGCCAGGACAGCAACGTCGCGCGGTCCGGACCGATGACCACGCCGGACGGGTAGGCACCGACCAGGTCGGCGATCGCGACGCGAGCAGATTCCAGCAGAGCTGCACTGCGCTTGGCCGAGGTGTTGCCGGCCGAATGATTGGAGGCACTGTGCCGAAATGCGGTGGACACAGCGGTCGACACGCGGTCCGGGATCAGCATGCCCAGCTGAGGGTCGAGATGAATCCACCCGTCACCGAGCGAGGGGATGGAACCTCTCACTCGTGCGACGTCGTAACCCATGCCGGACACTCTAAGCGCCGACCGGTGAAGCATGTGTTCCACGTCCTGTTTCCCCAGGGAACGGTTGCCCACCTCGCACGCTCGATCCTCCCGGCCTCCACTGTTCCCGACGACCGAACCAGGATAATCGCCCCGGACGATCGCGCAACGGCGAGCGACGCGTAAAGATGGATATATGACTCAATCCGAGCCGAACAGCGCATCCGAGGACCATGTCGTTGTGATCGGCCCCAATGGAGAACCACTCGCCCTGAGCCGCGAGGAAGCGACGGCCGCTGCGGCTCGCGCCGCCGGATCCTCCGCGAACGACGGATCGGACGATGGCTCGGGCCTGTCGGAGATGGTCGAGCAGCCCGCGAAGGTGATGCGCATCGGCACGATGATCAAGCAACTTCTCGAGGAGGTGCGCGCCGCACCGCTCGACGACGCGAGCCGGACGCGGCTCAAGGAAATCCACAAGTCGTCCATCCACGAACTCGAACAGGGCCTCGCACCGGAACTGCGCGACGAACTCGAGCGCCTGGTACTGCCCTTCGGCGACGACGTGGTCCCCACCGACGCGGAACTGCGCATCGCGCAGGCTCAGCTCGTCGGCTGGCTCGAAGGCCTCTTTCACGGCATCCAGACGGCCCTGTTCGCTCAGCAGATGGCCGCGCGGGCTCAACTCGAACAGATGCGGCAGGGCGCGTTGCCTCCCGGTGTGATGGGCGCTCCGGGTGGCGGCCAGGGTGGCGGGGGCCACGGCGGCGGCGGTACCGGCCAGTATCTGTAGCAAGCTCGGAATGAGCGCAGTCTCCGAAGAGAGGTAGTGTCGACCGTCGTGTCGGCACCAGCGAAGGATCCCGAGAGCGAGGCAGGAGATCACATGCCTGCTCCGGTTTCGGACTCACAGACTTATCGGCGCGCTTTCGGCGACCTGAGAACCGGTTTCAGCCAGCGCGAACTATGGCTGCATCTCGGCTGGCAGGACATCAAGCAGCGGTATCGCCGGTCGGTGATCGGTCCGTTCTGGATCACCATCGCCACCGGTGTGCAGGCAATCGCCATGGGGCTGCTGTATTCGGTACTCCTGGACATCGACCTGCGCTCGTTCCTGCCGCACGTCACCGTCGGTCTGATCATCTGGAACCTCATCAGTGCCGCGATTCTCGAAGGCGGCGACGTCTTCGTCGCCAACGAGGGTCTGATCAAACAGCTGCCGAGCGCGCTGAGCGTGCACGTCTATCGGCTGGTGTGGCGCCAGCTGCTGCTTCTCGGCCACAACATGCTGATCTACGTGATCATCATCGCGATCTTCTGGCCTGAGGGCGGGCTGCACTGGACCGTGATCTTCGCGATCCCCGCGCTGGTTCTGATCCTGCTGAACGCGGTGTGGGTATCGATCCTGTTCGGCATCGTCGCCACCCGCTACCGCGACATCGCACCGATCCTGAACAGCTTCGTCACGCTGATGTTCTTCATGACGCCGATCGTGTGGACCACCTCGGGACTCGAGTCGATGGGCGGCGAGGCCGCGAACCGCGCCAAGCTCGTCGAGATCAACCCGCTCTTCCATTACCTCGACATCATCCGGGCCCCATTGATCGGCGAGGATCAGCAGGCGTACCACTGGTACATCGTGCTCGGCTTCACCGTCGTCGGATGGGCGCTGGCCATCGTCGCACTCAAGAAGTACCGGGCCCGCGTGCCCTACTGGGTTTAGGGGTATTCGAGTTGTCCATCAGCATCAGCACCCACGACGCGTGCGTCGACTTCCCGATCTTCGACGCCAAGACGCGGTCACTGAAGAAGGCGTTCCTCGGCAAGGCCGGCGGTGCCATCGACCGCAACTCCTCCGACGTCGTCGTCGTCGAAGCTCTCAAGAACATCACGATGAACCTCAAGGACGGCGATCGCGTCGGACTGGTGGGACACAACGGTGCGGGCAAGTCGACGCTGCTGCGTCTGCTCTCGGGCATCTACGAGCCGACGCGGGGCAGCGCCACCATCCGCGGCCGCGTCGCGCCGGTGTTCGATCTGGGCGTCGGTATGGACCCGGAGATCTCCGGCTACGAGAACATCATCATCCGCGGCCTGTTCCTCGGGCAGACCCGCAAGCAGATGCTCGCGAAGATGGACGAGATCGCCGAATTCACCGAACTCGGCGACTACCTCGACATGCCGCTGCGTACCTACTCGACGGGCATGCGCGTGCGCGTCGCGATGGGCGTGGTCACCAGCATCGACCCAGAGATCCTGCTGCTCGACGAGGGCATCGGAGCCGTCGACGCGGAATTCATGAAGAAGGCTCGGCTTCGTCTGCAGGAGTTGGTGAAACGATCGGGAATCCTTGTGTTCGCCAGCCACTCCAACGAATTCCTGGCTCAGCTGTGCGACACCGCGATGTGGATCGATCACGGTCAGGTGCGGCAGCAGGGCGGGATCGAGGACGTGGTGCGTGCATACGAGGGCAACGACGCGGGAGACCACGTCGCGCAGATCCTGAAAGAGATCGAGCGGGAAGACGCAGCGGGAGTGACGCCTGCGGAACGACCGGATGGGCAAACCGGTGCCTGACCGGATCATCGGGGTCATCGTCACGCACAAGCGGCGTGAGTTGTTGGCTCTCTCGCTCGACGTCATCGGCGCACAGACGCGTCCGCTCGATCATCTGGTCGTCGTCGACAATGCCGACGAGACGGCCGTACGCGAACTGGTGGAATCGATCGACCTGCCGACGACGTATCTCGGCTCGCAGCACAATCTGGGCGGCGCAGGCGGGTTTGCCCTCGGAATTCTGTATGCGCTCTCGCTCGGTGCGGATTGGGTGTTCCTCGCCGACGACGACGGCCGCCCCGAGGGCCCGAAGGTACTCGAGACTCTCTACGACTGCGCCCTCACCCACGGATTGGACGAGGTCTCCCCCGTCGTCTGTGACATCGCCGACCCGGACCGGTTGGCCTTTCCGCTACGTCGCGGCGTCGAGTGGCGTCGGCTGCGGTCGGAATTGATCGACCCCGAGAATCCCGATGACGACCTCCTCGAAGGCATTGCGTCGCTGTTCAACGGAGCACTGTTCAAGGCGTCGACGATCGACGCGGTGGGCGTGCCGGATCTACGGCTGTTCGTGCGCGGCGACGAGGTGGAAGTACACCGTCGATTGCAGCGCTCGGGCCTGAAGTTCGGCACCTGCCTCACCGCGGCCTACGTCCACCCCAACGGGGCCGAGGAGTTCAAGCCGATCCTCGGTGGCCGGATGCACACGCAGTACCCGGACGACGCGACCAAGCGCTACTTCACGTACCGCAATCGCGGCTACCTGATGTCGCAGCCCGGCATGCGAAAGCTGCTGCCGCAGGAGTGGATTCGCTTCACCTGGTTCTTCCTGATCACCACCCGCAACCCGAAGGGTCTGGCCGAGTGGTTCCGGTTGCGCGGGCTGGGGCGTCGGGAACACTTCCGCCGACCCTGACGCTGCCTCCAAGGGGTGCGCGCACCCACGTGATACCGCTACCGTGTGCCCATGACGGAACCTCGGAAGCTCGCTGATCGCATCAAGTCGTCGGCACGGGAGAAGCTTCAACGAGCGATCGGCGAGGTTCTGGCTCAGCAGACCGCCCAGCTGGCCGAGCAGACCAACGATCAGCAGGCGAAATTGCTCGACGTCCTCGAACGCCAACGCCGTGAGATCGACGATCTCCACGCATTCATCCGCGGCCTCGAAATGCGGATGCGTCGCGACATCCCGTACGCGTCCGACGTCGAAGCAGCCGCTCAGAGCGCCGAATTCGCCGAAGAGATGATGCCGCAGGCCCCGACGTTCCTGCGGCCGCACGCCACGCTGCGATTCGCGCTCGGCGAAGTCTCCATTCGCGGCATGGCCCTCGAATTCGGGGTCGCCAGCGGCACGACGCTCGAGATCATCGCCGAGGAATTGAGCGCGCGCAAGGACATCACCGTCGTCGCCGGATTCGACGTGTTCTCCGGCCTTCCCGAGGCCTGGCGTACGGGCTTTCCGAAAGGACTGTTCGAGCAGGACACCATCCCCGAGGTGCCCGGGGCGCAGATCGTCCCCGGTCTGTTCGAGGACTCGCTTCCGGGCTTCCTGAAAGGTCACCACGAGAAGTTGGCGTTCCTGCACCTGGACGCAGACCTGTACTCATCGACGGTCACCGTGCTGGATCTGGTGGCCGACCGACTCGCGGTGGGCACCGTCATCGTGTTCGACGAGTACTTCAACTTCCCCGGCTGGCGCAACCACGAGTACCGGGCGTGGACGGAATTCGTCGCACGCACCGGTACCGAGTTCGACTACCTGGGTTACACCGCCGACAACGAGCAGGTCGTCGTGCGGATTCGTACGGCTCCGAAGACGCTGACGGACTAGCTCGCGCCGAAGACCTACCGCACCAGCCGCACTATCTGGGTGACGTGCACCGTGTGTTGTTCTTCCACGTGGAATCCCGCTTTGCGGAGTTCCAGGTAGTCGGATGAAGTCTCGAAGTCCGAGGGCGGCAACACCCAGGTGTCGTTCGAGGTCAGCCGCACGGTTTCGGCCTCGCTACGATCCCGGTCTGTGAAATACCAAATTACCTGGCACCCAGAGAGTTCCGGCTCGAGCTCCGAAAGCGGCCGTTCCTCGTCCCACAGTTGACCCGACTCTGCTGCGCCCTTCGCGAGGCCGATACTGCGGGTTTCGCTGAACGATGACGGATCGACATCCTCGACCAGCCGCTGCGAGGACGGGTTCCACGCGGCACGTCCGAAGAGAACACAGTCTCCCGGAGCGACATTGGCTGCAGCGAACTCGTTGGCATCACTGAAATCCATCTGGAGCGGCTTGGCCCACGCTGATCTCTGCTGCAGATATGCCGGCAACGCGGCCAATGCCAAGGCTCCGATGAGCACCACCGACAGCCATCGCGGCCGACTCAACCGATCGAGGGCGACCCCGAGCAACAAGGCCACGGCAGGCGTGGTGAACGTGAAGTACCGGTCGAGGTAGATCGGTGATCGAACGATCGAATAAATCACCATCATGGCCATCGGTACGAGAATCCATGGGAGTGCGACAGGCAGGGGCCCGTTGCGCCAGTCCGCCGAGTCTGCTTTGAATATGGTCGAAACAACCAGCGCAGCAACGAGAATGACTCCAACGAGCAATCCGAACAATGGCGCGCCGAGAAACCATTGGTACTCCAGCACCACCCGGGGAAAGTTGCCGTCGATAGGCGGTATCCATCCAACCTGGGTCGCCTGCCTGAGGACGACCTTCAAGAAGACGGCGGTGACCACCAGCGCCGTGGCGACAGCGGTCGCCCACTGTAGGAAAGACGCCTGAAACCGACGGCGTGCCGCCATGATCAGCAGGTGTGCTGCCACCAGGGTCGCCAGATACACGAACAGCACAATCGATACTGCGAGCATCGCGCTGTAGAGAACCCACCACCACCGCGAACGGGCATGCAGCGCAACGAGAAATACTACTGTCAACCACACTGCTGCGGTGGCCGTCAACGCGTAACCACGCGCTTCGACCGCAGCCCACAACACTCTCGGCAGCAGCGCGAACGCAACACCGGAGAGCAGAGCGACTCGCAGTGTGGACAGCCGCGCTGCAAGCACCACCACTCCCGCCGCAGCCAACCCGACAGCCACAGCACTCGGAAAACGCATCGAGAACTCAGAGAAGCCGAATACTCGCCCCCACATATGCATTCCGACGTAATAGGCACCGTGGACGATATCGGTGCTCCGCAGCAGCTCCAGCAGCTCGCCGAACGAGCGACGACTCGAGTACACCGTGGCGGCCTCGTCGTACCAGTACGACGGAACCCACGAAGCGGCGACGCCGATCACGAATGCAAAGACCGCCACGACGGGCGCGAGCACTCCAGGGGTGCGCTGACCCCTGAGCGTCATACGTCGGTCGAGTACAAGCGAGCCCAATTCTCTCGGCTCGTCAGCTTCGGTACGGCGGCACGGTACGAGGCAGCAACCGTCGGCGTCTCGGTGCGCAAACGCTTGAGTGCGGTCACCCCGCGCTTGAGCAGCTCGGACGCATGTGCCTTGTTGCGCTTGCGAACTCGCACGCCTTCCTGCGAGCGATCGGTGACGATCGCGTGCGAGAACAGCGAGACGTGCCACCAGTGCGCGTCGTCCGCGGAGATGGCAACAGGACCGGGATTCACCGTGCCGCGCCACTGATTGATCACGCGCTTGGCGAGTACCGCGAATTCGAGTTTGGTGTTGGGCGTCGGTCCCGCCGGAGTGATGAACATGTCGGCCGGACGCACTCCGGGAACATCGTTCGCGTTGTGGCGCTTGGTTTCTCCGTATGCGGCACGTTCACGCCGGATGGAACCGGCAGCGTCCATTCCGCCGTCGAGCAGATGATCGGGGCCGGCCAGGAAGTCCTCGACGGCCTTGATCAGCGTGTACGCCATGCCGTACTGCATCGACACCAGGTACCGCAGCAGATCGGTGAACAGCTGCTTGGCGAGCGCGCGCCCGTCGAGTTCGATGTGCAGGGCCGCGGTGATCATGCCGTTGCGCAGGTTGAAGTAGCGGTGCCACTCGTCCCAGTCCTTCCACGCGAAGTCGGCATGCCACACCGCTGCGCCCGGAAGCGTCACGGTAGCGAATCCGTTTGCACGAGAACGGTATCCGTACTCGATATCGTCCCACTGGAAGAACAGTGGCAACGGGTAGCCGACCTGCCCGACGATCTCGGACGGAATGAGGCACGACCACCACCCGTTGTAGCCGGCGTCGACGCGGACGTCCTGCTGCCGCTTGCGCTTGAACGCACTCTTGTCCGAGATCGCGTTCTTGACGTGCACTCCGGCTTCGAGCTTCTGCAGGTTGGCCACCTCGGCACCGACATGAACACGATCGGGGTGCAGCAGGTACAGCATCTGCGCGCCGATGATCGCCGGCTCGACGGTCATGTTGGCGAACGAGTTCATGCGCACGATCGCCTCGGGCTCGCACAGCACGTCGTCGTCCATGAAGATCACGTTGGCCGGATCGCCGCCCTTGCCCTGCACCTCGTAGAGGCCACGGGTGAACCCGCCTGCCCCGCCGAGGTTGGGCTGAGTGATGTAGACGAGCTTGTCACCGAGCTCGGCCGCGACGCGCTGGAACTTCTCGCGCGTCTGCACCTGATCGGTGCCCTGATCGACGACGTAGACGTTGTCGACCCCGAGCAGGGCGATGGGATCGTCGGCCATGGCAGCGACGGTGTTGGCACAGTCGTCGGCGCGGTTGAACGTGCAGATCACCACCGAGGTGGGACGCAGCTTCTCCGGCGCGGCGACGGTCCATTCCGCGTCCTGCACCGACAACTCACTCGACGTGGTGGTGAAGCGGACGTACAGCGCGCCGCCGTCGAGGAACTGCGTCGTGGCGACGGGAACGGCCAATTGGGTCGACGCGTTCGCGGAATCGACCGTTGTACTGGCCATCGTGCGCTCGTGACCCTTGTAGTCCGTGGCCACCAGATCGATCCGACCCGCACCGGCGACGGTCGCCCGGAACACCACCTCGGTGACGGTGGTCCACCGCTGCCAGTAGCTGGCCGGGAACCGTCCGAAGTAGCTGTTGGTGTGCAGCACGCTGCGCTTGGCGATACGAACGCCCGTGCGGGTGCGCTCGGCATTGCCCTTGCCGACCGAGCTGTACATATCGGCACTGACCAGGGGCGACGGACCGTCGAACAGCAGTCTCTGAACTGTCAGTTCGGGCTCACCGTCACCGCCGGCAACAGCCGACACATCCGATGCGGAGCCGAGACGATCGAGAGCAGTGCCGTCCATACCGAGAAGTACCCCATCCGGTTCGAGTAATGACAGTTCGAGCGAAGAACATGTGCGGCCGTGTCGACAAGAAGACCACTGACCATGGTTGCACAGCCCCCGACCGATCCGTCAGACGCACGCCGCGCCGACTTCTGTCGTCCGAGTCGGACGGCGACGGAAGGGTGGCCGATTTCGCCAGGTCAAAGCCCGAAGGACCCATTCGAGCGGTCCATAGCGGAAGTGCGACAACCAGATACGGCTCAGCACGGACTGCACGGTGATCACGACGAGTGCGATGCCGAGCGCGGGGTACACCGACTCGGCCTCGAACAATCCGAACCCCCAGGCAGCGGCCAGTACGACGAACGACGCGGATACGTAGTTCGTCAGGGACATCTTGCCGAGTGGATCGAACACGGCTCGCAGCCCAGCGCGGATCGGGGCCCACTGCCACGCGAGCGCGAGGATGCCGATGTATGCCAGCGCCATGGCCAGACCGGCTCGAGCACCGGGAAGAGAGAAGCGCGGATCACCGGCGCCCGCAGAGATGTAGGACATCATCAGCGGTATCGCGGCCACGCCCGCCACGCAGGTCAGCACCAATCCCGGCACCACGGACTTCTCCATCATCGCCGGCACTCCCAGCTGCGCGGCGCCCGCCCCCACGAGCAGCAAACCCGGCAACGAGTCGAACCCACCACCGAAGAAACCGAAGCTCGCGACGGTCAAGGCACAGCCCACGACCACGTTGACGAGGGCCGGTGCCCACACGACCAACGGCATCACAATCAGTCCGACGATCGCATACGCGCGGAGAATGTCACCTCCGTACGCCAGCGAGTGCACCACCCCGATCAGTCCCAGTCCGAGCATTCGGAACATCAGCGGCTGCCACGCACCCACACCGCGTCGACGGGCACCGTCGGCGATCAGATACATCGACACCCCGAACAACAGGGTGAAGATCGGAACGAACCGGGATTGCACCGTGTAGTCGAGTAAGCCCCCGCCTGTTGTTTCGGCGGAGATCTCGGTGATGTCCAGGACGTTGACCAGCAAAATCCCGAACAGAGCGAACCCGCGAAGCGAGTCCATGAAGTGGTATCGAGTCATGATGAACAGTCTTCGGTCTCGGCGGTCGATCCACATCGGCCCAGCGGATGGTCTCGATCATCCGAGCGAATGATCGACAATGACTCTCGCGACCGATGGAAACCTTGTCGACCGGCGACTACACCGCTCGTCCGCACGCCACGGTTTCGGTTCCCGGCCACCTCGAGAGATACAGTCGAGTGTCTTTGCCCGAACTCACGGAGTTGACCCTTGACCCCCACGGATACCCCGATCGTGCGCGCCGCCCTGCCCGACAGCAGGAAAGAGCGCCTCGTGTGGGGAGCAGCGGTCGCTGCAGTCGTCGTCCTCGGTTATCTCCTGGTTCTCAGCGTCGATCCCCGGTTCTTCTACATCGACGACACCGAATCGGGTGCCGTACCCAACTGGCTCCAGCTCGGACGCATCATGCGCGACGGGCAATTCCCCTCGCTGGTGCTCGATCAGTGGATGGCGGGAAACTACCCGGTCGAGGGCCAGGGCGGCCTGTGGAACCCGGTGCAAATGGCGATCAACTACATCTCGCCGTCGATCGACAACCTGGTGCTGCTGGCCACGGTCGTCAAACTGGGCTTCTCGATCCTGTTGGCCTGGGGCGTCTTTCGCGTCGCTCTCGCCTACGGCGCGCGGGCCAACTGGGCTGCGGTCGCCGGTGCCAGCGCACCGTTCGTCGGCTTCACGCTGTTCTTCGAGAACACCTCGTGGGTGACCGCACTGATGGGCACCGCATGGATCATGAACGCGTGGGCGAGCTCGGTGTCCTACGCCCGCGGACGCAGCGGCCCGATCATCCCGTTCGTGTTCCTCTACCTCGCCATCAGCGTGGGATACGTCCACGCCGCGGTGATGGCCGGAGTGATGATCGGATCCGTCGCCATCGGCGAACGACTGTTCCAGCGGCTGTGGCGTCCGGCACTGAAGGTGTGCGCGGTAGGTATCGCTGCCGCGGCCTGCGGAGCCGTCACCTTCCTGCCCGGAGTGCTCACGTCCGCGGTCACCTGGCGTAGCGGCGACGAAGGCACGTTCAACGACAACTTCCTGACGGCACCGTGGTCGGAATCGCTCACCGCGAGCATCCCGACCGCCGTGACGAGCATCGAATCCTGGGCGGGCGAGACCACCGAATCTCCGGTCACCTACATCGCCTGGTTCGTCGTCCCCGCGCTGGCGTTCATCGCCTGGCGTCGGGTGCCCGCGGCTCTGCGCGAGCTGGCTGCCCCGCTGATCATGCTGGCGTTCGCCCTGATCTTCACCGCAGGTCCCAGCGACATCGGGCCGATCCGCTGGCCCGCCCGCATTCTGCCGTTCGTCGCCCTCGTCGCACTGATTCTCGTGGTCACTCTGATCAGCCGGTACGGAACTCTGGACAAGCTGCGGCCACGGCTGCTCGCGGCCGGCCTGCTGACGCTGGTACTGCTGCTGCGCGCTGGTTCGTCGGGCCCGGAGTTCTTCGGTCGCCACATCCTCGCGGCGCTGGTGATCCTGCTCGTCGGCGCACTCGCGCTGCTACTGGCCCACCGGTTCTCCACCCGGGCCACGGCGGCACTGCTGCTCGTGACGATCGCACCGGTCGCGATGTACCAGGTGGCAACCTACGAACCACCCTTCGACAAGTGGTGGCTGCCCGCGTCCCAGTCCGAGGCCAAGGCCGAGTTCCCGCAGTGGCAGGGCGCGACCCTGCAACTCGGCAGCCGTGCCCTCACCGAAACCCAGGCCGACGGACCCGACGACCCCCGGCTGCCCTGGCACTCCCAGGTATACGGCAACTCCGCCAAGATCATGGGCCTGGACTACGTCAACGCCTACACTCCCGTCGGCTATCTCGACTTCGCCAACCTGCTGTGCTTCGAGCACGAGGGATCGACCTGCACGGACGCCTTCCAGCGAGTCTTCGAGATCGAGCCGTACACCGGCAAGACGTACGCCGATCTGATGCAACTCGATCGAATCGTGCTGCAGAAGAACCAGTATCCGCTCGCGAACTCCCGGCCCGCACCCGCAGGCTGGATGTGGGTGACCGCTCCCACGCCCGAGTCCGCTCGCCAGATCTACGTCCTCGAACGCGTCGACGGGTTGATTCCCGCGTCGTCGGGACGCGTCGTCGCGACCGTGAACGCCACGGCCGAACCCCGATCGTCCGACGCGGACTCGGAGCACGTCGACGTCAGCGCACCCAACGGCGGCAGCGTCGTGTTCTCACGTCTGGCGTGGCCCGGCTACACCGCGACGCTGAACGGTGAAGAGCTGCAGACGAAGGGACTGGCCGACATCTTCCTGTACGTCGACCTTCCACCCGGTACCGAGAACGCGGACCTGCAGATCACCTTCCGGCCGCCCGGCGAACGACTCGGACTGGCCGCGATGGCGGGCGGAGTGATCGTCCTGGTCGGGCTCGTGGTGCTCGATGTGCGACGACGCAGAAGCTCGAATTCTCCGGAGTTCGGCAGTACGACGTCCAGCAGATAAGGTCAGACCTCGTGATGTCCGACGACGCTGCTGCTGATCCGCACCGCATCTCCATCGTGGTTCCGGTCTATCAGGGCGAACGGACGCTCAGCGCGTTGATGGACGAGATCATCCCGTTGACCCAGGTGGTGCACACTCCCCTTGGGCGTCCGATGGTCGTCGAAGAAGTTCTGCTCGTGTTCGATCACGGCCCCGACAACTCCGCTGCAGTGATCAGGCAGCTCACCGCAGCGCACACGTTCGTGCGCGGTGTATGGCTGAGCCGCAACTTCGGCCAGCACCCGGCCACCCTCGCCGGTATGGCATCGAGCGGCGGCGAGTGGATCGTCACGATGGACGAGGACGGCCAGCACGACCCGGCGGCCATCGGCGGCATGCTCGATACCGCCCTCGACCAGCAGTCCACCGTCGTCTACGCCAAGCCCACCAATGTCGCTCCCCACGGATTGTGGCGCAACGCAGCCTCCAAGGGCTCGAAGTGGCTGATCGCCAAGGCTCTGGCCGGAGACAACACCGTCGACTACCAGAGCTTCCGTCTGGTGCTCGGTGAAGTCGGTCGCTCCGTCGCCGCCTACGCCGGTTCCGAGGCCTACCTGGACATCGCACTCGGGTGGATCGCAGGCGATGTCACGACCAGCCCGGTGGCGTTGCGCGAAGAGGTGGACCGTCGATCGGGCTACCGACTGCGCACCTTGCTCTCGCACTTCTGGCGGATGGTGCTCTCGAGCGGCACCAAGGGCCTGCGGCTGGTCAGCTTCATCGGCATCGCCTTCGCGGTACTCGGTCTGATTCTGGTGGCGTACGTACTGGTGTCGTACTTCGTCTTCGATTCGGGTGCCGAGGTGCGAGGCTGGGCATCGACGATGGTGATCCTGTTGTTCGGCTTCGGGGCAACACTGTTCTCCCTCGGTGTGGTGGCCGAGTACGTGGGCGTGAACGTCAAGACGGCCATGGGCAAGCCGCCGTACCTGATCGTCACCGATCCCGGAAACGGCCCGCTCGGACGCACTGCGCCTGCCGTATCGACCGAATCGCCCGAAAAAACGCCGCCGTTGTGACCGCAACGCACACGTGGATCGTCGGCAGCGGCGGACTGCTCGGCGCTGCAGTGACCCGCGAGGCCGCTCGTCGTGGGCATCGGGTGCACACCAGCACCATCCCGTGGTCGGATACAGCGTCCGCCGAACAGGCTCTGCTGCAGCGCTGTTCGGACTTCTTCGACTCCTTCACCGACGGTACCTGGAACGTGATCTGGGCCGCGGGAGCGGGCGTGAACGGAACCAGCGCAGCACAATTCGCCGAAGAGAACGGCCTGATCCGCACCGTCCTGGCACGCATCGAGGCTGTCGCCGCCGACCGCGCGGGCACCGGAACCGTGTTCCTCGCCTCGTCCGCCGGAGGCGTCTACGCCGGCGCGACGGGAGCCCCACATCACGAGGGAACGAACCCGGTTCCGTTGGGCGACTACGGCTTCGCCAAGCTGCAGTCCGAGGCCATCGCGACCGAGTTCGGTGCACGCACCGGCATCAACGTGGCCATCGGCCGGTTCGCGAACCTCTACGGGCCGGGTCAGAACCTCGCGAAACCGCAGGGCCTCATCTCGCACCTGTGCCGGGGATACCTCATGGCCTCCCCCGTCTCCATCTACGTCCCGATGGACACGTTGCGCGACTACCTCTACGTGTCCGACGCGGCCGAGATGGTTGCCGACACCCTCGCCATGTCGGCCACGCAACGACTCTCGCCGACGATCAAGATCTTCGCCTCCGGTGAGGCCGTCACCATCGGCTCGATACTCGGAGCGTGCCGGACGGTGTTCCGCCGTCGACCGAACGTGGTGCTGGCGGCGTCCCCACTCGCAGTGTTCCAGGGTCGCGATCTACGGCTGCGGTCGACGGTCTGGCCACAGATCGATCGCCGAACGCACCGAACATTGCCCGCCGGCATCGCGTCGACCCTGTTCGCGACGCGTCAAGCATTGGGGGTCGGTCGATGACCGAACCACAGACTCCCGCTCCCCCGGCCGGCATGAACGGCGCGCCCGGGCCGCTGATGCGCATCGTCAAGAATCAGAAGATCGCGTTCCTGCTCGTCGGCGGCGTCAACACCGCATTGGGTACCGCGTGGTTCATCCTGTGGCAGTTGCTGATCGGCGAGCAGTACGGATACCACGCCGCGATCGTGCTCGGCTATCTCTGCAACGTGCTGTGCGCGTTTGCGATGTACCGCTACCTGGTGTTCCGCGTGCGGGGTCACCTCCTACGCGATCTGCTGCGGTTCTTCGTCGTGAACTTCGGCGCGTTCGTCGCCAACATCTCCCTGATGACGATCGCCGTGTCCGTCTTCCACTTCCCGCCCATCCCTTCACAATTGGTCGTCACAGCCGTGATGGCAGTCGTCAGCTTCTTCGGCTACCGCGACTTCTCGTTCCGCAGAAAGAGCCAGGCCCCCACATCATGATCCCCCGTGTTTCCGTAGTCGTCCCGGCATACAACAACGCCGAGTACCTGGCCGAGACCATCGATTCGATTCTCGCCCAGACGTTCACGGACTTCGAACTGGTCATCGCCGATCATTCGTCGACCGACGGAACCCTCGCCGTCGCGCAGAAGTTCGACGACCCACGGATCCGCCTCCTGACCACCCCGGCCGGCGGCGGGGCGCAAGCCAACTGGAACCGCGTCACCGAGGAAGCCACCGGCGAGCTGATCAAGCTCGTCTGTGGTGACGACACCATCGCGCCCACCGCCTTGGCCACCCAGGTGCAGGCTTTCGACGACAGCCCGTCCGCCGTTCTGGTCGCCTCGCAGCGGACGCTGATCGACGCCTACGGCAAGACGGTCATCGCCGCCCGCGGGCTCGGTGGACTGCACGGAACGGTGTCGGGTCGAGTCGCCGCTCGAACCGCAGTTCGGGCCGGTGCCAACATCTTCGGCGAACCCGGCGGCGTCATGATGAAGCTGTCGGAACTCCGCGAGATCGGACTGTGGGACAACAGCCATCCCTACCTGATCGACCAGGCCACCTTCATCGCGGTCGCACTACGCGGCGACATCGTGGCAATCCCGCAGCCCCTGGCCTCGTTCCGCATCAACTCGGGACAGTGGAGCGTGGAACTGGCGACACAGCAGGCACGTCAGGCCGCGGACTTCCATCGCTCACTGCAGGCAAGTGACCCGACGTTGTTGTCCGACAGCGACGTTCGCATCGGCAACGCCAAGGCCCTGATGACGTCGTTCATGCGTCGTGCGGTGTACCTGCTGCTGCGGCACCGGATGTCGCGCAGCAGCTAGTATCGCGCGGCGGCCTCGAGGCCCCGCAGCCTGTCCGACGGTGATCGACGCGGACAGCTGGTGCACTTGTCCGCCCCGCTCGTCTCGTAGAGGAGGCAGCACGAGCTACGCCGTGTGAACCGCCGTCCACCGACGTCGACGAAACGCGGCGCGGGAAGTGTCGCGGCCATCTCCCCGGTCAGCCATTCTGCGAAGTCGCTGCCGAGTGACCGATCACCCAGCGCAGCACCGACATCCAAGCTTCGGTTGGCGATCGAATCCGAGGCGATCGCCCACAACGCTTGCCTGCGTACCCCCGAGGCCGCCGACAACGCGTCGACGATGCCGGTGAACGTCTCGTTCACTGCCGCGGGCAATGCCGCGACCTCGAGAACGCTGTCCGACACCGTTCCACCCAGATATCCGTCCGAACGCAGGAAGCAGCGCGAGCCGTCCAGCCGTGGATCTGCTGCCTCACCCGTGACCATCGCGGTGGCGATGGCAAGGAACGCGATCGTCGAGCTGGCCGAATACCACCACAGCGTTCCATTGATCCGCGCGTCGGTGCACTGCCACCGGCGGCCGGTATCGTCGACCCGCGCCCGCAGCCAGTCGTCGTCGAGCATCACCGTCGCACAGAGATCGAACGGCCCGTCGATGTACTGCTGCAGACCCGGGACTCGTTCTGCCGCAAGTGCGTAGGCGTTCATGCCAGCCCGTGAATGTCGATGGTGGGGGGCGGTCCTGTTCGGACGGTCGCGCGAATGCCGAACACGTCGGCAAGCAACCGATCGTCGAGAACATCGGTGGTCGGTCCCGACGCCACCACGGCCCCGCCGTCGAGCACGGCGAGACTGTGGCAGTACTCCACCGCCAGCCGCAGATCGTGGACGGTCACGACGACGGCCAGCCCGTCCGCGGCGAGGTCGCGAATCGCGTTCATCACGATCAGTTGCTGCCGTAGGTCGAGGTGGTTGGTCGGCTCGTCGAGCAAGAGGGTCTGCGGTTGCTGCGCCAGGGCGCGCGCAATGGACACCCGCTGCCTCTCACCGCCGGACAGTGCACCGACGTCGCGGCCGTCCAAGGCGAGCAGGTCGACGCGGTCCATACACGCGGTGACGATGTCGTCGTCGGACGAGGTGGGGCGGTCGAACCAGCCGCGGTGCGGCACGCGGCCGAGCGCTACGGATTCACGGACGGTCAGACCGACCGATGCCTGCGGCTCCTGGGTCCCGACGCCCATCGTCCGCGACAGCTCCGATCGCTTCATGGTGTGCGCATCGACGCCATCGACGAGAACCGTTCCGGCAGAGGGAGTCAGAGCTCGATAACAACACCGCAGTGCCGTCGTCTTCCCGGACCCGTTCGGCCCGACGAGACCCAGCACCTCGCCGGGAGCAACGTCGAAGTTCACCCCGTGCAGCACCTCTCGCGACCCGAGTCGCGTGGACAATTCCCGCACGGACAGTCTCATCGGATCTCCCGTGCGTAGCGGCGATACAGCATGAACACGAAGATCGGTGCGCCGACGAGCGCGGTGATCACTCCTACCGGGACCTCGGTGCTCTGTGTGATCGATCGTGCGAGCGTGTCGGCACCGACGAGGGCTATCGCACCGAACAACGCCGCCACGGGCAGCAGCCTGACGGCGCGGGTGCCGACGACGTATCCGGCGAGGTGCGGCACCAGTAGACCGACGAATCCGATTCCGCCACTGACCGATACCGCTGCACCCGCCAGCAGGGAGATGGCCAGCAGTTGCATCATCCGGAACCGACGTACGTTCATACCCAGCGCGGCCGCGCCGTCGTCACCTGTTTTGAGCAGGTCCATCCTGGGCGCGCTCATCATCACGAGTATTCCTACGCAGACCAACGCCAACACGGGGAACACGAGCGTCGACCAGCGGGCGTCACCGAAACCACCTGCAAGCCAATGCATTACACCGCTCAGGCTTCGTTCGTCCGCGAACACGAGCAGCGTCAAGGTGATGAGAGCGGTGAACACGCTGCCCACTGCGACACCGACGAGGACGATCGCCGTCGACTGTGGGTAGCGACCGCCGATCGCGAGCGCCAGGAACAGCGGGATCAACGCACCGACGAACGCAGCCGCAGGCACGGTGAACGCGCCGAGTGCACCCGCGCCGATACCGAGCGTCATCACCATCACGACTCCGAAACCGGCACCCGAGGACACGCCGAGCAGGTATGGATCGGCGAGCGGGTTTCGCGTGACCGCCTGCGCCACACCGCCGGCGAGTGCGAGGGACGCACCGACCACCGCGGCGGTCAACGACCGCGGGAGCCGCGAATCGACGACGATCGCGGCACGCGCCTCGGTCCACCACGACTCGAACACGCCTGGCGCGAGACGGTGCGCGACTATGGCCCACACGTCGCCGATGGGTATGCGCACCGACCCGAACGAGACGGCCGCCGCAATGGATGCGAGCAACGCTGCCGACGAGAGGAGCAGGATCACGGAGTAGCCGGTGCGCGACGATCGCGTGCTCCGAACCGGGGCCGCGACGGGCCTGTCCAGCACTGCGCTCATCAGAAGCGATCGGGATGCAGCGAGCGCGCGATCGTCTCGGCGCTTCCGATGAGCCGCGGACTCTGGAAGAAGTCGTCGAGCGGAACGACCACAAAATTGTCCTGCTGCACTGCCGGCGTCGTCGCCATGATCGGCTGACTCTTCAAGAAGTCGATCTTGTCCTCCGCGGACGTATCGCCGTAATCGAGGACCACGATGGCCTCGGGGGCCCGTTCGCCGACGAGTTCCCACGTCGTACCCAAGTACGGCCGGTCCCCCTCGGGAAAGATGTTCTCGGCCCCGGCGTGATCGGCGATCAGTTGCCCGACGCCCACACTCCCGATCGTCGTGGGCTCGTTCTCGCCCGAATCGTAGAAGAACGTGGGTGTGGGGGCGACGCCTGCCAGCGCGTCGTCGATCTCGGCAAGCCCGCTGACCACGCCGTCGGTGACGTCCCGCGCAGCGTCGGCCACGCCCAGAATGTCGCCCAGTTGCGCGTAGTCCGTCTCCAACATGCCGATATCGGCAAGACCTGCGCCGCAGTACTCGGAGAACAGGAACGTCGGGATGTCGAGCTCTGCGAACGACGCGCGCGAGCGCCCCTCCTTGTCGTCGAACGCGCTGCGCATGCCGCCCACGACGAGATCCGGCTCGAGATCGAGAATTTGCTCCTTGGTCGGATACTCGTCGGCGAGTCCCTCTATCGACGCGAACTTTTCGGCGGTCTCCGGCGTCGGAACGGCATTGCGATACCCCATTCCGACGATCCGATCCGCCACGCCCATCTCGATGAGGACCTCTGTGACGTGGTCGTTCATCGACACGATGCGCTGAGGCGGGGATTCGAAGCGCTGGAGGGTTTCGCAGTTGGTAACCTCCACGGGCTGATCGAACGACGCTGTCTGCGCAGCCTCGGTCGGGGAGTCACCGCGGGAGCACCCCGCGAGAAGGACGGCCGCGGCGAGAACGGCGATGCGGGCGGAGCGTGACATGAGGACCTCACTGGAGCTCAGAGCCACGAAATGAGAGTCGGGTGCGCAGCACGAAGCGGCCACGCGCAGGACTGCCGATTCGTAGACCACGACGAATAGGTGTGTCGCACACCGGTCGCTGGGTAATCGGGCTCGCCACCTGTATCAGTGGCCCACCGTTGCGGGTCAGCGCCGGATTTCGACCGGCTTCCCCCATTGCGACTGGCTTGCTTGTGTTCGCCACGCAGTATGCACCACAGTGCCGATCCCGCGTGACCGTGCCTCCGCGTCGGTTACGGCAGGACGGACTCCTTCGCCGCGTAGACCGCCTCGGTGGCGTCTTTCTGCGGTCGCCACCACTGCTCGTTCTCGCGGTACCAGTCGACGGTTGCCTTCAGTCCGGCGCGGAAGTCGACATACGTTGGTGTCCAACCCAATTCGGTACGCAGTTTGGTCGAGTCGATGGCGTAGCGGAGGTCGTGGCCGGGCCGGTCGGTGACGAAATCGAAGGCGTCGGGTGCGTTGCCGGTCTCTTCGAGGATCGCTTCGAGGACGGTGCGGTTGTTCGCTTCGCCGTCGGCTCCGATGAGGTAGGTCTCGCCGATGCGGCCACCGTCGATGATGGCCCAGACGGCACTGTTGTGGTCGTCGACGTGGATCCAATCGCGCACGTTCTGCCCTGCCCCGTAGAGCTTGGGCCGGGAGCCACTGAGGATGTTGGTGATCTGACGCGGGATGAACTTCTCCACGTGTTGGTACGGGCCGTAGTTGTTCGAGCAGTTGGAGATGGTGGAACGGACCCCGAACGATCGGGTCCAGGCGCGCACCAGCAGGTCGCTCGAGGCCTTGGTGGAGGAGTACGGGCTCGACGGGTTGTACGGGGTCGATTCGGTGAACCGTGCCGGGTCGTCGAGTTCGAGGTCGCCGTAGACCTCGTCGGTGGAGATGTGGTGGTAGCGAACGTCGTGTTCGCGGACCGCGTTGAGCAAGGTGGTGGTGCCGATGACGTTGGTGTGCACGAACGGCCACGGGTCGGTCAACGAGTTGTCGTTGTGGGATTCGGCGGCGAAGTGGACGACCAGGTCCGTCTCGCGCACGAGGCGGTCGACGAGGTCGGCGTCGGCGATGTCGCCGTGCACGAACTCGATGCGATCCGCCACCGGGTCGAGGGAGGCCTTGTTGCCGGCGTAGGTGAGTTTGTCGAGCACGGTGACCTGGGAGTCGGGGCGCTGCGCGAGGGTCTGATGTACGAAGTTCGCGCCGATGAACCCGGCCCCACCCGTGACGAGAATTCTCATGAACAGGCACTTTACCGGCGGAGGCTCGTGCGGGCCGTTCTTGTCGGGTCCACTGGCCATCCCAGCGGGGGTGCTGCGCTGCACGGAATGCTCCACTCGACGCCCCAGCTGTGGGGATCCCGGCGGTGAGACCTTCGAGTGGAGCAGTAGTTGCACCGCGTCCGGAGGTCGACCCATCTTGTCGGGCGCGCGTGCTAGCTTCTGTTCGACTTCGGGGGGAGTGACGATGCGTCTTCGATACATACTGCTGCGTCTCGCGGCATCAGTAGCGGTGCTGTTCGGGATGATGTGGGCAATCCCGCACTTTGCGCCGCCTGTGCCGGAACCGTACGAGGGGGTACAGGCCCTTCCTCCGGTGTCGCCGGAACCCACGGGCTCGACCACGCCCCCACCACCCCTGCCGCCGGGGTTTCCGTCCATGAACCGGCCGCCACCGAAAATCGAGGTGCCCGACGGCCAGCCGCAGCCCATCGCCACCAAATTCGGCTGGACCTACGAAATACCGGCGGACTGGGAAAACTGGAATGACGGATTCTCGGAGTGGGTCGGCGAGGACGGATCGACCGCAACGTACGGGGCAATGGGCCTCCACGGTCGATTCGATTGCGAGGGGGGTGAGTTCGAGTCTTCGGCGATCAGCGGAATGACCGGTCGACGTGCCGGAGACTTGACGGTCCTCGCCTATCGAGAAGCGCAGAAAGCGTCGATGATCTTCACCAACCAAGACGGGTCACTGGCACCCACTGTTCAGATCAGCGACCCCGAGTATCTACAGGTCGACGGAGTCCCGGCTGTCCGCTACACAGCCCTGGTGGAAGACATACCGGATTCGCCGTACTGCCCTCCTCCCCGCGCCACATTCGACGTTGTCACCACTACCGGTTTCGCCACGGCAGAGGTCGCGGTCTTCGTCGTGCTCGCCGACCGTGATGTCGAGAACGCACTCTCCGATGAGGACGTCGACGGCCTCGTCTCGTCACTGAGAAGGACCGAGACGCAATGACCGAACCGCTGATCGCCAGATCCTCGGAAATAGCCGGCTTCGGAAATCTTCTCGATCGCATCGGCGGCGACACTCTGGCCAGTCATCGTTACCTGCTCGATCATGCAGGCCTGAGCGAGAACGTGATTGGGCAGATTCTGCAGCGACTCCAGCCGTATCTCGCACGCTTTCAGGAGATGACACGCACTCGGCAGGTTCACCTGTCCGCCAACTGCGGGGAAATGGGTGCAGAACTCAACAGGGCGGCATGGCTGTATGCCGATCAGGATCAGCGAAACTATGACCTGCTGAACGCTCACACAAGCGCGCTGCCACTACCGGGCATCGATCGTGGCAGCTCGGATCGTGCCGCGGTCGGCCACGTGGACGAATTCGACGGGGCGGCCGATTACGGACGGCCCCACGGGATCGACTATCCCGCGCCGAATCCCGTCGTCGACGACGTCCGAGAGTTACTCGACGATGCCGCGGAGATCGTGTGGCCGAGCGAATGGCCGACTCCGATCGCCGAGACCGGCACTTCGCCTTACCGAATTCAGTGGGAGTGATCGACCGCTGGAACTGTCAGGAGCCTCGGACAGTGCGCCCGGCGAAAGCCGCCAAACGCTCGTACGCGTTTGCGCTGTCGGGTGCCGGTTGCTCAGGATCGAAGGCACCGCCCCGCCGTTCGTCGGTCATGTTGGCCGACATGAACACCATCCCCTCCTCCGCCACCGTCTGGTCGAGGTCGTCCGTGCCGCGACCGAGTGCGGTCGCGAGATCCCACGCGTGCACCGAGAGTTCCGCAGCGACCATGCCGAGCGGCAACGATGAACCTGCATCGATCTCGGCCAGCAGTTCGCGAGTCCGCTCCGTCCACAGCGGAATCGGATCCGACGACGGTTCGGGCGACGCCGCCCAATCGATCTCGCCACCTCGAGCCATGGTCACCAAGTTGGCCGCGGTGTTCACCAGGTGGTCCGTCAGCTCGGCGACGGTCCACTCGGTGCAGGGCGTGGCCGATGCGCGTTCGACTTCGGTCACTGTGGAGAGCAGAGCGGTGACCTGGCTGATACCGGTTTCGATCTGGGTGCGGCTCGTCACGATCGTTGTCCTCGGTTCTCTCGGAGGGCTGGGTATGCGGCGAGCGTAGGTGCACCTCGGAGCTCACGCAGCGGAAACGGGGCAGGCACAACCGCGCGGTCGACCGGGGGGTCTGGAAGACTGCGGGTTCATGCGGGGAATCATTCTGGCGGGCGGCACGGGCTCGCGTCTTCATCCGATCACGATGGGCGTCAGCAAGCAGCTGGTCCCTGTCTACGACAAACCGATGATCTACTACCCGCTCTCGACACTGATCCTGGCCGGGATCCGCGAGATCCTCATCATCACCACCCCCCAGGACGCCGACCAGTTCACCCGCCTCCTCGGCGACGGCTCCCAGTTCGGCATCGAACTGACCTACAAGGTCCAACACGAGCCCAACGGCCTCGCCCAAGCCTTCGTCCTCGGCGCCGAGCACATCGGCACCGACTCCGCCGCTCTGGTGTTGGGCGACAACATCTTCTACGGCCCCGGCCTGGGCACCCAACTCTCGCGCTTCGATCACATCGACGGCGGAGCCGTCTTCGCCTACGAGGTCTCCGACCCCACCGCCTACGGCGTCATCGAATTCGACGACAACCGCACAGCCATCTCCCTCGAAGAAAAGCCCGCCGCCCCGAGATCGAACTACGCCGTCCCCGGCCTGTACTTCTACGACAACGACGTCATCGCCATCGCCCGCGACCTGCAGCCCTCCGCGCGCGGGGAGTACGAAATCACCGACGTCAACCGCCACTACTTGGAGGCCGGCCGCCTGCAGGTCGAGGTCCTGCCTCGCGGTACTGCCTGGCTCGACACCGGCACCTTCGACTCCCTCCTCGACGCCTCCAACTACGTGCGCACCATCGAACAACGCCAAGGCCTGAAAATCGGGTCCCCCGAAGAAGTGGCCTGGCGACGAGGATTCATCACCGACGACGAACTGCGCGTGCGCGCCGAGACACTCGTCAAGTCCGGGTACGGCCGCTACCTGCTGGATCTGATCGACCGAGGGAACCGATGACCTTTCGTGAACTGACCATTGCCGGTGCCTACGAGTACACGCCCCGCCAGTTCGGTGACGACCGCGGAGTGTTCTTCGAGTGGTTCAAAGCGTCGGCGTTCGAGGCCACGACCGGGCGGTCGTTGGAGCTGCTGCAGGCGAACTGCTCGGTCTCCGCAGCCGGGGTCCTGCGCGGGATTCACTTCACCACCAACCCGCCCGGGCAGGCGAAGTACGTCACCTGCGCCCGCGGAGCCTTCCTCGACGTCATCGTCGACCTGCGCGTCGGATCACCGACGTTCGGGCAATGGGACAGCGTGCTGATCGACGACATCGACCGCAAAGCAGTCTTCCTGTCCGAAGGACTCGGCCACGCCATCTTGTCCCTGGAGGACAACTCGACCGTCATGTACCTGTGCAGCCTCGAGTACACCCCGGCCTTGGACCGCGACATCAACCCCCTCGACCCCGCCCTGGGCATCGACTGGCCCACCACCGCACGCGACGGCACACCCCTGACCTACGAGCTCTCCGACAAGGACACAGCCGCACCCACCCTCGCCGAAGCCCTCGAACGCGGAGACCTGCCGAACTTCTCGTGAGCGGCGGGACGAGGCGGCGACGCCAGATCCGGGCAAACGCGCGCGCGTTAGTCAGGCGCGCGCAGAATCGCCCGTGACCGCTGACGAGAATGCGCGCGTCTAACAAGTGCGCGCGCGTTTGCGGACCTCACGGGGGGGGCGAACCCGCGCCTGCGAACGCCCGGCGGCGACTCGGAGGCTCAGCGAATCTTGAAGATCACGAACCGCTGAACGAGGAAGTTGATGACCGTCGCCGTGCCCTGCGCGATGACGAAGGCCACGTTCGCGTACCAGAAGCCGTCGGGAAGGGCCTGGTAGAGCCAGGTGTAGATGCCCACCTGGACGGCGAAGGTAACTCCGTACAGCGCGACCACGGCAAAGAACCGCGCCCGTGACGGGGCCGCGTTGAACGTCCATCGACGATTGATCAGGTAGGCCGTCGTGGTTCCGAGGACGAAGCCGATGGCCTTGGCCAGGGTCACCCCCACGCCGAACACGAAATGCAGGATCAGGTTGACGCCCTGGTCGACGATGGCCGACAGCACACCCGTCGCCAAGAAGCGCAGCACCTGCGTCTTGAGATCGAGGGCCGCGTCGGCGATGTTCTCGGTCAGCGGCAGCTCGACGGGGAGCGGGACGTGATGCTGCAACTCGTCGTCCTCGGGCGACCAGTCGTCGCCCGTGGAGCCTTCTTCTGCGGAGCGGTCGGGGGTGGACACGAGGACTGACACTAGCCGCTGCTGCGGTGCGGGTACCCTCTTGAGCGATGTCCACGACAGCCGACGACGCACTCTTCCCCCTGGAACCACAGGCCGGGAACACTGCGCCGCTACCCACGCAGACCCGCACACTCACCGGTTGGGGCCGCACTGCGCCCTCCACTGGAGAGGTGCTCTCGACCTCCGACCCCGAGCTCATCGCGAACGCGGTCAAGCAGGTCGCCGAGCAGAACGACTCCAAGCCGGCCCACCTCCGACGCGGCGTCATCGCCCGCGGCCTCGGCCGCTCCTACGGTGACAACGCGCAGAACTCCGGCGGCCTCGTCATCGACATGAACGCCTTGAACGGCATTCACAGCATCGACGCATCGACGCGGATCGTCGACGTCGACGGTGGCGTCAACCTCGACCAGCTGATGCGTGCCGCGCTGCCGTTCGGCCTGTGGGTACCGGTGTTGCCGGGCACGCGCCAGGTCACCATCGGCGGTGCCATCGGAACGGACATCCACGGTAAGAACCATCACAGCGCAGGTAGCTTCGGCAACCACGTCCGCTCGATGGAACTGCTCACCGCGGACGGCCAGGTCCGCCACCTGACGCCGTCGGGCAAGAACGCCAAGCTCTTCTGGGCGACGGTCGGCGGCAACGGCCTGACCGGCATCATCCTGCGCGCGACGATCGAGATGACGCCGACGGAGACGGCCTATTTCATCGCCGACGGCGACGTCACAACGACCCTCGACGAGACCATCGCCCTGCACAGCGATGGCAGCGAGAACAACTACGACTACTCGAGCGCGTGGTTCGACGCGGTTGCTCCGCCGCCCAAGCTCGGCCGCGCGGCCCTCTCCCGCGGATCGCTCGCGACGTTGGACCAGTTGCCGGCCAAACTCCAGAAGGACCCGCTGCGGTTCAACGCCAAGCCGTTGGTGACGTTCCCGGACGTCTTCCCGAACGGTCTCGCGAACAAGTACACATTCTCCGCCGTCGGCGAGGTCTGGTATCGCAAGGCCGGCAACTACCGGAACAAGGTCCAGAGCCTGACGGCGTTCTATCACCCGCTGGACATGTTCGGTGAGTGGAACCGTGCCTACGGCTCCAAGGGATTCCTGCAGTACCAGTTCGTCGTGCCGCCGGAGGCCGTCGACGAGTTCAAGAAGATCATCGTCGACATCCAGAAGTCCGGGCACTACTCGTTCCTCAACGTGTTCAAGCTGTTCGGGCCCGGAAACAAAGCGCCACTGAGCTTTCCGATTCCGGGTTGGAACATCTGCGTCGACTTCCCGATCAAGCCGGGCCTGAACGAGTTCGTCCGTGAACTCGACAAGCGCGTGCTCGAATTCGGTGGCCGTCTCTACACCGCGAAGGACTCGCGCACCGATGCCGAGACCTTCCACTCGATGTACCCGCGGATCGACGAGTGGATCAAGGTCCGTCGATCTGTTGACCCCACAGGCGTTTTCGCCTCCGATATGGCTAGAAGGCTGGAACTGCTGTGACGATAGACGCCGTAGGTAACCCCCAGACGATTCTCGTTCTGGGTGGCACCAGCGAGATCGGTCTCGCGATCACCGAGGAGTACCTGTCGAAGTCCCCGGCACGTGTCATCCTCGCCGCGCTGCCGAACGACCCGCTGCGCGAGAGCGCCGTCGCCCAGCTGAACGCCAAGGGCGCGAAGTCCGTCGACGTCATCGACTTCGACGCACTCGACACCGCGTCGCACCCGAAGGTCATCGACGCGGCCTGGGCCAAGAGCGACGTCGATGTCGCCATCGTCGCCTTCGCCGTCGACTTCGACGCCGAGCAGCTCTGGCAGGACCAGCGCAAGGCCGTCCTCGCCGCGAACATCAACTACACCGCGTCCGTGTCGGTCGGCGTGCTGCTGGGCGAGAAGATGAAGGCGCAGGCCTACGGCCGCATCATCGTCATGTCCTCGGTGGCGGGCGAGCGGGTACGTCGCTCCAACTTCGTCTACGGCTCCACCAAGGCCGGACTCGACGGGTTCTACCTCGGACTCGGAGAAGCGCTGCGCGAGTTCGGACCTCGGGTCACCGTCGTTCGCCCGGGCATGGTGCGCACCAAGTTCAGCGCGCACGTCAAGGAAGCCCCGATGACGGTCGACAAGGAGGTCATCGCGAAGCTCGCGGTGAACGCGTCACGCAAGGGCACTCCGCTCATCTGGACTCCCGCTCCCTGGCGTCTGGTGATGATGGTCCTGCGGCACGTACCGCGGCCCATCTTCCGCAAGCTGCCCATCTGATCTCGATGACACTTCTGCATTCGTGACAACGGGGCTCATGACACAGCAGGTTGCACCGGCTCGCAGGACCGCCTCTGCCGTCGGGGAAATCGTTCTCGGTGTGCTCGTTGCAGTCGTCGTGGCGACGGTCGGGTTGTACGCCTTCTCACTGGTTCAGTGGCCTGCGTTCAACTCGTCCAACGTCACCCGCGCCATCACGACGCTCGGTCAGGTGGTTGCGGCAGCACTGTTCGCGGCGTCGGTCTACCTGTACCGGATTCGGAAGTGGCCGTGGATCGCCCGGCTCGCGGCGTGGATCGGGCTGAGCGGATTCGTCACCGTCACTCTCGGGATGCCGTTGGCCGCAACCAAGCTCTACCTGTTCGGCATCTCCGTCGACCAGGAGTTCCGCACGGAATACCTGACTCGCCTGACCGATTCGGCGTCGTTGCGCGACATGACGTACGCCGACATTCCGCCGTTCTACCCCGCAGGCTGGTTCTGGCTCGGCGGACGCGTCGGCAACCTGCTGGGCATGGACGGCTGGGAAGTGTTCAAGCCCTACGCAATCGGGCTGCTCGCCGTTACCGCCGTCGTGTCGTTCGTACTGTGGAAGGCGTTGATCCGAGCCGACTGGGCTGTCGCCGTCAGCGCCGTCACCACCGCACTCGTCGTCGCCCACGCCTCCCCCGAGGCATACAGCGCCGTGATCGTGATGCTGTTCGCTCCCGCACTGGTCCTCGCCTGGGGCGGGCTGTACCGCTCCGCATCGGGCGGGTGGGGAGCGGTGGTCGGCACCGGACTCTTCCTCGGCTTGGCCGCGACGTTCTACACCCTGTATCTCGGTCTGGCTGCCTTCACCGTCGTACTCATGGCGTTGTTCGCCGCCGTCCTCGCCTATCGCGAGCGGAAGTCCTGGAACGTACTGGTTCCCATCGCGATCAAGGTCGCCGCGATCGCCGCGATCTCGGGCCTCATCGCCGCGACCGTGTGGCTGCCGTACCTGATCGAGTTCTTGCGCGGCGCGCCGTCCACGTCGGGCACAGCGTTGCACTATCTACCGGAAGCCGGTGCGACACTTCCCTTCCCGATGTTCGAGTTCTCCCTGATGGGCGTGCTCTGTCTCATCGGCACCGTGTGGGTGGCGGTGCGGTTCTCGTCCTCGCGCCGGGCGCAAGCACTGGGCGTCGGCGTCGTCTCCATCTATCTGTGGACGCTGCTGTCCATGGCCGCCACGGCGGCGGGCACCACCCTGCTCTCGTTCCGCCTCGAAGCGGTGCTGATCGTATTACTCGGCAGCGCAGGCGTTTTCGGCTTTCTCGAAGGTAGCCATGCGATCTACCAGGCCATCAACGAGCCACCGAAGTTCCGTATCGCCGCTGTCGTCGTAGCGGCCATCGGTGCCATGACCTACGCGCAGAACATCCCCCAGGTACTGCAGACCGAGATCACCGTCGCGTACTCCGATACCGACGGCGACGGCAACCGCGCCGACATGCGTCCGCCGAGCGCGGTGTCGTACTACCGCGAGGTCGACGACGCACTCACCGAGCAGACCCAGCGTCCGCGCGACGAAACCGTCGTGCTGACGGCGGATACGTCGTTCCTCAGCTACTACCCGTACTTCGGCTTCCAAGGACTGACCTCGCACTACGCCAACCCACTGGCGCAGTTCGATCAGCGAGCCGACGCCATCGAGCAGTGGACCGAGCTCGAGACTCCCGATCAGTTGGTGGACGCGCTCGACAACAGCCAGTGGCGCGCGCCGGATGCGTTCCTGTTCCGCCGCGGTGCAGACGGCTACACCCTGCGCCTGGCCGAGGACGTCTACCCGAACGACCCGAACGTGCGCCGCTACACCGTCACTTTCCCCGAGGCACTGTTCGAGGATCCACGCTTCACCGTCACCGACATCGGACCCTTCGCACTGGTGGTGCGTACCGCTTAGCGAATTGGGTGGCACCTACCCGCATGCTTGGAAACAGTCCGCCGAGGTGCAAGAACTGTTGCGCCAGCTGGTATCCGGCCAGGTTCCGATGACGAACGACCCCCTCGACAGCGTCGGCGACGATCGCCGCGCACCGCGCCTGCGGGGCATCCACCATCACGCTTCCCCGCTCATGAATCGACTACGTGTCGAACGTGGTGAGGTAGTGTCACGGTCATGACACTGCAGAAAGGCGCATGAGCGCCCCGTCGTCCGAGCGTAGACTCTTGCGCCCACGGTACATTCGTTTCGCTGGCGGCCGACTGTGGGCGATCGATGAAACCCAGCCTGTTGCAGTACTTCTCGAACCGAGATACGGGCAGATCGACCGGATTGTCTCCTGGCCCGAGATACCCTCACCGTCACCCGCACTGACCGTTGCCTCTTATGAGGACCGTGTTTGGCTTCAATACCGCGGGACGGAGGTTCTGGCCTGCGTCACTGCGGAAGGGGTACGTCACGCCGAGTATCTCGAAGGCACACAGCTGCTGACGGCAGGACCGTCGGGAGCATGGTGTTTTCGACCCACCCGGATTCGTGACGACGTCGCACGTACCGCGGACGCGCCTCCGCTCCTACGCCCTCGACCTGGACCTCCTTTCCTCCTCGCCCACCCGGGCGGAGGCATGTCTCCGATAGCCATCGACGGGGTTGTCTTGGCAGCCGATTTCGACGAAGAATCGGTCCACCTCGGGGTCGAGCACGCCCCATGGTCGCGCACCTATCGGGACACCCCAACTCCGGCAGGATACGTTCTTCGACAATCCACGTCGTGGATTCACCTACCACTGAACGCAGAGACATCTCGTATCGAACTCGATGACTACCCACGGTCGAGAGCTGACGGCGTCTGGCACACGAGTGAGTACGCCGACGTGACATACAACGAGCAGCACCGCCGTAAGCGCGCGCTCGGAGACGGCATCCGATGGCACTGGGGCACAACGGACAGACGCAGCGGCGTTCTTCTCGTGAAGGCATTCCGTGACGGCTCGTCGACGCCCGTACGTGAGATCGCACTGACCGGCGTCCAAGTCTACGAGGGCACCGCACACGGTGACCGGCTGTGGCTTCTTGTCAGATCTGCAGACAGAGGCAGGCCGGGCCGCCAGCTTATTCGACTGTCGATAGACACAGCAGAGCGCGAACTCGAAACAGCGATAGACGATCTGGACATCACGGGGTACTGCAGGCCCGTCGCCCCGGAGCCGCCGGATCATGCGTCGTATGTTCGCTACTGCATTCGTCGACTCGACGGTCGCCAGTTCTCGAACCGAATGCACGACGTGCGAGCCGAGTTCATCGGGGACTGGCCGCGCGGTCGATTGCACATCAGTTTCACGCACGATGACTACGAGCGGCTTACTTTGGTGGCTCGACTCAATCTGTACGACGAACAGGGACAGCGCCTCGACGACATAACTCGTTATGCCCCGACAGAATTGATGGAGCAGGCAGACACTCGCGCCTACCCTGATCGGTCGCACGCCATTGGCGGAGTGTTGTACGTATGACGCATTGGGTCGAGGTGTTGCTGAAGATCGTCGATGGTCCGCAGCGGCCGGTCACGGGCATCGCCCACGCAATTCACGCCGACATCGGTCCGCGAGTCGTCTACGACGCGCACTACGGCATCGTTCCGTCGTACGTGGGTTTCGGACTCGGCGAGGTCCGTCTGTTCCGTTTCGGTCGAAAGACGCGCATGGAGTCCCTCGATGGGAAACCGCTGTTCATTGCCGACGGCCAGAAGTGTTGGGTCTTTCAGGCTGGTCATGACGATCCGATCGAAACAAACGAACTCAACACACGGATACATGACCCTGGCCGGGATCTCATCGTGTCCCGCCCAGTCGAACACTGGGCGCGGCCGGGCCTTACCCGACCCACACGCCCCATCGAAAAGATCGAGTTCATCGGACGACGCTGCTGGACAGTGGAATTGAAGACCGGCAGCAGGGGCCTGCCGATGGTGCTGACGATCGACACCGAGACCGGGGCCGTGCTGAGGCAGCAGTGCGAGGAGGGCAGTGGGGAGTACGTCCAGTGTGTTGTGTCGAACGAAGTACCGGACTCGACGTTTTCGTGGACCGGCCCGGTCAGAATGGCCCGAAACGTGTTCGCCGAAGATCAGGCGCGCTCGATCGAACGATCGAAAAGCACCATGCAATGGTTCCACGACAACGTCAGCCCACAACGTCTGCAGGCAACCGTCCTGGTCGACTTCACCCCGACCGAGGTGCGACGAGACCCCGAACACCCGGACAGCTTCGAAGCCGATTTCGAGAAGGGTATTGGCCGCCTGTGGCGCCGCACGCGCTCCTGCGAAGACTGGCTGCTCCCCGTCAATTGGACCGCTCACTACCCGACTCCGATCCGAGCGTGGTCCACGGACGAATTCGACTGGGCATGCGCAATAGGTCTGGGAGCGGGCAGTTTGACCGATGCGACATTGGCGCAACTACAAGACGCTCTGCATCCAGGTCAAGACGTGGTGGGCACACCTCCACTGAATCCGAGACCCCGCTGAGCAGTACGACCGACTCCGATATACAGAGTCACCATAGAAGTTCTGCATGTTGTTGCAGCACTTCAACTTCTGTCGGTATCCACAGGGCCAATGTTCCTCATTTGATGACGAGCATGGGACCTTCCGACGGTTTCCTGAGCCGCTGACGGTCCCAGCCAGAACCGCATGGTGCTGAGAACAACAGCGCATTGCCGTCGTTCTAGTGGAACCGTGGACTGGGTCGAGAAAGAACTGAGGGTCGCCGCTGTTACCGGTGCGTGCACAGGTGTTGGAGTCATGATTCCTTGGGCTCTCGAGCGGTCCATGTCCTGGCTCGCGCTACTGCTTTTTCCAGCGTTCTGCGGTGCGGTGGCCGGGCTGTTGGTCGGTGTGATCGCGGTCGGTGGTGGCAGCTACGCCTTGTGGTCCAATCGCGTGTGGCCCGCACGGTCGCACCGCACCGCCCGAACACAAGACCGCCTCGGAGAGTTCTAAGCCCGCGTCCCGGCCCGTCCTCAGCTTCCTCCGGGGAGTATGCCGCCGTGCAGGTACGACGATATGGGCGAGTGATCGCAGCCGTCCTTGTTGTGGGTTATTGCAGCGCAGCGAATCCCGCGCCGCCTAGGAAGTCCAGCCCTCGCCCGGAACAGCTTCGTCTTCGAGGTCGGTTGCCAGGAAACCGTCATCGACGGTGTTTGAGCCGGGCCGAGAATCTCGGACCCAGTCACGGATGGATTGCGGGGCATCGCCATCGATGACCGGATCTTCCAAGGCTGGGTCGTTATCGTCGCCCATTTGGGCACCGACTGTCTGGTCGCCGCGGTGGTTGTTCTGATCGCTCACGGTGGTGTTCTCCAATTCGGTGCCTAGGACCGAGGATCGCTGAACGCAATCGAACCACACCATGTGGTACGAAATATGCCAGAACCAGACATGTACCCCATTCAGGGCATGAACTAGGCGAAGGAGTAGGCGATCAACGACGTCCGGATCGAGAAGAACGGCGACTTGCGATGGGGTCTTGCCGCCTTCATCACTGTCGCACTGCCCGTCGCTGGTTGCACAGTCGACGACACAGCAGTGCCGACTGTGGGCGGGCCAGACGCCGTCATGGTCGCCACCGTGGATTGCGGCGACGACGGCGCAGCTACGGTCCGCGCCACGTTCGGTTCCCGCGACACCGAGGAGCTGTCGGTGGCAAAGGCTCCCGCGATTGCGTCAGCTGACACAGTCCCGATTTACTCCGACGAGTTCAGGGCAGAGGACGGCGCAAACGAATCCGCGTTGACCATCTGGACATCACCTACCCGCGGAGTGTGCACCACTGCGCTGACCGACCCAGCGACGGGCAACGTGCTGGTCCAGGTAACAAGTCCAGCAGCTGAGACAGTCGAAGGGCTGGTGAAATCTGACGGCTAAACGGTGGAGTGTGCATTCGAACGTCGATGTGCTGAGGACCGGCACGTTCGTCAGCTCGGTCGACGTGTAGCGATAGGTGCGATCGGAGTGATGACGGTCAGGTCGTTGAGGACGACCTGGCCGTCGCCACCGTGCGACCGGTCGGCCAGTGCACCGGATGGGTCTGTGTCGAATTGTTGTTTCGGCGGGTCAGGCGGGGAAATCCGCGCTACGAGACAGCGTTTCGTTCGACCGAATGCCGCCCAGGTTCTGCTCCAGCGCATCGATCACGGCGTCGTATCCACTGTTGCCCAGGATCAGCCGACGCGGCGGCGGGTCCTGGGCCATCGCTGCGACCACCGCACGGGCACCGCGATGCGGATCGCCCGGTTGCACCCCGTTCATGTCGATGAAAGCGGCACGGACCTCTTTCAGCATGACGTGGTATTCCGGAATCCTCTCCGAGACGGTCTCGTCGGCGAACCCGGCGTAAGCGTTCGTGCGGAAAGCCCCCGGTTCGACCGCCAACACGGAGATGCCGTGCTCGGCAACCTCTTGGCGCAGAGCGTCGGTGACGGCCTCGATCGCGTATTTCGTGGCGCTGTAGTAACCGAATCCGACCGCCGCCAGAAGCCCGGCCACCGAGGACACGTTGACGATCCACCCGCTTCCGCGGGCGCGCATACCCGGCAGCACTGCGCGCGTGACGGTCAGTACGGCAAAGAAATTCAGCTCGAACATCGCCCGTATCGAGGTCTCGTTCATTCCCTCGATCGATCCGTACCAGCCGCGGCCGGCGTTGTTGACCAGTACGTCGATACCGCCGAAGTGCTCCTCGGCTGTTCGTACCGCCTGCAGTACCTGCGCCGCGTCGGTGACATCCATGGGCACGACGAGAACGCGATCACCGTACTGATCGGCCCACGACGCCAATTCCCCCGGACGCCGAGCCGTGAGTACCACGCGGTCCCCCGCCTCCAGCGCCACCTCGGCGTACGCCATGCCGAAGCCGCCAGGTGTGCCACCGGTGATGAACCATCGCTTGCTCATGGCTCGATCACCAACCGGTCGATCAGCGCGCCGTCCAGCGTGAATCGGTAGTGCAGGTCGGCGATTCCCCCGGGGAAGTCGCCTTCCAGGTGCTGCTCGACGTCGACGGTCGTGCCGGTCGTGGTCGCTCCGGTG
Source organism: Rhodococcus sp. NPDC006774 (assembly GCF_040636045.1). Taxonomy (NCBI): domain Bacteria; kingdom Bacillati; phylum Actinomycetota; class Actinomycetes; order Mycobacteriales; family Nocardiaceae; genus Rhodococcus; species Rhodococcus sp. NPDC006774. Next base: position 9,350 of record NZ_JBEYIW010000017.1, on the reverse strand, counting down.
AACTCTGTTGTGTAGGTGTACTCGCTCTCACTGACCGAGGCGGCCAGCCAGGCCTCGATCTCGGCACGGCCCGAGTGGTCGTGGCCCTCATCGGTCACCACGGCATCCGCGGTGAATACGGTGAGCGCTCGAGCGCCCTGTCGGGCATCGAGTGCGGTCATGAACTTCTTCACGGTGTCCGGGAGTCCATCCCATTCTGTGGTCATGACCCCACCGTGATCCTTCCCCCAAGGGGAGTGTCAACACTCGGCCGACATCGAGCCCCTCGGCACCGAAATCTGCCGGCCCATTTTCAGCACCACCTCACCCGTCGGCCTGACTCCCAGAAGACACAGCTGGGTACGGAATCGTCCGATGCACGCCCGCCCCGTCGAGCCACGCCGCAGACCGATCGCTTCGATGTGACGAGAAAAGCGGCCTGACGTACCGCGCCGGCCGGTGTGACCCAGGTCGTTCGAGTTTTCGCCCATCGTGATCTTTCTGTAACCTCGACGCGATGACCACCCACGACCAGAGAGTTCTCGAGCGGCAGCCGCTTACGGCACCGGCTCGACACTCCGGTGTCGGGCGTGGCGACGTCGTGGCGGCCGTCGGATTTCTGATCGCCGCCGTGTACGTCCTGCAGGGTCAGTGGCGCAATCCGAACGGCGGCTACCTCTACAACAGCGGCCAGGACCAGACGATGTGGGAGTGGTTCTTCTCCGTCGCCGCCCATTCTGTCGCGCATCTGGACAACCCGCTGTGGAGTGACCTGCAGAATTACCCGCTCGGGGTGAATCTGATGGCGAACACGGCAATGTTCGGGATCTCCATTCCGCTTGCGCCGATCACATTGCTCTTCGGACCCACCGTGACCTGGGCGATTGCCCTCACCGCAGGCCTGGCCGGCACCGCGTTCGCGTGGTTCTGGCTGTTCTCCCGCCAGCTCAATGCGTCCAAGGGTGCCGCTGCAATGGGCGGCGCGTTGTGCGGCTTCGCGCCCGGCGTGATTTCCCACGCCAACGGCCACCCCAACTTCGTGGTGCTGTTCCTGCTTCCGGTCATCGCCATGCTGGTCACCCGCATCGCACGTGGCGGCGGGACCAAGAAGAACACCATCGGACTCGGGTTGATCGTCGCGCTGCAGATCCTGCTCGGCGAAGAGCCGCTGCTGATCTTCGCGATGTCGTTCGCCATCTTCGCCGTTGTCTACTACGTGTCCCGGCCGCGGTCACTGTGGCCTGCCGTCCGCAACGCCGTTCCCCGACTCGCGGTGTCCGCCGGTATCGCGTTGACGCTCGTGGCGTTTCCGCTGTGGTGGCAGTTCTTCGGCCCGCAGTCGTACTCGTTCCTCGAACACGGCGCGATGGGCAACGACGCCAAAGCACTGTTCCAATTCCCGACGCAATCCCTCGGCGGCGAGGCGACGCCGGGGCAGAACGTCCGCATCAACGCCACCGAGGAGAACGCGTACTTCGGCTGGCCGCTGCTGGTGCTGTGCCTCGTGGCAGCGGTGTGGATGTGGCGCGTCGCCTGCGCCCGCGCCGCCGCCGCGACCGCCATCGTCATGAGCGTGCTCTCGCTCGGTGCGACGCTGGTGATCGGCAAGGACGACACCGGCATCACGCTGCCGTGGACGAAGCTCGCCGAGTATCCCCTCGTCGAATCCGTGCTCGAGACCCGCTTCGCATTGGGCGCGGTGCCTGCCCTGGCACTGCTGCTCGTCCTGGCCACCGATCGCACATTCCGCAACGGACTTCGCCCATTGCCTGCGTTCTGGATCGCCGGCCTCGCCCTCGCTCTCGTACCGCTGATCCCCACGCCGCTGGTGACCGTCGACAAGTCCCCGACCCCGGAATTCTTCGCCGACGGTGAGTGGGAGAACTACGTCGACGACGGTTCCGTCGTCACCGTTCCCCTCCCACGGCCCGAGGACGCGCGCCCGCTGCGCTGGCAGATGGACGCCGACATGGGCTTCAAGCTGGCCGCCGGATACTTCGTGGGACCGAGCGACAAAGAAGAGAAGGTCGCCAAGTACGGAGCCGTCGACCGTCCGACGGCATTGCTGCTCGGCTCGGTCTACGACTCGGGCACCGTCCCCGAGATCACCGACGATCAGCGCAGCCAGGCCGCCGAGGACATGGCGTTCTGGGAGGCCGACGTCGTCGTCCTTCCGCCGGGCAAGAACACCCTCGCCCTGCGCACCACCGTCACCGACCTCGTCGGCGTCGAGCCTCGGTACACCGGGGGCGTGTGGGTGTGGGACGTGCGGACGCTCGTCCCATAGCATCGTCGGCGTGCCCGAGACCGCTCCGAACATCGCGACCGCCCGGCTGATAGCGATCGTCACCGGCATCATCGGTGCCGTCCTGGCCATCGCCACGCCCCTGCTTCCGGTCCAGCAGGACGTCGCGACGCTGTCGTGGCCGCAGAGCTCGTTCGGCAGCGTCAACGCCCCGCTGGTGAGTTACTCGCCCGTCGACCTCGAGGCAACCGTTCCGTGCAGCGCAGCCACTGCTCTCACCGACGGCGGCACTCTGGTCTCCACCGCACCCATCGCGGCTGCGAAAACCGAGCAGAAGGCACTGATCGTGCGGGTCGACGACGGCCGACTGCAGGTGCTGCTGCGTGATCGCGTCCTCGCCGAGGCTCCCGTGTCCGAGCTGTCCGAAGACTGCGCACTGACGGTCTCCTCGAACGCCACCAGCACGGTCGTCGACCTCGACGGCGAGGCGAACACCGTGGACGGAGACATCCGGCCGCAGGTCGTCGGCATCTACACCGACCTCACCGCACCCGTCGACGGCCTGAACGTGCGTGCCGACATCGACTCGCGCTACTCCTCGAGCCCCACCACGTTCAAGTTGCTGGCCATGATCGTCGGCGCACTCGCCGTGATCGCCTCCCTGTTCGCGCTGCATCGCCTCGACAGCATGGATGGTCGACGCCACCGCCGATTCCTCCCCTCGCGCTGGAAGTCCATCACCGGCGTCGACGCCGTCGTGGTCGGCGTGCTGGTGCTGTGGCACTTCATCGGCGCGAACACCTCCGACGACGGCTACCTGCTCAACATGGCCCGGGTCTCCGAGAACGCCGGGTACATGGCCAACTACTTCCGCTGGTTCGGCGTCCCCGAGGCACCGTTCGGCATGCCGTACTACGACATGCTCGCCGCCCTCGCCAAGGTCAGCACCGCCAGCATCTGGATGCGCCTGCCCGCCACCATCGCGGCGCTCCTGTGCTGGCTGGTCATCAGCCGCGAGGTGATCCCCCGCCTCGGTCGCGCGGTCCTCACCAACCGTGTCGCACTGTGGACCGCCGGATTCGTGTTCCTCGCCTTCTGGCTGCCCTACGACAACGGACTGCGCCCCGAACCGATCATCGCCCTCGGCGCACTGCTCACGTGGTGCTCGATCGAACGCGCAATCGCCACCGGACGACTACTGCCCGCCGCCATCGGCACCCTGATCGCCGCATTCTCCCTCGCCGCCGGACCCACCGGACTGATCGCCGTCGCCGCCCTGCTCGCCGGGCTGCGCCCGCTGGTGATGATCGTCGTCAAGCGGGCTCGCCAGGTGGGACTGCTCGCCGTTCTCGCGCCGCTGGTCGCGTCGGGACTGGCGGTGTTGATCGCGATCTTCGCCGACCAGACTCTGAGCACCGTTCTCGAAGCCACCCGGGTGCGCTCGGCCATCGGACCGAACGTGCCGTGGTTCGAAGAACGCGTCCGCTGGGACGCGCTGATGACCATCTCGCCCGACGGCTCGCTCGCCCGACGATTCGGCATGTTCGCGATGCTGCTGTGCATCGTCGTGTGCATCGCGGTGATGCTCCGCAAGAACGGACGCATCCCCGGCACGGCCACCGGGCCATCGCGTCGGATCCTCGGAATCATCCTGGGCGCACTGGCTTTGATGATGTTCACCCCCACCAAGTGGACCCACCACTTCGGCGTGTACGCCGGTCTCGCGGCATCGTTGGCCGCGCTGGCTGCCGTTGCCGTCACCGCTGCGACCGTCCGATCTCCGCGCAACAGAACACTGTTCACCGCCGCCGTGCTGTTCCTGACGGCGGTGGCGTTCACCAGCTCCAACGGCTGGTGGTACGTCTCGAGCTACGGGATTCCGTGGTTCGACAAGCCGCCGTCCATTGCCGGCAAGGGCTTTTCGACGATCCTGCTCGGACTGACGGTTCTGACATTGCTCTACGCCGCCTACCAACACGTCCGATTGCCTTATCGCAGAAAAGAACCCACCACGCGTCGTAGATTCGCGCCGTCCGCGCTGACCATCGTCGCCGGCGGCGTTGTCGCCTTCGAGGTGCTCTCCTTCGTCAAAGGTGCTGTGGCGCAATACCCGGCGTACTCCATCGCCCGCTCGAACTTCTCTGCCCTCGCCGGAAACTCGTGCGGACTCGCCGGCGACGTACAGGTGGAGACCGACGTCAACGGCTCGGTCCTGCAACCGATCGAACCCGGCGTGGACGCACTCGGAGCGGGTGGCAGCACCGGATTCACCCCCGACGGCGTCGCACAAGACCTGACGGCCGACTCCGAGGACACCGCGCAGGGCAGCGCGAACTCCATCCGCCCCGAGGACTCCGAACAGAGCGCGGCCGCCACCTCGTCGAACTCCGCGGGCACCTCCGGTGGGACCAACGAGAACGTCGGAGTCAACGGCAGCACCGTCGCTCTGCCGTTCGGACTCGATCCGAGCACCACACCGGTACTCGGCAGCTTCGGGGCCACCGAGCCTGCGTCCCTGACCTCGGGTTGGTACTCACTGCCTGGAGAGGGCGACCTCATCACCATCGCCGCCGCCGGCCGCATCCGATCGGTGGACAAGGACGGAATCGTCACCGAAGGCCAACGCGTCGAACTCGAATACGGTCGCCGCGACGGCGGTGACGTGCTCGCGCTGGGGCGGATCACCCCGCTCGACATCGGTCCGTCGCCGTCGTGGCGCAACCTGCGCGTGCCGATGAACGAGCTGCCTGCCGACGCGGACGTCGTGCGCATCGTCGCCGAGGACAACGACCTGGCCGGCGATCAATGGCTCGCCGTCACCCCACCGCGCGTCCCGAAGACGCAGACTCTCAACTCGTTGGTCGGATCGACCGATCCGGTGTTGCTGGACTGGGCCGTCGGGCTGGCGTTCCCGTGCCAGCGCCCGTTCGATCACCGGGACGGCGTCGCCGAGGTGCCGGAGTACCGGATTCTGCCCGACCGCACCGGTGCCGAGTCCACCAATGCCTGGCAGGACTCGATCGGCGGTGGCCCGCTGGGCTGGACCGAACTGCTACTCGGTGCGCAGACGTTGCCGTCGTACCTCGCCGACGACTACGCCCGAGACTGGGGATCGATCGAGAGATACATGCCACTCGATCCCGACGCGGCGACGGCCGAGATCGCCGTCGAGCAGCGGTCTCGGTCCGGATTGGCCAGCGACGGACCGATGAAAACAGACTGATCCCCTGGTTCTGGAACTATTCCGGGGACGGTGCCTGTGTGACCTCTTCGTCACGCTCGCATAACATCGACTCTCGTGCCCGACGTCGTGACAGATTCATCAGCTGGTCCACCCGTTCCCGCTCCACTGCGAGCCTCGGACGAACTTCGTGCTCAGGTACGAGTTCCCCGGCTGATCGCCATGGTGGCCGGCGTGCTCGGTGTGCTGTTCGCGCTGATCACTCCGTTCGCACCCGTCACTCAGACCACGGCCACCATCGAATGGCCGCAGAACGGCCTCCTGCAGGACGTGGACGCCCCGCTGGTGTCCCAGGCACCCCTGAGCCTCACTGCGACCCTCCCGTGCTCTGCCGTCGCAGCACTTCCCGCGTCGGGCGGGCTGTTGCTGGCGACTGCGCCCCCGCAGGGCGAAGGCGCGGCACTGAACAGTCTGTTCGTGCGCGTCGGCGAAACGAACGTCGACGTTCTGGACCGCAACGTGGTCGTCGCGACGGCACCTCGCGCCGACGTCGAGAGCACCCGCTGCGCGGCCATCGAGATCACCTCGAACGACCAGTACACCTCCGCGGCCTTCACCGGACTGACCGATGATGACGGCCAGCCTCTGCAAGGCCGGCTCGACGGCGATCTGCGCCCCCAGGTCGTCGGCATCTTCAGCGATCTCAGCGGCGCGGCCCCGGCCGACATGTCCGTCACCGTCGACGTCGACTCGCGGTTCTCGTCGTCGCCGACGTTACTCAAGTCGCTGATCATGATCCTCGCGATCGCCTGCACCTTGCTGGCCATCGGCGCACTCGGTCGGCTCGACGGCACCGACGGCCGCGCGCACCGCCGCTTCTTCCCCTCCCACTGGTGGAAGTTCACCGGCGTCGACGTCACCGTCCTCGGTGTTCTGGTGGGGTGGCACTTCGTCGGTGCCAACACCTCGGACGACGGCTACCTGCTCACGATGGCCCGCGCCGCCGATCACTCCGGCTACATGGCCAACTACTTCCGCTGGTTCGGCGTACCCGAGGCCCCGTTCGGCTGGTACTACGACGTACTCGCCGTCTTCGCCAAGATCTCGACCGCCAGCCCGTGGATGCGTCTACCCGCCCTCATCGCAGGCGTCCTGTGCTGGATGGTGATCAGCCGTGAGGTGGTGCCACGCCTCGGCCGCGCAGTGCGCAAATCCAACGTCGCTCTGTGGACCGGCGGACTGGTGTTCCTCGCGTTCTGGCTGCCGTACAACAACGGACTGCGTCCCGAGCCGATCGTCGCCCTCGGCGCGCTCCTCACCTGGTGCTCGGTGGAACGATCCATCGCCACCGGACGTCTGCTCCCCGCAGCCGCCGCATGTCTCATCGGAGCCTTCACCCTGGCCGCAGCGCCGACCGGATTGATGTGTGTGGCAGCACTTCTCGCCGGAGCCCGGCCCATCGCGCGCATCGTCGTCCGACGCCACCGCCAGGTCGGCACCCTCGCGATGCTGGCACCGTTGGCCGCGGCAGGCGTACTGGTTCTCGTGGTCGTGTTTGCCGACCAGACGTACGCGACGGTCATCGAGTCCACCCGAGTCCGCACCATCATCGGCCCCAACGAGGCCTGGTACCAGGACTTCCTGCGCTACTACTACCTCTTCGTCCAGACCGTCGACGGCTCCGTCGCACGCCGCTTCGCGTTCCTGACGATGATCCTGTGCCTGTTCACCACTCTGTTCGTGCTGCTGCGTCGCCGACGCATCCCCGGCATCGCGAACGGGCCGGCCTGGCGGCTCCTCGGCGTCGTGCTCGGCACCATCTTCTTCATGATGTTCAACCCCACCAAGTGGACTCACCACTTCGGTTCCTACGCGGGAATCGCCGGTGGACTCGCCGCACTGACCGCCGTCGCCGTCTCGGCCAGCGCCCTGCGCTCGCGACGCAACCGATCGCTGTTCACCGCCGGACTGATGTTCGTTCTCGCACTGTCGTTCTCGGGCATCAACGGCTACTGGTACGTTTCGAGCTACGGCGTGCCGTGGTTCGACAAGACGGTATCGCTGAGCGGCAACGAATCGGGAACCCTGTTCCTCATCCTCTTCGGACTGGTCCTCGCCGTCGCCGCATTCCAGTACCTACGCGAGGGATACGCTCCCCCACAACCGAAACCGACGTCTGCGCGCGGCAAGCGCATCCGTAAGTTCGCCGCCGCACCGCTGACCGTCATCGCCGGAATCATGGTGCTCTTCGAGGTGCTCTCGCTCGTCAAGGGAGCCGTCTCGCAGTATCCCGCCTACTCGTTGGCGCGCTCGAATGTGCAATCGGTTCTGGGCAATTCGTGCGGACTCGCCAACGACGTCCTCGTCGAATCGAACCCCAACGCAGGTGTACTGAGCCCGCTGCCGGAGGAATTCGACCCCGTCGCAGGACCCCTCGGCGGATCGAGCAGCACACTGCGCAACTTCACCGCCAACGGCGTCCCCAGCGATCTCAGCGCCGACGCCGTGGAAGTCAAACCAGGACAGGGCAATACCGACCAGCAGTCCGTCGGACCCGCCTTCGAGGAAGGCCAGAGTTCGGGTACCGCAGGAGGCACCGGCGAAGTGGGCGTCAACGGCTCCTCCGCCGCCCTCCCCTTCGGACTCGACCCGGCCACCACCCCCGTCCTCGGCTCGTACCAGGAAGGCGTCCAGGAGCCCGCGTCGGCCACCTCGAGCTGGTACCAACTACCCGCCCGCAGCGACGATGCACCGCTGGTCGTCTTCTCCGCAGCCGGACGTATCTGGTCCTACGACGACACCGGAGCCCTCACCTACGGACAGTCGCTGCTGCTCGAATACGGCAAGCGCCAGCCCGACGGTAGCGTCCAGGCCCAGGGCACCTACCTGCCGCGCGACATCGGACCCGCACCCTCGTGGCGCAACCTCCGAATCCCGTTGGCAGACATCGCACCCGACGCCGACGCCGTCCGCATCGTCGCCAACGACCCCAACCTCACCGGCGACCAATGGCTCGCGTTCACACCACCGCGAGTGCCCGTGATGGAAAACCTCAACACCATGATCGGCAGCGAACAGCCGGTGCTGCTCGACTGGGCCGTCGGACTGCAGTTCCCGTGCCAGCGCCCCTTCGACCACCGATACGGCGTGGCCGAGGTACCCGGATACCGCATCCTCCCCGACCGCCCACTCGCCGTCAGCTCCACCGACACCTGGCAATCCGGCGAGAACGGCGGCCCCCTGGGCTGGTCCGAACTGCTCGCCAAGCCCGTCACCGTCCCCACCTACTTGGAGAACGACTGGGCCAGGGACTGGGGATCGTTGGAGCGCTACGAGCAGTACTACCCGAGCGCCGTGCCCGCTGAACTCGACACCGCCGACGTCACCCGATCGGGTTGGTACAAAGACGGAGAACTGCGAGTCTTCGAGGACTGACCGCCCGCCCGCCCCCCGCTCCGCGTCAATGGACCCTCGCACTGCACTGGACCCCGTAGGTTGGACCGTTAATTGAAATCCTAGGCCGCGGGGGCCTGGGCTCGGTATCGCACCGGGCTCAGGCCGTCGAGACGTAGCGAGATGCGGTCATTGTTGAACCAGCCGATGTAGTCCTCGATCGCGGTGTGCAAGGCGTCGAGGTTCAGGTATCGGACGTGATGGAACATCTCCTCTTTGAGGTGACCGAAGAAGTTTTCGATGATCGCATTGTCGTAGCAGTTCGCTTTGCGGGACATCGACTGGATCGCTCCCGCATCGGCCAGCAACCGACGCCACGAGAAGTGCTGATAGTGAAATCCCTGATCCGAGTGCACAATTGGACACTCCTGTTCACCGAGGGTGTCCAATGCTGCCCGCAGGGAACGGTTGGTGAACTCCGTCGTCGGAGACCGACCGATCGAATACGAGATGATCTGGCGATCGAACAAGTCCATCACCGGCGACAGATAC
>NZ_JBEYIW010000016.1:0-103992 GCF_040636045.1 Rhodococcus sp. NPDC006774 | reverse complement strand
GGCCTCAAGGGCAACTGTTCCAGCCTATCCCAGCTTGGTCTCGGACACAAGGCCCGACTCTTGGGGGATAAAACCTGCCGAGCCACACGTCCAACCTCGTTCACCCAGTCCGTGAAGACCGGGTCGGTGTCCGTCGCTCTGACTCGACAAAAGTTACGCCACCAACCACACCAACGCAAATCGCCTGCTCAGCGGCGGTCGTGCGCGGCCCGAGCCCTGTGTGGGCAGTCGTGGGACCGCATCTCTTCGACTCAGCTCAGCAATGCGTCCCGCGCGAACCTGCGAGACCAGCTCGGTGAGTCCGCCACCCCTTGCCGGAAGTAGAACCGCGGACCGTGGGCCCCGATGAGATCGAGGAAGCTCACCGTGGCCTGCGCTGCGAACTGAGCGTCGAAAACACCGGAATCTTCGCTGGCCCAACCCAATTCGGCGACAGTCTCTATCAGCATCTCGTTGCGGTGCGTCGCGGATGCCGAGGCGGCGAGGGAGATCAGGAACAGAGTCGCCGCGTCGGTCTCGTACGTCTCCTTACCCAGCGGAAGTCGCGAGGCCGCATGTCGCCACATGCCTACCGGGTCGTCGGCCAACGCTGCGCCGAGCTTGGTGCGCAGCAACCTGCCCTTCGATGTGCGGGTCAACCCGAGGTGCCGCGCCGCCTCGCGCAGATCGGTCACCTGATGATGATCGATCTCGCGATTGCTCGGCCCCACCCACCCCAGACCCCAATCGAGCTCCTCGCGAATTGCCGCTACGAATGCCGGCTTGAGGTAGCCGGCACCGGTCAGGTCGGCCCCCTCGTCGCCGATTCTGTGCAGAAACCACGTCAACTTGGCCATCGCAATCTCGGCGACGGGTAGGTCGACGGAGCTCTCGATGGTGAGTTCGCATCGTGGAAGCAACGCCATGAGTGACGGCACCTCCGTAGGACGCACCCGATCGAACAGCTTTCCGATGGCCGGTGCCGCTGCCACTGCTTCGGCGAGCACCGAACGCCCCACGTCCAACGAGTGCAGCACTGTGTTGACGGCATCGGCGTCGAACAGAGCGGGGTCGAAGGCCGCACCCCACCTCGTGAGAAGGGCTGCGTGTTCGGGATCGGACGGGTCGGCTGCGATCTCCAGTGCCTGTGCGTACCGCGAAGGTCCGCCGGATTCCTCGGGTGGGCATGCGCGCGCCCCGTCGAGGCAGACCGATCGGAGGTCGTCTATATCGGAATCGATCTGCTCCAGAAAGATCGTGTGCGTCCATCCGTCACCGAAGTCGTACTCGTACGTCATGGTGGATCCCGGTGCCGTGAGTACGTCGTCGATCCGCACTCGCTCCTCACTCGACGCCTCGTCGTCCGGTCCGTCGTCGAGCGTCTCTTCCATCTCGAATCGACGCGTGGCACCGGCAGCCCTCACGCTGAACGCATGCAGATGCCGGTCCTCCCAACCGAGAGTCTTCTGCAGCACCGCATGCAGTTCGGACAGCAGCAGGTCCGAGCGCACCCGCACCCGACGCCAAATCTGCGGACGGGTGTGATCCACGGTCACCCGAAGCACCAGGTTCACCAGGCCCCGCCGCGTGGCTTCGGTCGCGCTGGCGTCGGCCGGCTCGTCGGTGTCGGACAAACTCGGCACCACCGACAGGTGCCGGACGCGACCGGTTCTCATCGACATGGAATGGACCCTAGTCGGAGCAGTGCGTCGGACACAGGGGCTCGCGGCTTCTACGTGCCAGTGGTCAAACCGTCGTTGATCGCGGTGACGTCGAAGGCCAACGCATCGAGCTGCGATGCCAACGTGGTCACCGTCAACTGCACCAGGTACTGGGTATCGACGCCCACCACCACATACCGCGTCGTCACGGCGGCCTCGAGTTGCTGCGCGACGTACGTCCCCCGAATGAATCGAGACGGCCAGCCGAGCCACGATGCCGTGCTCGCCTCGCGCTCCACCCAGCCGGGCATCGCACGTCCGTCGCCGAAACCCAGTGCCATCAACGCTTCCGGGTCGATCGTGCGCGACAACGCACCGACCAGAAGCACCGCGTTCGGCGCGAATCCGTTCTCCACGAGGTTCGGTTCCACGATCACCTGAGTCGCCCCGGGAAACTGCGCGGGATCGAGCGTCTGCCATCCCGCAGGAATCGGCACGGTGATGCCGAGCTCGGCCGCCGCGGGCCCGTCGAGCGGCGACACCCGCAACGCGTGTGCGTTCAGGTACTCGGCGATCGTGGTGGGCTCGGACGATTCCGTCGACAGGGCGTCGTTCACAGCAGGGCCTTTCGTGGTGGACGATTCACTGACACGCCAGAGGCTACCCGCGCCGGTCCGCTCGTCATCGGATCCTGGAGGCAGTGACCGGCGGGTAGCTGAGTGCTGTGCGACTCCAACCATGCGCCGACCGCGTCGAGCATGGCAGTTGCGTCGATGAACGAACCTGAATTCGCTTGCGCCACAATCGCTACCCCGGGTGCAACACTGTTCGTCATCTCGACCACCGGTGCAGTGTCCGGAATGCACGACAGGCCCGCCGCGAACGTCGCCTGATCCTGCATCGACCACTCGGTCTGTCCGAATGCACTGAATTCAGCGCAGAACCGACTCGACTGCTGCACCGGCGGCCGTGGAATCTCCGACCGACCCCACAGGGTCGTGACGAACGGGCCGGACGTTACGGTCTCGCTCTGCGCGCGGTGAGTTCCTCCAGATAGCGCGCGACCGCATCGTCGTCGTTGGATTCGAGGACGCGATCGACAACGGATCGCACGGGCTCAGCAGCATTCGACGGGCACAACGCCGTACCCGCCCAACTCAGCATCGGCAGATCGTTGCGCGCATCCCCCACTGCCGCAACCGAACCAGGAGAAATCCCCCACCGCTCGCACAACTCCTGCAGCGCACTGGCCTTCGAGACTCCCGCTGCGGACATCTCGATGTACGGGGCGCCTGAATGCGTCAACTCCACTCCGTCGACCCCGACAGCAGCGACGAGCTCGTACAACTCTTCACTCGGCGTATCACTGTGCCGGGCAACGATTTTGACCGTTGGCTCGACGTCGACCGACAGGCCGTGCTCCGAGAGTTCCATCTCGTGCGGCTGCCGGTGATGGTCCGCGAATACGCACAGCTCGGCGTACCGAGGCTCGGCCACGAATCGCGTGGCACCGACCGTCGCAAAGGCCACGCCGGGGACGAGCGAGCGCACGATCGACTTGGCCGAGGCCACCGTCTCGGCCGGTACCGACGTGGTGCCGACGATGGCCGGGTATCCGTCGGCCAGGTCGAGGACAACAGCCCCGTTGGCACCGATGGCCGTCCCGCGAAATCCGCAGGACGCAGCGAGTTCGTCGATCGAGTGGCGCGCGCGAGCAGTGGCCCACACCACCCTGATTCCGGCTGCGTCTGCCGCAGCCATCGCAGCGGCCGTTCGAGCAGACACAGTTCGGTCCGAACGCAACAGGGTGCCGTCGAGATCGGTTGCGACAACGACGACCTCTTCGGTTCTCTTCACCCCACCGATACTGCCAGGTGCTTATCTCTCAGCCGGCGACCAACGTCAGAACGGAAATCTCACTGGGCGCGAACACCCGGAAAGGCGGACCCCAGAATCCCGATCCGCGGCTGGTGTAGAGCTGAGTTCGCGCGCCGTGTCTGCTCAGCCCGTGCACCACCGGTTGGTCGAGCCGAACCAAGGCCGAGAACGGCCAGATCTGACCGCCGTGCGTATGGCCGGAGACCTGCAGGTCGACGCCGGCGTCCACGGCGTCAGTGATCTGTTTCGGTTGGTGTGCCAGCAACAGCACAGGCATCGACGGATCGGTTCCGGCAAGTGCGCGAGCGAGATCCGCACCGTGACCGGGCGCACCCGAGCCTGCGGCGGTGGCGTCGTCGACGCCGGCGATGATCAGCGCGTCCTCACCACGATGCAGCACCACGTGGCGATTGTGCAGGGAATTCCAGCCGAGGTCCTGCATGTGATCGAGCCACTCCTGCGCCTCGCCGAAGTACTCGTGATTGCCGGTGACGTACACGCGCGCCGCACTCGCGAGCATTGCCTCCAACGGCGCGGCCTGCGCTCGTCGCCGATCGACCGAGCCGTCGGCGATATCGCCGACGTGGGCCAACACGTCCGGTTCGAGTGCATTGACGGCATCGGTCAATCGGTGCGACCACGTCGTTCGATCGAGCGGGCCGAAATGCGTGTCGGTCACGAGAACCACTCGTAGACCCTCGAATCGAGCCCCGAGCCGGTCGATCCTGACCGTCGTGTGTCGCACGCGGGGAGTTCGCATCGCCTCGTAATGACCCCACACTGCGAGGACGACTACGACGACGACGGTCGTCACCGACACGATCCGCGACCGAAGAGGGTCGTCGACCCCAGCCATCCACAGACCGAGCCGCAGCAGCAGCGAAAGTGCCGACCACACGAACGCGATCCAGGCCATGCCCAACAACACGTCTCCGACGCGCGCACACGCGTCCTTGGAGACCCCCTCTGCACTCGGCCGGTGACCCAGGTACATCGCTGCAGGCAGTGCCACCAATACGCCGATCGCAACCGCAGAGCCGATCGACTGTGCAATCGCCGGCCACTGCGCGCCCGCGAACACGACGGTCCAGGCCGGCAGGCCGACAAGCACCGCGCAGACCACAACAACGATGGTCGGCACGACAACTCGCCGAGATCGCGGTCGCGTCGACCCGTCCGGGGAGACCGACTGTTCCGGGCGCTGTGTCTGTCGATCTGTCATCGGCGTCGAACCCTCTTCACTCGTACGTGCGCGCAATCCGAGGCCAAGACTACGTCGGCTCGGCGGGTTCGGCGCGGGCGCTGAGCCCGCCGGTCAGGAGCCGGAGTTACGGCCGACGGCGGGTGGTGTATCCGCGAAATCCGTTGAGCGGCAACTCGTGTTCGGCGATGCCCTCGTCCTCGGGTGCCTCCAGGCCGCCGCTCGGCTCGACATCGGCCGTCGTCGCTTCCGTGGAATCACCCTGTGTGTCGGCCGGATCGGATCCATCGAGCTCGGCAGCCTCGACGCTGTCCGCGGCCTCGTCCGATGCGACCGTCTCGTCGGCGTCCCCGACCCGGTCCGTGGCCGCTGTCGTACTGTTCGCGGTTCCGCCGAACTCGGTGGACGAGTCGGCTGCCGACTCGCTGCTCGCCGCGGAGTCGCGCACCCGCGCCGACGCATCGCTCTCTGCGTCCTGTGCAGGTGTGGAGCCGTTGGTCATCGCTGGGCGGCTCGATGCCGACGACGCGATCGGCCGAGCAGTGCCACGGGAACCGCCCGACTCCCCGGTCCCGGATCCGTGGGTGGCACCGTTGGTGGCGGCTGCACCGTTCGACGTTCCCGAGCCGTTGGTCGGTCGAGAACCGTTCGTGGTGCCCGACCCGTTCTCGACTCCGGTTCCGTTGGTCATTCCGGAACCGTTGGTCGTCGACGGTGCCGATCCTGCGCGGTCACCTCCGCGAGCGTCCGATTCGGACGGCTCCCCGGTGGGGATGTCGATGCGCGGCATCGTCCACAGAGACAACACCGACTCGTGGCGTGTGGACGAGTCTGCATGCGTGGACGTTTCGAAGACGCCGGAATCGTCGAACTGCGAGGACTCGAGCGGGACCGGGGTCCAGGCCTCGTCCGAGCTCTCGAGACCTTCCACGACAACGCTGTTGGGCTTGATTCCCAAACGGGCCAATGTGGCCCAGAGGCTTTCCAGCGCCGCGTCGCGGTCCAAGTAGTACTCGGATTCGCGCACCCGCCAGAAGGTCCAGCCGCACCGCTTGAGCTCCTGCTCACGCTGCAGGTCCGCCAACCGCTGAGCCGGCGTCGACAGGAACGTGTCGCCATCGCACTCGACGGCGAGACGCGAGGAGTCGCCGGTCACGACCAGGGCGAGACGTCTGTTGTTCACCTCGACGCCGGGATTGACGTGAAAACCTCGCTCGACGAGGTCGTTCCACAACTGCTGCTCGAGCAACGTCTCGAATGGCGCCTTCCGGATCTCGCGCGAGACATCGACCGGCATGGGATCGGCAGGAGCGGGCGAGACGGAGGTGACGTAGCTCAGCAACGAGTTGCGCAGGTCCGCTCGCTTGAGCCGATCGACAGTCACCGAGTGGAAGAGCCACAGCTGATCCTGTGCCCGCGACGCCGCCACGTTGAACCGCCTCTTGTACTGATTGGCGGTGAGGGTGGCGAAGTTCTGATCGGGTGCCACCACCATCGACAGAAAGACGACGTTGCGTTCGTCGCCCTGGAAGTCCGGCGGCGTACCGACGCGAAGCCGACGCTGTTCCCACTGTTCGATGCCGATCCGCTTGATCAACTCGTTGCGGATCTCGTCGACCTGCGATTGGCCCTGCAGCACAACCACTCCGAAGGTCCGGTTGTCGTACGCGGGGTCCTCGAGGCAATGTGCGATCTGTTCGGCGATCGCGATGGCCTCGGTACGGTTGACCAGTGAGGCGTTCTTTCCGGTCACCGTCGCTCCGCGAACGTACGTGTGCCGCAACGGCGGTAGGCGATCCGCACCGAACTGCCGCACGGGAACGAGCGGAGAGTCTCCGTAGAACTGCTGACTCGACCAGTTGATGATCTCGGGCATCGAGCGGAAGTGCTCACGCAACCGCACCACCTGACCGAACCTGGTGCGCAGCATGGAGAACAGGCTCGACCTCGGGGTCAGCGTCGCACGCACATGCTCGGGTAGATCGGGCAGATAGACGTCCAACCGATCGAACACGTCCTCGAGCGTTCCGGTCTGCGGGACATCGGCCGGTGCGCACTGCCTGTCGTCACCCACGACGATGACACGGGGTGCGAGGTACAGCAGGAAGAGACTGGTGATGTCGGCCTGACTCGCCTCGTCGACGATGACGACGTCGAAACTGCCCGGCACCGGCGGAATCGACGCCAGCACCTGAGAGAGAGGCATGACCCACGCGGGCACCGCACTCTGCGCCTCACGCATCGCCGATCGTGCTGCACTGCGATAGGTTTCGGCGTACTTGCCGGCCCCCGAGCCGATACTGGAGATGTGCTCGCGGTAGGTCTGCAGCGCACGCACCTCGACGGCAGTCATTCGTTCGAGACTGTTGCGCCAGGCACTGGCGGCGGCGAGACGTGTTGTGAGGTAGGCGATGTCGGTATCCGCAGCGGCCAGATCCGCTTCCAGTTGCTGCTCGAGACCGCCGTGGTGCTGCTCACCGACCCACTCGCGTGCTCGACGCCACGCCCAGGCCTTCGACATCTGCCAGCTCAGTTCGTCCCATTCGACATCACCAGCGGTGCTCTCGACCAGGTCGAACAATGCGGGTGCGACCTCGGACAACGACGCCGACATCGATTCCAGCAGAAGCTGATCCTCCTGCTCGGAACACGCCTTCGAGTACGCAGCAACGGCAGCAGCCAATTCCAACGGATCCGCAGTGCTCAACGCGCTCACCAGATTCGAGCCCTCGGGCGACGGCCCGGCATCGATGCGAGTGGCGACCGCGAACTGCAGGGCGTCGAGCTCGGCTCGTGCGGCATCGATGTCGATTCGCGCGGCAATGGCGTCGGCGGCCCCGGCGACCTCCTGAGCGTCGACCAGGCTCCGAATCCACGGTGCTGCAGGCGAAATGGTGTACAGCCGGTGCACCAGGGCGTCACGGGCCGCGACGACTGCGGACACCAGCCCCAGCCGGTCGGCGATCCGCGCCACGTTGTTGACGCGAATCGAACGCGTGCCGTCGAGTGGAACGACGATCGCGAGGTCGGCCAGGAGCACCGCTGCGGTCTGCACGGTCTCGAGCGCACGAATGTGTTCGGCCACCAGACGCGCGGCCATCGCCGTCGTCGCGGGTTGCCCGTCGACGGTAGCGACGATATCGAGAGCCTCGACGGCCTTCTGCTCCTCGCTGCGACGGAACCGGGGCTTCCACTCAATACCCGATTCCAACGCACCGGCGAACGCATCCATGGCCGTGAGTGCCGCCGGCGAACTCGACGAGCACTGCACATCGTGCCCACCGACGTAGCGATCGGACGCAGCTGCCGTCTCGACCATCGCGTCGATTCCGCTGACCCGAGACCACAGGTGGGCGGCCTCTCCGGACAGCACGGAATCGGTCAGGCGTGGGTAGGAGCCGTCGAGTTCGACGACCGCTCGCACGCGAGCGGCGAGCTCCTCGCACAGTTGCTCGATCTCCGAGGACACAGCGGGTTCCACGCCGTCGAGCAACGCCACGAGGTCCGCCGCCTGGGGCGAGAGGTCATCGATCTGTGCACCTGCGCGCCGACAGAGCGACGTGAGTTCGGCCGAATTCGGCAGTATCGTCTCCGGACGCGGCAGCACCTGACGCGAGCGGAGTTCACGAGTGCCGTCGGAGCCGGCGATGAGCTTGCGAAGCTGATCGACCTGGACACCGTCGAGGGGCGGTCGATCGGCGAGCAGTGGGCCGGGCAGCCACTCGTGGGCACCTTCGGCCGCTTTGACCTTACGTACGATGGACGACACCGTGCCGTCGTATCCATCGGAAACGTATTCGTGCACAACGGTTTCCGACTCGCGAAGCGCGCTGACATGATCGAGCAGCTCGGCCCGTCGGGCAAGAGCCGAGGCGCGCTGCGTCGTCAGCGCCTCGATCTTCTGCACCTCGCTGGCCTCGTCGAACGAGGTCTTGCGCTCGGCGATCTTCGCCACGCTGCGGTTCAGCTCGTCCGAACCACCGCGAGAGAGGTCGGTGATGGACACACAGAGCTCCTGCAGCTCCGGCGGGAGCTTGTCCCGCAGCACGCGCAAAGCTTGTGACTTTTCACTAGTGACCAGAACCCGTTGACCGCGCGCCAACAGCCCGGACATGAGGTTGGCGATCGTATGGGTCTTGCCCGTTCCTGGTGGTCCCTCGACCACGACGCCGCTGTCACGCCCGAGCCGTTCGATGATCTGCGACTGCTCGGCGTTGGCCGGCAGCGGAAACAGCGGATCCTCCGCCAGTGCCGCCGACTCCCCCGCCCCAGTGCGTTCGAGCCAGGCCATCCGATCTGCCGGTTCGATGGCGTCGACGAGTTGCGCGAGCCCCAGCGGTACCGGAGAGTCGGCGAACTCGAGATCGGCGATCATCTGCTCGTAGTACTCGACCAGTGCGAACGAGTCTCGAACGCGGAGAACGAGGGCTGGTGAGACGGTCAGGGTGCGGTCGTCGTCGATGTAGGCGAGAGCCCCGGGCGGCCCGAGACGATCGAGCACCTCGATCTCCTGCCGCGGCACCTTCGCCGCCCAGTTCCTCAGGAACTGTTCGACGCCGGCTCCGATGGGTGAGGTGACGGTGTCGTGCAATTCTCGAGCCAGAGCCACCGAGCCGGAGGTGTCGAAATCGTCCGAGCCGGTCAGCAGCTGGCCGTCCTCGAGGCGCGGGGTTGTGCTCGCGGCGAGGCGAACCAACAGGTCACCGGTGCGCACGTCCCGTTCGATGCTGGCCGACTGCGTGATCAGGTGAGTGCGAACGCTGCGCTGCGGGTCGGTGTTACTCGACGTCAGCAGACCCGAGGCCACCACCAGTTCGATCGACTCGGGCCGCGAGGCGAGCTCCTGCATCATCAGCTGCAGAGCCTGGTACAGAGCAGCCTGCGGGCGCCGATCCCGATCCTCCTGCGCCCATTCCTTCCACGATTCCGAGTACTCCTCGAAGGCCTGCTTGATCTCGTAGGCCTTGCGGATGTCGAAGTCGGCATCGGACTCCTGCGCCTCCGCTCGACGGCGGGACGTCACCGAGGATGCGTCGGCCAGCTCGAGTTCGCGATAGCGACTGTCTGCAACGATCTGGGGATCGAGCCAACCCGACAACAGCGCCGGCGGCTCGGGCGGCTCGTCGACCGCGATGCGCGGCGCGCGCAGGACCACACCACCTTGCTTGGCCCGTGGGTCGAGCTGCATGGGTACGTCCCCGGCATGCACCCACTCGACCTGAACGTGGTCGTCGAAACGCAGCACCGGGTTCGAACGCGCCTCGACGATCTCGCGAAGAAAACGCAGCAGGCGCTGAACCCTGCTCTTGAGCTCGTCGTCGTGTTCACGACCGGTAGCCGCTGCAGCCGTCACAGTTTCCCCACAAATACTCGAATGGTCGTCCGATCCAGGGACGGTGTTTGCACACCCGGGCCACACTAGCCGCTGAAAACCAGTTGTTCATCGCGTCCTGAGCACACAAAATACGTTCTAGTGCTGGGTCACAAAGACCCACTTCGGTCGCTGGATCCCCCACAGCGGACCCACCGGCCGACCCTCGGGTTTCTCACCCGTCGACCACGAGACAGGAGCCCCATGCGCAAACTGGTCTACTACGTCGCCGTCTCCCTCGACGGCTTCATCGCTGCACCGGACGGCAACTACGACTGTTTCGTTCCCGAGGGCGATCACCTCGACGCCATCGTGGCCGAGCTGCCCGAGACATTGCCGGTCCACGTGCGTGCAGCGTTCGGCCTGGACGGTCCGCCCGCGCGATTCGACACCCTCGTCATGGGCCGCGAGACGTTGCAACCGGCGCTCGACGTCGGCATCGCCAGCCCCTATCCCCACCTACGCCAGTACGTCTTCTCTCGCACTCTCGCCCCGTCGAACGACCCGACTCTCACCGTCGTGAACCAAGATCCGATCGGACTCGTCAGGAGCCTCGTAGCCGAGGAGTCCGAGCTCGACGTCTGGATCTGCGGAGGCGGAAACCTGGCGGGTCAACTGCTGCCCGAGATCGACGAGCTGTTCCTCAAGGTCAATCCCGGCGTTCTCGGCAGGGGCATCGGCCTGTTCTCGTCCGGGATCGGTCCCGATCCGTTCCCCGCGCAGCAGTTCGAGCACCTCGAATCACGCCAGTTCGACAGCGGGGTGAGATTCACCCGGTTCATCCGCCGGGATGCGCGCGAACGATGACGTATAAAGACTGAATGCCTGCCGCGCCGGAGCCAGACCGTGAGCTGCCGAATCGGGAGCTGCCGACCACCCCGCGCGGACTGCGAACCCGATCCTCGCTCGTGGCGGCCGCCCGTCGAGTGTTCGAGGACAGTGGTTACCTCGACTCACGTCTGATCGACATCACCCGCGCCGCTCGATGCTCCGCAGGAACCTTCTACACCTACTTCACCAGCAAGGAAGAGATCCTGGCCGCCGTGCTCGAGCAGGCACGGGACGACATGTTGCATCCCGGGACCGAGCGAGTGAACCCGCACGACGACCCGGTTGCCGTGATCGCCGCGAGCAACCGTGCGTACTTCGAGGCCTACCGACGCAACGCGAAGCTGATGGCACTGCTCGAGCAGGTCTCCAACATCGATCCCGAGTTCCGACGCCTCCGCCGTGAACGCGCCGATGCCTTCGTCAGGCGCAACGCCCGCAGCATCGAGAGCCTGCAGAACCGCGGTCTGGCCGATGCGGAACTCGATCCCCTGCTCGCCTCGCGCGCACTGTCCTCGATGATCAGCCGGCTCGCGTTCAATCACTTCGTCGTCGACGCCGCGGACGGCCACTCGCCCGCGGACTCCGAGGATCTGCTTGCGACCGCGACGAGACTGTGGGTCAACGCGCTGCGACTGCCGCGGGCGAGCGAGGGTGACAGGTGAGGGAGACCGCACTCGGCGACAAGCGAGGCAACTCGAGCCGATCGGCTCGAGTTGTACCCGTCGGTAATGTACCCGCCGGTAGCAACGTAAGTCACCGAATGGCGAATTACGCCTCGCGCCAACGCTACTCGCGAGTACGTTAGCGAGGTGAACAGGCCCCGACAGCCCGTTCTCAGCCAAAGTGCTTGTAACAGAATATGATTCACTTGTTGGTGATCAATCACACTCACGCCGAACGCCGTTGGCGATGCACAGGGCCTCGTTACCGTTAGAATGAGCCGATCGGAGTGCCGCATGATGAACAGGAAATCGACATGCCCGGCACCAATCCACGTTCCATCGAGTGCACCGACGCGGTGCGCCCACACCGAGCGAAGAGAGATACGTTGTTCAAGCGGATTGCAGTAGTCAACCGAGGCGAGGCAGCAGTACGCCTGATCCGAGCCGTCCGAGAGCTCAACGCCGAACACGATTACGGCATCCGCACCGTAGCGCTGCACACCGAAGCGGAGAAGCGGGCCATGTTCGTCCGTCAGGCCGACGAGGCGGTCACGCTGCGCAAGCCCGCCACCGGCTCGGCCTACCTCGACTACGGCGTCCTCGAAGCCGCCCTGGTCGAGTCCGGTGCCGACGCAGTGTGGGTCGGCTGGGGCTTCGTTGCCGAGGACCCCACGTTCGCCGATCTCGTCGCCCGCCTGAACATCACCTTCATCGGCCCCTCCGCCGACGCGATGCGCCTGCTCGGCGACAAGGTCGAGGCCAAGATCCTCGCCGAGAAGGTCGGCGTCCCCGTCGCACCGTGGTCCGGTGGCCCGGTCGAGACCCGCGCCGACGCCAGGCGTCATGCAGCGGCGATCGGCTACCCGCTGATCATCAAGGCCCGCTCCGGCGGCGGTGGCCGCGGTATCCGCAAGGTCTTCCACGAGGACGAACTCGAACTCTCCCTCGAACGCACCCAGGGTGAGGCCGAGCGCTCGTTCGGTGACCCCGTCGTGTTCCTCGAACGGCTCGTCACCGATGCCCGCCACGTCGAGGTTCAGGTGATCGCCGACAGCCACGGCAATGTCTGGGCCCCGGGCGTGCGCGACTGCTCCATCCAGCGCCGCAACCAGAAGGTCATCGAGGAGTCCAGCTCACCGCTGCTGACCAAGGAGCAGGCCGACCAGCTGCGCACCGCCTCTGCCGAACTCGTCAAGGCCGCCGGCTACCAGGGCGCAGGCACCGTCGAGTACCTGTACCAGCCCGAGCAGAAGATCTTCACCTTCCTCGAGGTCAACACCCGCCTTCAGGTCGAGCACCCCATCACCGAATACACCACCGGCATCGACCTGGTGAAGCTGCAGATCCTCGTGGCCGACGGCCAGGCACTGCCCGGCGAGTGCCCCACCGAGTTCGGTCACGCAGTCGAGGCTCGCCTCAACGCCGAGGACGCGGACAACGGCTTCGCACCGGCTCCCGGCACCGTCGAGCTGCTCAAGTTCCCCCTCGGCACCGGCATCCGCGTCGACACCGGTATCGCGCAGGGTGACGTCATTCCGCCCGACTACGACTCGATGGTCGCCAAGGTCATCGCCTGGGGTCGCGACCGCAGCGAAGCGTTGGCTCGCTTGCGCAACGCGCTGCGGGAGACCACCGTCGTCATCGACGGCGGCACCACCACCAAGTCGTTCCTGCTGAGCCTGCTCGACCGCGAGGAAGTCATCTCCGCCTCCGCCGACACCGGCTGGCTCGACCGCACCGAGGCCGGATCTCAGGTGGGCCCGACCGCCGTCGCCGACATCGCCATCATCGCCGCGGCCATCGACGCCTACGACGCCGAGGAAGGCCGCGAGCGCACCGCGTTCCTCAGCTCCGCACGCGGCGGCCGGCCACGCGCCACCCATGCCATCGGCCGCACCGTCGAATTGAACTACCAGGGTCAGGCCTACAAGCTCGAGGTCGGCCAGACCGGCACGCACCGCTACAGCATCGACGGTGACGGCATCGGCGATCTGCAGGTCGACGTCGAGCGCCTCGGCACGTACGAGAGCCGTCTGGTCATCGGCGACCGTCGCTACCAGGTGGTCACCGTCGCCGGAGCCGCGCACTTCCTCGTCGAGGTCGACGGCATCAGCCATCAGATCTCGCAGGACGAGGCCGGGTTGGTCCGCGCACCGGCACCCGCCGTCGTGGTGGCCGTCCCGGTCGCCGTCGGCGACGAGGTCGAAGCGGGACAGACCCTCGTCGTCCTCGAATCGATGAAGATGGAAACCGCCGTCCGGTCTCCCTACGCGGGCACCGTGCGTGAGGTACTGGCCTCGGTCAACGGACAGGTCGACGCAGGAGCGGCACTGCTGCGCGTCGATCAGGCCGGTGAGCAGAAGGTCTCCGAGCAGGCACCGCGCGTGCAGTTCCGCGGTATCGACGACGCCGCACAGCGTTCGCCGCAGCGCCGGGCACTGGACCGACTCGACGAACTCGCCGCCCTCATCACCGGCTTCGACGTCAGCGGAGCCCGCGCGCGAAACCTGTTGTCCACCTACGAGACTCTGCGTGCCGACGTTCCTCGCAACGATTCGGGAGTGGTCTCCGCCGAGCTGGATCTGCTCAACACGTTCGCAGACATCTGCGAACTCTCCCGCAACCGTCCGACGATGGACGAGGAGAGCAACGACGAGCGCGTCCACTCCCCTCGCGAGCACTTCCACTCGTTCCTGCACTCGCTCGACGCAGACGTGCAGGGGCTGCCGGATTCGTTCCGCGCCAAGCTCACTCGCGCACTCGCGCACTACGATGCCGCCATCGACGAGGGCCGCACCCCCGAACTCGAAGAAGCCGTCTACCGCGTCTTCCTCGCTCTGCAGCGCATGGAGAACCAGGTTCCGGTCATCGCGGCCCTGCTCGGCCACTGGCTCAGCGACTGCTCGGCGCAGCCCGAAGCCACCCCGGCCATGGCCGAGGTCCTCGAGCGCCTCATCGGTGCCACCCAGGCCCGCTACCCCGTCATCGGCGACGTCGCTCGCAACCTGCGCTTCCGGCTGTTCGACGAGCCGCAGATCCGCAGTGCACGCGAGAAGATCTACGACGGCGTCCGTGGCAGCCTGCAGTACCTCGCCGAGAACCCCGACGCGGCCGATTACTCGGCCCGCATCGCGGCGCTCGTCGCCACCCCGGAACCGCTGATCGAGCTTCTGGCACAACGGATCACCGATCCCGGTGCCCTGCTCGAAGTGATCACCCGCCAGTACTACGAGATCCGAACCCTCGAAGACGTCAAGGCCTTCGACCGCGACGGCAAGCACTTCGTCACCGGTAACTTCGAGCTCTCGGGCGAACGACTGCACCTCGTCTCGACGGCTACCGACTTCGATTCTCTCGCAGCTACTCTCGACGCTGTCGAGGACATCGCCGGTCCGTCACCGGAGCACCTGGCCGTGGACCTCTACCTGTCCTGGCCGGACGCGCCGACGGACGGCGACGCCCTCTCGGAACAACTCCAGGCTGCGCTGGCCGCGCACCCGAGCACCGGCCGCTGGCGTCGAGTCACCGTGACCGCCTTCGGTTCCGCCACCCGAAAGATGACCTACCGCCGCACCACGGTCGAGGGATCCGAACCCCTCGCCGAGGACACGATCATCCGGGACATGCACCCACTGACCGGTCAGCGACTCGACCTGTGGCGACTGAAGAACTTCGACGGAGTTCGTCTGCCCGCCAGCGCAGGGACGTACCTGTTCCACCTGACGTCCAAGGCCAACCCATCCGACGAGCGACTCGTCGCACTCGCCGAGATTCGTGGCGTCACAACACAGTTGGACGACGCCGGAAACATCGTCGCGGTACCCGAGATCGAGCGCACCGTCGCTGCCTGCCTCGACGGCATCCGCCGCGCTCAGGCCGGACGCGGCAAGAAGCGACTCGACGCCAACCGCGTCGTGCTCTACGTCTGGCCGGTACTGAACGTGCCCGCCGACCGCATCGCCACCATCGCCCGGCACATCGCGCCGCTGACGATCGGTGCAGGACTCGAGGAGATCACCCTCATCGCGCGCCTGGCCGAGAAGCCCGGCGCAACCCCGCGCGAAGTGGCACTGCGCCTGTCGTACCGATCCGGTGCAGGCATCGTCGCCAAGGTGACGCCGCCGCCGACCGAGCCGATGCGTCCGCTCGACGAGTACACCCAGAAGGTGCAGCGGTCCCAGGCACGCGGCACCGTGTACCCGTACGAGTTGATTCCGTTGCTGAGCAGCAACGGCGGCACGTTCACCGAGTACGACTTCGACGCCGACGGTGTGCTTGCACCGGTCGACCGTCCCTACGGCCGCAACTCCGCAGGCGTCATCGTCGGCGTGGCCACCACACCGACGGCCAAGTACCCCGAGGGCATCACTCGCGTCGCGCTGTTCGGCGACCCGACCAAGGCACTCGGCACCGTCGCCGAGGCCGAGTGCTCGCGAATCGTCGCGGCCATCGACCTCGCCGAGCAGCTCGGCGCACCCGTCGAATGGTTCGCATTGTCCTCCGGTGCAACGATTTCCATGGAATCGGGCACCGAGAACATGGACTGGGTCTCGCGCGGCCTGCGTCGCATCATCACCTTCACCCAGGCAGGCGGTGAGATCAACATCGTCGTCGCGGGCATCAACGTCGGCGCGCAGCCGTACTGGAACGCCGAAGCCACCATGCTCACCCACACCAAGGGCATCCTGGTGATGACCCCCGACAGTGCGATGGTGCTCACCGGAAAGCAGTCCCTGGACTACTCCGGTGGCGTCTCGGCCGAGGACAACTTCGGCATCGGCGGCTACGACCGCGTCATGGGCCCCAACGGCCAGGCGCAGTACTGGGCACCGAACCTGCGGGCCGCGTGCGACATCCTGTTCGCGCACTACGACCACGCGTATGCCGCACCGGGAGAACGCTTCCCACGCCGCGCTGCCACCGCGGACCCGACCGAGCGCGACGTGCGTACCTACCCGCACGTCCACCCATCGAGCGACTTCACCACCGTCGGCGACATCTTCTCCTCGGTCACCAACCCGGACCGCAAGAAGCCGTTCGACATTCGCACCGTGATGCGCGCCGTGGTGGACCAGGACCACTCGGTACTCGAGCGTTGGGCCGACATGGCCGACGCCGACACCTCCGTGGTGTTCGACGCCCACCTCGCCGGAATCCCGGTGTCCGTCATCGGTATCGAATCGCGAGCCATCCCTCGTAAGGGCTGGTTCCCGTCCGACGGCCCCGATCAGTGGACCTCGGGCACCCTGTTCCCGAACTCGTCGAAGAAGACGGCCCGCGCCATCAACGCCGCCAGCGGAAGCCGGCCGATCGTGGTGCTGGCCAACCTCTCCGGCTTCGACGGATCACCGGAATCGCTGCGCAACATCCAGCTCGAATACGGTGCCGAGATCGGCCGCGCCATCGTCAACTTCGACGGACCGGTCGTGTTCTGTGTCGTCTCGCGCTACCACGGAGGCGCTTTCGTGGTGTTCTCCGGAGCGCTCAACGACAACATGGAGGTCCTCGCAGTGGAGGGCTCCTTCGCCTCCGTGCTCGGTGGAGCCCCGGCCGCAGCAGTGGTGTTCACCCGCGACGTCAACGCCCGCACCGCAGCGGACCCGACCGTCAAGGAACTCGAGACGGCGCTGAACACCGCCGAGGACGACGCCACCCGCTCGGCCCTGCGTGTCGAGCTGGCCGCCGTGCGAGCGAACGCACGCAACGCCAAACTGGGTGAAGTGGCAGCCGAATTCGAGGCCATCCACAACATCCAGCGAGCACAGAACGTCGGATCGGTGCACCACATCGTCCCCGCCGCCGAGCTGCGCCCGCAACTGGTCGCCGCAATCGAACGCGGAATGGCGCGGTCTTTGGCGAAGTAGGGCTCTGGCTCCACGCACACGCGCGCGCGTTTGCTGGACGCTCGCGGAATGGCTACCTGTTCCGCGAGCGTCTGGCGAATGCGCGCGCGTTTGTCGGTTGAGGGGGTTCGGCGGAGGGTTCGGCTCAGGGCACGCGTTACCAGTAGGTCACGTCCGTTGCGACGATACCGGTGCATTGACCGGTGAAGATGGTCACCGCGCAGGCCTCCCAGAGCCGCGACAGATCCGAGAACAAGCTCGACACTCCGCTCGAGCTTCCGGTGCTCGCGCTGCCGGTATCGGCCACCGCGACTGCCGGCGACGCGATAGCGATGACTGCGGCTCCCAACACAACAGCAATACGACGCTTCACGCTGTTCTCCTCTTCTCTTCCATCGGACATGGTTCGCTCGACACGCTAACCTCGCGTCCCAATTGTCACAATCGTCCGAACGAACGATGGCCGGCCGTCAGAGCTCGAGGGTTCGGGCACTGACGAAGCGCCTGGGCTCGCCTGTGAGCGGATCCGTGAAGTTCAGAGCCCGGGCGAGGAGTTGCAACGGCCGGGTGAAGTCATCGGCCGGGACGGAAGAGAACACCGGATAGTACGGGTCGTTCGCGATCGGAATTCCCAACGACGACAGATGGATTCGCAGCTGATGCGTCTTGCCCGACTTGGGGAAGAGTCGATATCGGGCGGCGGCACCGAACGTATCGACCAGTTCGATCAGGGTCTCACTGTTCGGCTCCCCCGGCTCCTCGTATGCCGTCATGACCCCATGCTCTTTGAGGATTCGGCTTCGCACCACGCGCGGAAAATCCAGTGCTGCATCGAATCCCGCAACGGCCTCGTACTCTTTGGTGACGTTGCGCGAGGAGAAGAGCTCCTGATAAGGCCGTCGGGCATGCTTGGTCTTGGTGAAGAGCAACACCCCGGCTGTCGCGCGATCGAGTCGATGCGCGGGCGTCAGGTCGGGGCAGTCGAACTGCCTGCGTAGGCGCACGGTCGCTGTTTCGGTGACGTGCCGACCGCGTGGAATGGTGGCGAGGAAGTGCGGCTTGTCGACCACCAGCAGATTTTCGTCCTCGTGCAGGATACCGATCTCGAACGGCACCGGAACCTCCTGCGCTGGAACACGATAGAAGTACACCTGACTGCCGGCGCGATACCGCGTGTCGACGGAGATCGGCCTGCTCTTCTCGTCGACCACTTCGGCGTCGCGAATGGCCCGTCGCCAGTCGTCTTCGGGCATCTGTCGTTCGAGATATTCCACAATGGTTGTGGCCGAATCACCATGCGGCAACAGCAGTCTCAGCGGAGCGAGACCGTCCCGGAAGGGCAGCATTGTCTAGGCGCAGTCGAGACAGATCAACCGCAGACCACGGCCGGCGTCGCCGTCGAAGTCCTGGTACCGGGACGTCGGGTTGCCGCAGGCACTGCAGCGACCGATGACGGCGGTGTGGTCGGAGAAGTTCTGCGCCATCCGCTTGTCGAAGACGAACAACGACCCCTCCCAGAGCGCGTCGTCGCCGAAAGTTTCTGCGTACCGAACGATTCCGCCGTCGAGCTGATATACCTCCTCGAAACCACGGGCCACCATCAGCGAAGACAGCACCTCGCAGCGGACTCCCCCGGTGCAATACGTGACCACCGGGGACTTCTTCAGATGGTCGTAGGCACCGGAATCGAGCTGGGAGACGAAATCCCTCGTCGTCTCGACGTCGGGCACCACCGCGTTCTTGAACTTTCCGATCTCGGCTTCGAAAGCGTTGCGGCCGTCGAAGAAGACGACGTCGTCCCCGCGGGAATCGACGAGCTCGTGCACCTGCTCCGGGCTCAGGTGAGTGCCGCCGCCGACAACCCCGTCGGCGTCGACCTTCAGTTCCCCGGGGGCACCGAAGGTGACGATCTCGTCCCGGACTCGCACGCTCAGGCGCGGAAAATCGTTTCCGAGCCCCTCGGACCACTTGATGTCGGCCGACTTGAACGCCGGGTAGCTACGGGTGCCGCGCACATAGCGTTTGACGTCGTCGACGTCGCCGCCCACGGTCGCGTTGATGCCGTGTTCGGAGATGAGGATGCGTCCGGTCAGATTGTTCGACGCGGCCAGCGTCTGCTGCCACAGCCTGATCGCTTCGGGATCGGGCAGCGGAGTGAAGACGTAGAACAGGACGATTTTCGGTACAGCCACGCCGACCAGTATGGCGCGTTACCCGGCAGGTGGTGCCGCCGCCCGGACGCGCTGGGTGCCGGAGTCGACGGTGAAGCCCGCTCCCCAGTAGACCGCGGTCTGCGGATCCTCCTTGGCGGTGAGGAACCAGTGGTCCATCCGAGCCGCCGTCTTGGTGACCTCGAAGACGCCGAAGCCGTGACTGTCGAGGTCCACGAACTTCACGTGGTGATTGAGCGCCTTGAACGCCTCCTCGGCTACCCGGCCCAGCGTGTGCGGCGGAGTACGCGTCAGGTCGTCGATGTTGGCCGAGCTCACCGAGGTGACGACCAGCTCGGTGGCAGCAGGCTCCGTCGTTGCGTAGTGCGCCGCGTCGAGCGGCACCTCGCAGGCCCAGGCCGAGTGGATATCGCCGGTGATGAAGACGGTGTTGTCGACGCCTGCGTCCACGATGGCACCGAGCAGCTTGCGGCGGTCGGCGGTGTACCCGTCCCACGGATCCGCGTTGTACGGCAGGCCGCCCTCCGGGATTCCGAGAAGCGAGGTGACGGCCCTGGCTGCATCCCGGTCGAGCGGTGGGATGAGAGTGGGCGTGATCATCACCGGGTTGCCGACGATCTTCCACTGCGTCGGCGACGAGACAATGCCGTCGGTGAGCCACTGCATCTGCTCGGCACCGGTGATGGTCCGGTTGGGCGAATCGACCTCGGGCCCGTTGAACGGCAACACCTGCTGCGAGCGGTAGGTACGCAGATCCAGCATCGAGAGTTCGAGCAAGTTGCCGAACCGGAGCCTGCGGTACAGATGACGGTTGGTCGCGGTGCCTGCGGCGCGCACCGGCATCCACTCGTAGTACGCCTGCTCGGAATTGGCCTTGCGCGTGTACCAATCACCCTCGGTGGCCGGAGTGTGGTTCTCCGCGCCGCCGTCGTAGGCGTCGTTGGCGGACTCGTGGTCGTCCCACGTGCAGATCCACGGCACGTCGACGTGGGCGGCCTGCAGATCCGGGTCGGACTTGTACTGACCGTGGCGCTGACGGTAATCGGCGAGCGTGACGATCTCGTGCGTGGGCGAATGCTGGCGGATCACCCCGTCGCGGCCCGGGAACCCGCCCGTCTCGTATTCGTAGATGTAGTCACCGAGGTGGACGATGGCGTCCAAGTCCGTCCTGGCGGCCAGATGCCGGTAGGCCCCGAAGTAGCCCGACTCCCAGTTGGAGCACGAGACGACCCCGAATCGCATCGCGTCGATATCGGCATCGTTGGCCGGGGCGGTGTGCGTGGTGCCGACGGCCGATGCCGCGTCGCTCGTCCGGAAGTCGTAGAAGTACGTGGTGTCTGCTGCGAGGCCGTCGACGTCGACCTTGACGGTGTGATCGGTGTCGGGACCGGTTGCGACGGTTCCGGAGGCAACCACGTCGCCCATGTCCGCACTACGGGACATGCGCCACGTCACCGATACCTGCGGGCCGACGCCGGAGCCCGGGGTGGCGTCGGGCGTGGGGGTGATGCGGGTCCACAGGACGATCGCGTCGGGCAACGGATCTCCCGACGCCACCCCGTGCAGAAAGCCTCGATCGCTGCCCTGCGCGTGGGCAGTCGCCGGCAGGGTCGTGGCCACTCCGGCCACTGCGACCGCCACCGACGACGAGCGAAGAAACGTCCTTCTGGAAAGCGCAGACTCAGCGTGCATCGGGTCAGTCCATGCGATGGACGGTCGATGGTCAAGTAAGGCGCGCCTGGGTCGGCCACAGTGTTCACCGACCGGCCATGAGCCGGATACTGGTTTGCCTTCGTCGCTGCGGGAGAACACTCCGAGAATGGACGCTCTGTGGTTGTTCGGTGATCAGCTCGGCCCGCACTTTCACTCGGTGGACGAGCATGCCGAGCGAGACGTGCTGATGATCGAGTCCCGGCGCGTGTTCCGGCGTCGGAGATACCACCGGCAGAAGCTGCATCTCGTGTTGTCGGGCATGCGTCACCTGGCCGAGGAGCTGGGTGATCGCGTCACCTACCTGCAGACCGAGACATATCGGGAAGGGTTGGCCGAGTACGGAAAGCCCGTGGTGGTGTTCGAGCCCACCTCACACGCGGCGGAGAAGTTCGTCGCCGCGTTGCACGAGGAGGGCCTGGTTTCGGAGATTCTGCCGACGCCGATGTTCGCACTTCCCCGCGCCGATTTCGCGGAGTGGGCAGCCGAGCGCGGCACCTTTCGGATGGAGACGTTCTACCGCGAACAGCGTAAGAAGTTCGGGGTGCTGATGGAGGGATCCGAACCGGTCTCGGGCAAATGGAACCTCGACGCCGAGAACCAGTCGCCGCCACCGAAGGGACGCCTGACCCTGGGCGTCGAGGAACCCTGGTGGCCGACCGAGGACGCGATCGACGACCAGGTGCGCGCCGACCTCGATGACTGGGGCCTCGACACCGTCGGGGTCGACGGACCTCGCGTGTTCGCGGTGACTGCTTCTGAGGCGTCGGAAGCATTGGCGCACTTCGTGAACTATCGCCTGGACGACTTCGGCAAGTACGAGGACGCAGTGATGGCCGACGACTGGACGATGTCGCACTCACTGCTCTCGGTCCCGCTGAACCTCGGCCTGCTGCAACCGCTGGACGTGGCGCACGCCGCCGAGGACGCCCACCGAGACGGCACCCCGCTGGCGAGCGTAGAGGGTTTCGTTCGGCAGATCCTCGGCTGGCGCGAATACGTGTGGCACCTGTACTGGCATCTGGGGCCGGAGTACCTCGAGCGCAACAAGCTCGAAGCGCATGAGCCACTGCCGAATTGGCTGACGGAGTTGGACGGCGACGCCGTGGTGGCGAAGTGCCTGTCGTCGACGGTGGACGGCGTGCGCGACCGCGGCTGGGTGCACCACATTCCCCGACTGATGATCCTTGGAAACTTTGCGCTGCAACATGCCTGGGATCCGCGAGCGTTGACCGACTGGTTCGCAACGGCTTTCGTCGACGGGTTCGCCTGGGTGATGCCGGTGAACGTCATCGGCATGAGTCAGCACGCGGACGGCGGAGTGATCGCAACCAAGCCCTACGCCTCGGGCGGGGCGTACCTGAACCGCATGACCGACTACTGCAAGCCGTGCGAGTTCAACCCGAAGAAGCGACTGGGCGACGACGCCTGCCCGTTCACCGCCGGCTACTGGGCCTTCGTCCACCGGCACCGCGAGATGTTGGCGCTCAATCACCGGACGGCGCGTCAGGTGTCGTCGATGAACCGATTGAGCGACCTCGAGCAGGTGTTGGAACAGGAACGGCAACGCGAGGTGTACTGACGCATCAGGAAATGCACCGATGTTCGGGTGCATTCGTCACAGCAAAGTGGCCGAGACGCGCAATCTTTGGGTGCCGCCGGTCCTCTACCACGACGTACCGACAGGTTCCGATTCGCGAATCATTATGCACAGCAATAGTTTTCGATTGCACTATGGTTGCCAGTCGAACGCGCGTTCGATACACTTGCTCGCATGACCACGGAGATCTGGCAACTGAGCGAGAGTGAACTCCTCGCCGATGCCGCTGCGGTCTCTCACCGGATCCAGTTGTTGGAGGCCCGGCGGATTGCTCTCGTCGCCGAGATCGACACCCGCGTGAGCCGGGAGAAGCTCGGTTTCCCAGGACCCGCCGGCTGGCTGACCTACACCACCCTGCTCTCACCGTCCAAGGCCACCAAGATCGTCGCCCTCGCCCGCGGCATGGCTGCATTTCCCGACATCGCCGACGCCGTGAACACCGGTGTTATGTCGATCGATCACGCCGCGTTGATCCTCACCTTCGCCGAAACACCCCCGGAGAACCTGCCGGAAGAGGGTCGCGATGCCGCACGTAAAGCTCTGATCAAGGCTGCGACAGGACCCGACGCTCGTACTGGCCGGATCCGTGCAGCGATCACCAGACTCGAAGACAGCTTCGGCAGCAAGAAACCACCCGCCGAGAACACCGACCGCAACGAACTCTTCGCCTCCACAACCCTGAACGGGCGACTGGTACTCAAAGGCGACTTCGATGCGATCACCGGAGAAAAGCTGCTCACCGCACTCTCGCCGTTGACCGAACCCCACCCCGCCGCCGACGGAACCCAAGACGACCGCAGCCCCGCCAAGCGCAGAGCCGACGCCTTCGGACACATCCTCGACCAATACCTCGCCTCGAGTGATCGCCCCATCGAAGGCGGTGAACGCCCGCATCTGAACCTGCACATCAGCCTGCGCGATCTCACCGACCTCCAGAACTGCGGCGACGCCGACGACATCACCGACGACGAGAACACCCGCACTGCAACCGAACCCGCTGCCGGGCCTACCGCCGATCGCGGCGCGTATCGCGACTTGTTCGGCGACGGCACCACGGTCGGGTGGCTCCCGTGGATGGGACCCCTCTCCCGCAATACTTCCCGCCAGTTGGCCTGCGACTGTGTCCTCACCGCCATCGTCATGGACGAGAACGGCAACCCGTTGAACCTCGCCCGCACTGCCCGTACCGTCACCGCCAAACAACGTAAAGCTCTCACCGCCCGCGATCACGGCTGCGCGTTCCCCGGCTGCGGAAAACCCGCCGCCTGGACCGAAGGCCACCACATCTGGCACTGGGGCGACGGCGGCCCCACCGACATGAACAACCTCGTCCTGCTCTGCGGATTCCACCACCGCCTCATCCACCACTCCGACTGGGAAGTGTTCATCGGCACCGACAACCACCCCTGGTTCGTACCACCCGCAACCGTGGATCCCTACCGACAACCGAGACCATCCCACGCCCGCGCAGGCCCCCACATCGCCTGAACCCCAGGAAAGACTCCAGCCCCGCACCGAGAACACGGTGCGGGGCTGGAAGCGATTGTCTTACAAATCGATAGGGCCGAATCAGGGATCAGTCATCGCGGTAGTGCCACATCACCTCGACCACGAGTCGCGTGGTTTCTCCGCTTCGCTCGATCAAGCTATGACGTGCGGGCGTCGAGCTTCGCGACAGCCTCGTCGATCATCGGCACGTATCGCTCGAGTGCCCACGGCACCGTCAACGGATTGATGATGGACGACCCGGTGACGAACGACTGATCCGTCGGCGCCACGACCGAACCGCGGGACACGGCCGGGATCTGCTTGTAGGCAGGCTGATTCTCGGTGTCGGTGCGGTTCTGCGGATCCGAGTAGAAGGTGAAGATCAGATCCGAGTCGTTCAACAGATTCGCGTTCTCCAACCCGATGACCGACGAGTCGGTGCCCTCCGTCTCGTCGAGCGTGTTCACCACCGGATCGACCTGCAACCCGAGTGCTCGCACCATCGCAACGCGTTGCTCGTCGGCAAGAAACACTCCGAGTGTCCCCGGCCCTGTGTTGTAGATGTACGAGAAACTCACCCCCGCGTATTCGGGATGCTCGGTGGTGGCGTCGGCGAAGCGGCCTTTGATCTTCTCGATCTCTTCCGCCGCCTTCTGCTCCTCCCCCATGGCCTTGCCAATGACGGTGATCTGGTCTTCCCAGGTGATCGTCCACGGCTGCTCCTCGTACGCGACCACCGGTGCGAATGCGCTCAGCTTGTCGAACTGATCCTGCGTAACGCCGGACCACGGGGCCAGAATCAGATCGGGTTCGAGGGCAGCCACGGCTTCGATGTTCAGTTCGGTTCCACCGGTGAACTGTTGGGGAA
This sequence comes from Rhodococcus sp. NPDC006774, assembly GCF_040636045.1. Taxonomy (NCBI): domain Bacteria; kingdom Bacillati; phylum Actinomycetota; class Actinomycetes; order Mycobacteriales; family Nocardiaceae; genus Rhodococcus; species Rhodococcus sp. NPDC006774. The sequence goes on along the minus strand of NZ_JBEYIW010000016.1, from coordinate 78,729 downwards.
GTTCGGCACCCAGCTCGGTCACCGCGTCGTGAACCCACGGCAGATACCCGGTGTCGTCGGCACCCCACGAATACTCCTCGACGCCGACGGGAACGGTGCCCAGCGCGATCGCCGTTTCGGCCGAGCCCTGGCCGAGCGTGACGATGCGCTCCGGCTTCTCGGTGATGACAGCCTGGCCCAAGGCCGAGTCGATGGTGACGGTGGCGAAGTCTCCGGAGTCGCCCTGTTCCGACTCGGCAGTATCGGTGCTCGAACACGCACCGGCCACCAGGGCCGACACCGCGAGCGCGGACAGGAGGGACGCGCGGCGAGTGAAACGTCGACCGGCAGTTGAAGCAGAGAACATGGAAACCTCTCGACAGACTAGCGGGTTGAAAGTAAGTCAAGGCTAACCTACAAGAGCCGTTCGAATGCACTGCACATTGGGCGTTCGCTACGGTGGGAGCCATGAGCCTTCCTCGTCCCGCCCCTGATCGGACAGCCGTCGTGACCGGAGCGTCCTCGGGAATCGGAGCCGCGATCGCGCGCGTGCTCGCGTCCCGAGGCCATGGCGTCACCCTCGTCGCCCGGCGTGCCGACAAGCTCGAAGATTTGGCACAGGAAATCCGCGCTCGGGGAGTCCGAGCCGACGTGCTCGCAGCAGACCTGTCCGATCGCAGCACTCGCGCCGAACTACTGGACCGCATCACCGAGCTCGGCCTCATCCCGGACATCCTGATCAACAACGCCGGACTGTCCACGCTCGGACCGGTCGCAGAATCGGATCCGGATGCGGAAATGAACATGATCGAGGTCGACGTGGTCGCAGTTGCAGACCTCTGCACCCGATTTCTCCCCGGCATGACTCAGCGAGGACGCGGCGCACTGCTGAACGTCGCCTCGACTGCCGCCTTTCAACCTCTGCCCGGTCAGGCCGGCTACGGCGCGTGCAAGGCATTCGTGCTCTCGTACACGCAGTCTCTCACCGGTGAACTGCGCGGAACCGGCGTCACCGCCACCGCACTGTGCCCCGGACCGGTACACACCGGATTCGGCGAGGCCGCAGGATTCGCGAAAGACGATGCTGAGAAAGCACTTCCACCGATCATGTGGGTGGACGCGGAAACGGTGGCCAGGACTGCCGTCGACGACATGGCCAAGGGGCGCATGGTGTCGATTCCGGGAGCGGCCAACCGCATCGGGTCCATCTTCGCGCAGATCACCCCGCGAACAGTGTTGGTGCCCATGCTCACTCGCATTCACCCCGGCCTGGGCAAGAACGCCCGCAAGGGAGCCTCGTCATGAGCCGCGAACTCACCGTTTCGGACAGCATCGTCATCGCTGCCGATCCGAACACGCTGTACGCCGCGATCAGCGACCCTACGCGGATGGGTGAGTGGAGCCCCGAAAACAGAGGTGCCACCGTCCACGAACCCCGCGAGAGTGCCTACGTGGGAATGGTGTTCGACGGAACCAACAAGCGCGGCCGAGCGAAGTGGGTCACTCGCTGCACCGTCACAGCGGCCGAGCCTGGCAAGACCTTCGAGTTCCGCGTCCACGCCATCGGCAAGAGCGCTCCGAAGATCACAGGCGCGAACGCAACCTGGCGTTACGACTTCGAACCGGTCGCAGGTGGCACGAAAGTCACCGAGACCTGGACCGACGACCGGACGAAGTGGCCCGACGCGCTGGCTCTCGTGTTCGACAAGATCGTCACCAGCGGTAAGACGTTCCCGCAGTTCCAGCGTCGCAACATTCGCAAGACGCTGGAGAACCTGCAGAAGGTCTACGCCTGATCTCGAGCCTGCCGGGTGTACAGGCCGAGAACGTAGGACGCCTGCCCGGCATGCTGAAGGTCGTCGGACACCACCGACACCAGCCGCGCACCCAGTGTGACCGGCGGATCCCAGTTCTCGTCGACGATCCGGTCCAGATCGTCGGTCGAGATGCTGCTCAGGTAGGCAACGGTTTTCGAGTACACGGCATCGTGGTACTCACGCAGCAGCTCGGCGCTCGAGGTGACCTGAGCGACGTCCGAGGACGACTGGCCGTACCCGATGTCCGACTTGTCGAACGATAGTCCGAAACGCTCGAACCACGAGTCCGACGTCCAGACCTGCTCACTCCCGGCCACGCCCGCGATGTGATCGTCCTGCACCCGCGTCAGGTGCCACAGCAACCACGCGATGCTGTTGGCGTCGGAATCGGGTCGATACGTCAGCGCGGCCGCGGGGATGTCGTCCAGTACCGCGTGGACGAGTTCCTTGATGCGGCCGAACGCGTCGGTGAGCAGGTCGTTGTGGTTCATTGATTACGCCTCTTTCGTCGAGCACTGATAACCAGTCATGCATACCCCGATTGCCTCGCAGGGAACATCGGGGCGGCCCGAGCGCGTTGGACCGGATATGACTGCTCCAGCAATTGTGTACACCCGCACCGGCGACTCGTCCGTCCTCGAACTGAAAGATCGCGAGGTGACCGAACCTGCCGCAGGCGAAGTCCGCGTGCGCATCGTGGTCTCGGGAGTGAATCCGACGGACTGGAAGAACAGAACCGGTTCCGGACCGGGTGAGAAGCTGGCATTCGACGAGGTGGTTCCGAACCAGGACGGTGCCGGAGTGATCGACGCCGTGGGCCCCGACGTCGACGGCGTCTCCGTTGGAGATCGAGTCTGGGTATACCTGGCCCAGCATCAGCGCCCGACCGGTACAGCCCAGTCTTTCGCAATCCTGCCTGCCTCCCGAGTGGTTCCGCTGCCGGATGGCGTCGGATTCGACGTGGGCGCAAGCCTCGGAGTGCCCGCGATGACGGCGCACCGCGCGCTGACCGTCTCCGAGGACGGACCCACCCGGCTGCACCCGGGCGCACTCGAGGGTAAGTCGGTACTCGTCGCCGGTGGTGCCGGTGCCGTCGGCCATGCCGCGATCCAATTGGCCCGCTGGGCGGGCGCGACCGTGGTGACGACGGTCAGCGGACCGGAGAAGGGCGCGCTGGCGACCGCGGCGGGCGCGCACCACGTGGTGAACTACAAGGCCGGCGACGCCGCCGTCGAAATTCGTGAATTGGTCCCTGCCGGAATCGATCTCATCGTCGAGGTTGCTCCCGCACAGAACGCCGCACTCAACGCGGCCGTGGGAGCGAACCGCGCCTCGATAGCTGTGTACGCCAACAACGGTGGCGACACCGTGACCCTCGACGTTCGACCCAACATGGTGCTCAACACTCGCTACCAGTTCGTCCTCCTGTACACCGTGGGCGACGAGGCTCTTCGCAACGCCGAGGCGGACGTCAGTGCTGCGGCAGCCGCAGGTGTTCTGGAGGTGGGCGAGGCCACCGGTCTACCGCTGCAACGCTTCTCGCTGAGCGAGACCGCCGCAGCGCACGACGCCGTGGAGAACGGTGCCGTCGGCAAGGTGCTGATCGACGTCTCCAGCGAATAAGTCAGATGATGACCGGCAACGTGGACCACGGGAAAACGATCCACCTGCCGGTCATACGCTGCCAGTAGTACTGCTGCTCAACGATTCTGAGATCGGCAGGCGCTGACAAACGCCCCAACATCGGAGGCTGCGACTTCGGGGTGATCGCGACCGGCACAATCGTCGATGCGGGCAACCACAAGTCGGGTGCACGCCCGGTCGGATCGGAGAAGACCAGGCTGGCCTCAGGTTGGGTAGAAGGCGTCGAGGTCGAATTCGCGGAGGTGGTGTTTCGTGCGGTCGATGTCTCCGTTGGTGGCCCACTCGAAGAACAACTGCGCCGCGTCATCAGCGGTGAACACCTCTTCGGAGTAGACGGTGAGGGAGTGTTTGCCGCCGAAGAAGGGGATTTCGACGGCGGGTTCGCCATATCGGGGGCCGGGTCGGCCGATGACGAACAGGCGATGAACACCGTCGATGAGAAACCTCAACTCGACCGACATCGCCTGCGCCGACCCAGCGGCTTGGATGTAGCTTTCGCTCATCGCGGTTTTCTCGTCGTCGCTGAGATCCTCGTAGTACCGGCCCTCTGGGACCTTCGAGACCGTCAACGCGGATCGCTGTATTCCATCGAACCGCGAGAGCAGCTGACCGAACTGCCAGGGAGCGTCGATCCGATGCTCGATCATTTTTTGCTTGCCGCCGTTGGATACGAACAGAAACATCAGGCTCCCTTCTGAGGCGGTGGTGTCGACTCATCGCCGGTACGGCGACGTCCACACCTGAGGTGTACCCGCCAGACGGGGCGAACGACGGGCGTCGAGACACTGCGCCCAGACAGTGGGGCAGGGGTGACCGGCAGAGCGGGCCGAGCGAGGATCCGGGTGCCAATGCGGGTCAGGTCGGGTAGCCGAGGGCACGGCGGAGGTCGAGAATGTCCTGGAGGTCGACATCGAGTGGCGCGTCACCGAGCCGAACCAAAGTACCGGCGGTCACGGTCTCGGTGTCGGCGACAGCAGGCAGCAGAGTGTGATCGAGAGGCACATGCGGTGGGATGAGAGTTTCCCACCCGATCTTGAGTTCCTTCGCCAGTCGGGTGTTGATGGCGCGTTGCCGGTCGAGGGCGTCGAGGCCGGTGAAATCGATGCCCAGTTCCCGTTGCGGTCGGGAATACTTGCTGACGCTCCAGCGCCCGTTCTCGGCGTTCCAGTGATCGAGGATCGCTTTGAGTACCGCATCCCCGACACGGGCGGTGAGCAGCTCGGATGCGTCCCCGACAGCGTGCTCCGGTCGAGGAAGAGTCACATTGACCAGGTTCGTTCCCGCGGTCGCTCCGACCGAGAAACTCACCGACTGCCTCTGCCGACGGTCGGGGTGCACGAAGTGGACCCCGTAGCCGGAGACGTAGGACCCTGTGGGTGGATCGTCTCGTTTTCTGCGTTGATAGATCCGGCGGAGTCCATCGATACTCAGATCCGCCGGACGACCGCTCTGGTGTTCCCCGAGCAGCAACAGCTCCGGCACGAGAGCGGGATCGATCGCGGTGAGGGTATCGAGGAACGCCCGGGTGGTGGCGGCGAGCTCGTCGACGCTCCGAGGACGACCGACGCTCTGCGAGCGATCACTCCAGTAGCCGATCACCGTCGGAGTGTGTAAATCCATCATCGTCGGATCCTTTCGAGCCAGTCGGCAAGTGACAGTACGTCGATCTGCTCGAGGTCGTCCTCGAAGCTGTTCTTCTCCGCCTCACCGAGAGGGTTCCTGCTCGAGTTCACTCCTGACATCGGATGTCGAACCGCGGGCGCGCCGCCATCGATACGGGTCGAGAAGGTCAGGACCGCACCGGTTTCGGCCATGCTGTCGCATCCTCGGCAGTCACTTTCGGATGCGCGACGATCACCGCGATGAACGCCGCAATCGACATACCCAAACCGTGCGACAACGTCGCAACCACCCTGTCACCCTCGAGCCATGCACTCGGATCATCTTCGAGGAAATAACGAAACTGAGTATTCGACCGACCCAACAGGTGCGCAACGACACCGGGCCCGATCGTGCCGTTCCACATCCACGCCACGCTGCCCAGGTAACGGCCGCTGCGCCACGTCCGAAACGAATCGAGCACCCCCGCTGCGTAGCCTTTCACCGCATCCTCGAACCGGCCGAACGTCACCGACCCACCCTCGAGGTTGCGCTCGTCGCCCGACATCACCGCATACCCGCGCGCAGTCTTGCGCACCCCGTCATACCCGGCGAAGTACCCACGACTGCGTGGAAATTCGGTCACGACATACCCGTCACCGGAAAACACCGGATCGGTCCACTCCACCCCGAACGCAGCAACAATCACCGACCGCAAATACTCCACCGCCGCCGTGAACTGAGCCACCTCGCCATCGGTCAACGACCCCACACCAAGGGAATTGTTCTCCTCCGCCTCACGAAGAGGGTTCCTGATCATGTTCACTCCTGACTGGATGTGCTTCTCACGATGCCGAACCAGCCATACCGGTCGAAGGGTCAGGGTCGCACCGGTTTCGGCCATGCCGTCGCATCCTCGGCAGTCACCTTCGGATGCGCGACGATCACCGCAATGAACGCCGCAACCGACATACCCAAACCATGCGACAACGTCGCAACCACCTTGTCGCCTTCGAGCCATGCACTCGGATCATCTTCGAGGAAATAGCGAAAATCCGTGTCGTACGGCGGATTCAACGACTGCCTCACCACACCGGGTCCGGTCGTGCCGTTCCACATCCACGCCACACTGCCCAGGTAAAGGCCACTGCGCTCCATCCGAAACGAACGAATCACCCCAGCTGCGTAGCCTTTCACCGCATCCTCGAACCGGCCGAACGTCACCGACCCACCCTCGTAACCCCGCTCGTCGCCTGACATCAGCGCATACCCACGCGCAGTCTTGCGCACCCCGCGATACCCGTCGAAGTACCCACCACCACTGCGTGGAAATTCGGTCACGACGTACCCGTCACCGGAAAACACCGGATCGGTCCACTCCACCCCGAACGCGGCAACAATCACCGACCGCAAATACTCCACCGCCGCCGTGAACTGAGCCACCTCGTCATCGGTCAACGACCCCACACCAAGGGAATTGTTCTCCTCCGCCTCACGAAGAGGATTCCTGGTCATACTCGCTCCTGACTGTGGTGACACCTGTCGATGCCAATCTCCCGCGGCCCGCCGAATACGCGCAAGGCCGCAGGTCACGGGGTAGCTCGCGGATAGACCAGTTCGATGATGTCCGCATCCATCATTTGCTCGATGGTCAGCCGGAAGTAGTTCGTGATGTCCGCGTAGTCAGTACTCCGACGCAGGGTCGGGAGTCCGGTCGTTGTGTCGATGCGGATGACCATGTATTGGGTCCCACCGCCAGGAGCAGCGAATGCCTCCTCAATTTCGCCCATGAGCACCGCGAGATTCGCCGGTAGCGGCTGACCGACGATGTATCGGTAGTACTCCTCGGCCGCACTCTCCGGCGGAACACTCCGAGTGGGAAACATATCGTGGTCCGCCCCGAGGAAGTAGCCGTTGGGTGAGCCGAAGCGGTCGAAGGCCGCTCCGGCCGGGAACTGCGATAGCCGTTCGTAGATCGGTCTTTTCGTGACGGTGTCGCAATCGAAACCGTAGTGCTTGGGGTAGTGGACACGCCCTCGACGTTGCTCCGTTCTCGACGACGCTCCGGCTTGGGCGAACGGACCGGAGGGCAAAGCAACCACGGAATCGAGCCGCAGAGCACTAAACAGCGCGTCACCGGCAGTACCGCTGGGGTCCCGGTTGTAGTCCACGACTGCTTTATGGCCTCGCCCGATCCCCGCAGATCCGACCCCACTTCGGCACGTCCGTCTATTCTGTTGCTACCGCTCACATTCGGAGAGAACCGAAACAGTAAGCGACGGAGGATCATGTCGGGTAGCCGAGGGCGCGGCGGAGATCGAGAATGTCCTCGAAGTCGACATCGAGTGGCGCGTCACCGAGCCGAACCAAAGTACCGGCGGTCACTGTCTCGATGTCGGCGACAGCAGGCAACAGAGTGCGGTCGAGAGGCACCTGCGGTGGGATGAGAGTTTCCCACCCGATCTGAAGTTCCTTCGCCCATCGTTTCCTGGCCTCGCGTCGCTCTGTCCATGATGTGCTCGATGCTTTACCGAGGACCAAGTCTCGCTGAGGTCGGGAATACTTTTCCAGGTCCCAGTGAGCTTCAGTGGCGTTCCAGTGGTCGAGGATCGCCTTGAGTACCGCATCCCCGACGCGGGCGGTGAGCAGTTCGGATGCGTCCCCGACGGCGTGCTCCGGTCGAGGAAGAGTCACATGGACGACGTTCGTTCCCGCGGTCGCTCCGACCGAGAAGCTCACCGACTGTCTCTGCCGGTGATCGGGGTGCACGAGGTGCACCGAGTAGCCGGAGACGTAGGACCCCGAGGGGGGATCGTCTTGTTTTCTGCGGTGGTAGATCCGGCGGAGTCCCTCGATACTCAGATCCGCCGGGTGACCGCTCTGGTGTTCCCCGAGCAGCAACAGCTCCGGCACGAGAGCGGGATCGATCGCGGCTAGGGTATCGAGGAACGCCCGGGTCGTGGCGGCGAGGTCCTCGGCGCTCCGAGGACGATCGACGCTCTGCGAGCGATCGTGCCAGTAGCCGATCACCGTCGGAGCGTGCAGATCGATCATCGTCGGATCCTTTCGAGCCAGTCGGCAAGTGACAATACGTCGATATTTTCTAGACCGTTCGCACTGAATACTCTCTCGGCGAGGTCGATGGTGTTCTCCTGCAACATTACCCAGATGTGTTCTATGTTCTGGCCCGTGGTGTCGAGGGCTCGGGCTTGTGCTTGGGCTTGATCACGCCATTTGACCTGCCAGATGTCTGCGCCCCAGGTGGTGGGGTTGCCGGCGGAGTCGAAGAGGAACGCGAAGTTGCCTTTGATTTCGGTGACGATGCCGTCGTCGGGGAACCAGCCGTCGAATTTGACTCCGTTGATGGTGTACGCGACGTCGCCGTCGATCCCGGTGGCCAATTCCTGGATCACCCGGTAATCCTTGAGTCGACCGTCGGGGGTGTAGCGGGGACCTTCGCCTGCGGGTGCCCAGAGTCGGGGTTCGCCGAGGTCCGGATAGTTCCCGAGGTCGGGATCGCCGATCTCGGGGCGTGCCAGTGCACCGATGTCGAGGGTGCCGTGACCGGGGACGTCGATGAAGTTCGGTGCGCTCTCGCCGTCGCCGAGTTTCGGGGCGTAGCTCGATTCCGGCGGCGATGTCGGTGCGGCAGGGGTGGACGAGGTCGGGGGTGCGGTGACGGTGGGCAGGTCGGTGGGGTCGTCGAGTGCGGTGGGGTCGTCGAGGTCGGTGGGGTCGAGAGCGTAGGGGTCGAAGTCGTCGAGGCCGGGCCGGCGCGGTGCCCCGGGAGCCTCGGGATCGGGGACGACCCGGTCGGTCTCGGTCGGTGCCGGGGTGATGGCGGCGGGATCACCCGATGTCGGGTCCATGGGGATGCCGGTGGGGTCGAGAGCGGGTACGGGCCGGTCTCGAGGCCGGGTCGATGTTCCGGGACCGAGGTTCGGCCGGGTGGGTGGTTTGGCCGAGATGATCAGGTCGTCGAGGCGTAGAGCTCCCGAGATCGCGCGTGTCCCGCGCAGTGGGGGAACGATCAAGCTCATGAGTTCCGGGGTCTGATCCACTACGGAGCCGGAGTCGAGGTGCTGCGACTGACGCAGGACCGGCTCGCCGGTACTCCAGTCGTAGAGGTACAGATTTCCGGTGGCATGGTCGAAGACCCGCCACGGTCGACCGTCGTCGTCGTAGGTGACCTGCAAGTTGCGGGTCAGCCCGTCCGGGTCGGTGTAGGTCCAGGCCCAGACGTTGTCCACCTCGCTGGCACGGCCCTCGAGGTCGCCGGGCTCGATCCCGCTCTCACTCACCGGCGGGGCCTGCGCAGACTCGAGCCGCGCCGCGGCATCGTCAGCGGCCTGCTCAGCGGCGGCTTGGTCTGCGGCCATCTGCTGATAGGTGTCGGTGGTCGCTTCGGTGGTGTAAGGCAAACCGGCATCGGTGCCGGTGCCGGTGTAGCGGTTGGTGGTGCCGTTACCTTGGTCGACGGTGAGGTCGGTACCGTCCTTGACGGTGTCGGTGGTCGGTTGATATGGGCTGTATCCGGGGTCGGGATCACCGACGACGGCGATACCGCCGGGTTGACCACTGATCGCGTCCTGCCCGTTGTACAACGGTATCGCCGTCATCTCTCTGCCGGTAGCGATGTTCTCACCGCCGGACGGCGGGTCCGCGAGGATCGGATACAGAATGTTCTCGATGCCCACAGTGTCGACGACCTGGACCAGATGTCCGTCGCGGATCTCGAAGTGCGTGGGAATCGGTGTGCCGTCGGCGTCGTACGCCCACGGCGCGGCGACCGTCGACACCGGGTTTCCGTCGGCGTCGACGACGGTCACCGAACCGTCCGGATCGACCGACATGCGCCCCCCGGGCGGCACGTCGACAGGAATCACCGATTCGTGCGACGACGACCGGTCGTGGATCAAGAACAACGTGCGCTGTCCCCCACCCGGATCGGGGACGGTGATCTTCGACTGCCCACCCTTGTCGTACTGCATCAACGGCGAAGCAACAGTGCCGACCGCTTGGGACAGTACCGATTCCGGAGTCCGGGCACCGAACGGGGAACGACGCCCACGCACACCGATCCCGCCGGCAGTGAACGCGGCAGCACCGACCAACACCAGTTCGAGATAGCGCTCACGCCCGTCGCCCTGGCCGACCCCCACAGTCGGGGATCCAGCGTCCGGAACCGGTTGCGCCGGTGCGGTATTCGAATCGGTATCGGTGGGTATCGGTCCCGGCCCCCGATCGGGAACCGCAGTGGGTGCAGTCGATCCCGCAGGCTGCGGCGACGACGGAGCACCACCACTGGTCGCCGTCGCAGCCGGGACTCCTGCAGGACTCTCACCACCCGGGGCCGCTGGTGCGCCGGGTGTCACGGTCTGCACCACCCCCGGCACAGGGACAGGGCCGGGGCCGGGGACGATGGGGGTGCCGTTGTAGGTGGGAAAGTTCGTCGGAGCGTTCGCTCCGACGTTCGGGCCACCGCCGGGTGCTTGCGCGCCCGGCAGTCCCGCGGTGCTCGTCGGCGGAGCAGTCGTGGTCGTCGACGGCGCGGTCAGGCACGGATTGATGTACTCCGGTGGGACCGGAGAGCCCGGCGGTAGAGAGGCAATCAAGTTCAGGTAGATCTGATGATCCCGCGCCCGCACCGCCGCACAATCCTCCGCCGGTCCCGCCGAGGCGGGTCCCGCTGTGAGCACGATCGCGGCACCGATCACCCCGGCAGCCCCGGTCAACAATGCCCCGGCAGCGAGGACTCCCGCCACCGACCTACGCAGCGTCGGGTTCCTCGATGCCGCAGTCGGTTTCGATATCGGTTCCGGCCTCATCGGTGGTCCTGGGCCGCCGTCTTCCGGACCGTGGCAACCAATTTGTCGGTGCCCCACCAGAACACCCGCCCTGCGATCGACATCCACACAAAGAACGCCAGATACACCAGGATCGTCCCGTGATCGGCAGCCCATCCGGCGAGGCGTCCGATCACCGCGAACGCCACAATCAACAACCCGAGCCCGAACACTGTCGCGATCACCGCCGTCGAGGTTTCGTTGCCTACTGCACCGTGGCGGCGGGTCGGTGGGGTCATCGGGTCGGCCGGTGAAGTGGTCATCGAAAGTGAATGCCTTTCTCTTCCAGACAGAAACGCGGGACTCGAGATACCCGCAACCCGCTGGGTCGGAGAGCGGGAGGAGATGCATGTGGACAGGAAGAAGGTGTTCTCTACCAGGGGCAGTTGATGTACGAGGCGGCTGCGGCTGCCCACTTCCCGCTCGGCGGAAGGTAGAACTCGTAGGAAGCGCAACCGTTGGGGTACTGCGCAGCCCGAGCGGTCGCGATTGCCAGGACGTTGGCCGAGGAGTCGATCACCCTCTCCCACCCCTGCACCGGAATCGTGATATCCGCGTTGGCCAGAGCGGCTGGGATACCACTGTCACGGGCCGCGACGGTCAGGGCGTGATTGAGGGGAACCTGCACCACCGGCGCGCCGTAGTACGCCGGAAGCGGCCCTTCGGTCGTCACGGGAACAGCTGCAGCGGCCGGGGCGTTGGCAAGCAGAACCCCGCCGGCAGCAAGCGTGGCTGCTGTGGTGGTGGCTGCGATTCGCTTCGTACGAGTGAAAGACATGATGCTCCTCAGGTAAGGGTGAGTGCGGAAATTGTTGGTCGACAATCGAAATCGCTGCGCATGCATGTAGAGCCGTTGCCGGCTGGAATCGATGTTGTGTGTCAGAGCCAAGTCGGGTCGGAGTACACGAACACACTGTTGTCCGAGGTCGCCGTCGACACCGCGAACTGCGCATAGGAGCGGACCGTGACCGGGCCCGCGCACGCATCGACCTTCACGTGCACGTTCTCCGCCGTGATCGAGGCCTTCGACGCCTCGAGATCCTTCGTGCCCAGCGCAATCGTGGTGATCGTTCCCGGCGCGATGGTGGCCTGAATACTCGGGTTCACCGACGCGTTGACACCGAGGTTCGCCGAGGGAACCCCCGAGATGGACACACCCACCGACGGACCGAACGAGAACCCGAGCCCCACACCGAGTCCGGAGGAGACATCGATCTGACACCCGATCTGCAGGCCCTGTTCGATGTACCCGGTTTTCACCGCCGTGCCACCGGCACCGGTGATGGTGCCGGTGACCTTCGCCGAGACGAACCCCTCCCGCGTGAACGCCGTCGTCGCCACGTTCGGAACCGGGTTCACCGACAAGTTGCTGGCAGTGAGATCCAACGTCCAGCCGTCATCGGTGACCGTGCTCGCGAACTTGTCGGCCAACGGCGTCGGCGTCGCCGACGCACTGCCCGCGAACGCAAGCGAACCCACCATCACTGCCGCCGACACCACCACACAACCAGCCACAGCCCTCGATACGCCACGTCCCCGCACCGCCGAACCAGTCGTAGCGCGTGCCATCGTTTCCATGAGCGAGTCTCCGTACACGATTCGGTGATTCCATCGACCACAATGATTGCTGAAAGATAACTGAAGATCTGCCCGGGACGGTACAACACCCCACGCATCCACGACAGGCCCTCGACACCCGAATCACGCCGGCGACACCCCCACCCGGACGTGACAGAAACATCTCCGGACACGCACGACCAGGCGATTTACCGCACCACAGCGAGTGACGCGCCTCATAGTCACAGAATGGTGACGACCCATAGAGAACGAAAACTTCCAGTAACCCTGACGCAGTAGGGATTACGAGGGCACGCTCTGCAATGTCCGAAGCCGCGCTTCCCCAGCGAGTCGGTTTCGAGCCACTCGACGGGCTTCACAGAACTGCTGTTTGCCGCGGCTCCGAGGCGGCACCCTCCACGCACCGTATGTACTATCTGTCGTACCGCGATGCCCGCGGGCATGCACTGTGCGAGTTCGAGAGGCAGCTTCAACGGTGACACGACACCTGAATTCGGCAGCGTCGACGCCGATCATTCCCACAGCAGGCGTGCTCAGTTGCTGAGAGCGGCAGGCTGCGCAGCGACCTTCCTTCTCGTTCCGGCCACGGTGACCGTTCTGGCCAGAACGGTCGTAGCTCGCGCCGGCCGCACAGAAGGCGTCCAGCACAGCACCGAAGGCTGCAGCGGGTGCGGTCTGGTCGTCTACGACGGCCGCCGAGTTGCTGCGATGATCGCGCCCGAACCTGGCTGGACCATGGGTGACGACGAGCAGTATTGCCCAGACTGCTCGGCCACCAGATTCCACACCTGGGGCTACACGTAGCAGTCGAACACGGTGCGCCGATGATCTTTCGAACTCCGGCCGACACGATCGATCACGTCGACCACCCCGGCCCGACGGCGCAGTCGCCCAGACCGGCAGCTCAGGTGATGACCGGCAGCGTGGACCATGGAAAGTTGATCCACTTGTCGGTCTCGCGCCACGAATAATCCGGCTGCACAATGGTTCTCGGCTTGGTGTAGATGACTGCCGACCGCACGTCGGCGGTATGAGCCTTCAGTAGGTCGATGACCAGAGCCAGCGTGCGGCCGGAGTCGGCCACGTCGTCGACGACGAGCAGCTTCTTGCCGACGATTGCGTCGGTGTCCAGAAGAGGTTCGAGGACAACAGGATCGGGCAGGGTCTCCTCGATGTCGGAGTAGAACTCGACATTGAGGGTGCCGGCAGCCTTGACGCCCATCGCGTAGGAGATCGCACCCGCGGGGATGAGCCCACCGCGAGCGATCGCGATGACGATGTCCGGAACGAACCCGTCGTCGACGATCTTCTCGGTCAGGTCGCGCGACGCGTCTCCGAACGTCGCCCACGTCAGCACTTCACGTTCCGGTTCGGTCATGCCGCATCACTCTACCCACAGCAATTTTGCCGATACGGCAAATAGGTTTGCGTCAACGGCCGGCAGCGGGCAGTCTCGAACCATGGCCGACCACACACATGCTCACACCCATCCCGCCGACCGGACCCACGCAGAGCCGGATTTCGAGAACGGTGCCTTCGACGAAGCATTCTGGGACGACCTCTACAACCAGCGCACCACCATCTGGAGCGGAAATCCCAACGCCGTGTTGGTACAGGAAGCGTCCGCGCTGACTCCGGGACGCGCCCTGGACATCGGCTGCGGGGAAGGTGCCGACTCACTGTGGTTGGCCGGTCGAGGCTGGAACGTGACCGGTGTCGACATCTCCGACGTCGCCCTCGGCCGCGCTCGCGCAGCACAACAAGCACTCGAGCCGCGGACACTCGCGGTGACCTGGCAACAGGAGGACGTTCTGGACTGGACTCCGCCGGCAACGGCGTTCGATCTGGTGTCGGTGCACTTCCTCCAGGTGCCACCGGACGAACTCGAACTGACCACCCGCAGGTTCGCCGCCGCGGTCGCACCGAAGGGACGACTGCTGATCGTCGGCCACAGCCCCAGCGACAGTCACGCCTCGCAGCACCCGGCCAAGCACCGACTGTTCGCTCCGGAACCGGTCGTCGCTGCGGCCGGCGACGGGTTCGAGGTGATCCACGCCGAACATCGCACCCGCATCACGCCCGACGGTGACGAACGCATCGACACGGTCGTGGTGCTGCAGCGCCGCTAAACTCGGGCGGTGTTCTCACCGTCGACGTATCGAATTCCCCTGGCGGTCACGTTCGTGGTTGCGCTGATCGTACTGTTCACCCCCGCGTCCGGGGTGCCCTCGGGATTTCAGCACAGCGACAAGATCATCCACTTCGTACTGTTCGCGGCCCTGGCGTATACGTCGCGACTGGCCGGAATCGACTGGGTCAGGACCGCGCTGTGGGTACTGGCATTCGCGGCGATCTCGGAGGTCCTGCAGGCGAACCTGCCTCTGGGGCGCTCCGGATCGGTCGCCGACGCTCTGGCCGACGCTGCCGGAGTCGCGGTGGGCTCGGTCGCGGCGAGCCGGGTTCTACCGCAGCGCGTCAGGAAAGCCGCGGACCTGCACTAGACTGATTCTGCACCGGGTTTCCTCGGCCAGCGAGTTCACTCCGGAAGGAACGCCATCACCTCGTCTTCTGCCCCGCACGATATCTACCTCGTTCCACCGGAGCACGAGACCAACGATGCCGTCACCAGAGAATCAGCAGCATCCGCAGCACGCCTGAGCGAACGATCCGACGTGGTCAGCCACGACGGCCGCTACGCCCTGACGATCACCTCCACCACCCCACACCAGGCGATGGTCGAGGATCTACTGTTCGTCCGCGCCGTGCTCGACTCCGCGCGAATCAAGTACCTACTCGTTCGCGGCAACGACGAACGCCCGGTCATTGCCATCGAGTTGGCTGCCCGAGACGCGCTCACCACCGCACTGGTACACGCCTGCCGCGCCGAGCCGTTCTACTCGAAGACCGTCGACGCCCGCGGGAAAGCAGTACTGGTCGCCGACGGCACACTCTCGCCGTCCGCGAACGCACGGATCGTGCGCCTGTACCGACCGCGCGTCGAGCCGTTCAGCGGCTTGTACTACGGCGCGTCGACGGCGGTGCAGATCGAGCTGTGGTCGTTCTCCCCGGCCGAGATCGTGCTGCCGATCGAGAACTCGCTGACCCGACGCAACATCCGGCCCGACGAGGCCGTCCGCGGCACGGTCGAACGCTTCGGACGAACCTGGCCGACCATCGAGAACATGTTCGCCGACCACGCGTCGGACATCAATTTCGACATCGACATCGTGTTCTCCTGGGTCGACGGCTCGTCGGCAGAGTTCCAGGCTCAGCGTGCGCGGCGGATGGCGAACTACGTCGTCGGTGAGGGCGACGATTCGGCTGCCCGATACCGGCAGATCGACGAACTGAAGTACGCGCTGCGGTCGATTCACATGTACGCACCGTGGATCAGGCGCATCTTCGTGGCCACCGACTCGGCGAGGCCGGCGTGGCTCGCCGACCACCCCAAGGTGACCTTTGTGCCGAGCGAGGCCTTCTTCGTCGACACCTCCGTTCTGCCGACCCACAATTCGCAGGCCGTCGAAAGCCAGCTGCACCACATCCCCGGATTGTCCGAGCACTTCCTGTACTCGAACGACGACATGTTCTTCGGCCGACCGGTCAGCCCGTCGATGTTCTTCTCCCCCGGCGGAATCAGTATGTTCATCGAAGCGACAACGCGAATCGGGTTGGGCTACAGCGACGCCGACCGCAGCGGCTTCGAGAACGCGGCGCGGGTGAACCGTCGGATCCTGCAGGACCGATTCGGGATGACCACAACCCGGCATCTCGAACATGCAGCAACTCCGTTGCGCCGCAGCGTGATGCAGCAGATGGAAAACGAGTTTCCGGACGAGTTCGCCTCGACTGCGGCGAGCGCATTCCGAGCGAGTACCAACATCTCGGTGACGAACTCGCTGTACCACTACTACGCGTTGATGAGCGGGCGCGCGGTGGTGCAGAAGGACGCGAAGGTTCGGTACATCGACACCACGTCCGTGGCAGGTCTCGACTTGATGGAGAAGCTGCTCCCCAAGCGATCGGTCGACTTCTTCTGCCTCAACGACGGCAGCTTCCCGGAAGTCGACCTGGACCTGCGCACCAGGACCGTGACTCAGTTCCTGGACAAGTACTTCCCCATCGTCGCGCCGTGGGAACGCGAACAGCGCTAGGCGTCGCTGAACGTCTTTCGGCGGGCACTGTCTGCGATGGTGACCCCCGCTGCACTCAGCCTGCGTGCGGTCTCCTCCGCCGAGACCGGTTCTCCCACAGTGTCGTACGACCCTGTGGGCACCACCGAATGGACTACGGTGTTTTCGTAGACGTGGACGAGATTGTATCCCTGGGCACCGTCGCGTCCGCGTAATCCGCCCGCGGGCACATTGAGATCCTGGGTGTAGCACGTGGCCGACGCCACCGAGACGGGTATACCCGCGAAGGTTGCCGTCGTCGAATAGTGCAGGTGCCCAGCAAGAATGGACCGCACATCGGTTCCGCGTAGCACGTCCGCGAGCCGCGGCTGATCGATCAGCTCCACCAGCACTGCGAGATCGAGCACCGTCGGCACCGGCGGATGATGCATCGCCAGGATCGTGCCGAACTCGGCGGGCGTCGCGAGTGTGTCGGCCAGCCAGGCCAATTGCTCGTCGCCGAGCTCGCCGTGGTGCCTTCCCGGGACCGTCGTGTCGAGCGTGACGACACGGAGGCCATCGACGTCGTGCACGCGATCGATGGACTGGCCACTCGGCTCTGCGTCGAGAAGCTTCTGACGGAACGTCGCCCGGTCGTCATGATTGCCCATCGCCCAGACGATCTGTGCGCCGAGTTCCTCGGCCACCGGCTCGACCAACGCCCGCAGCTTCTCGTACGCGCCCGGCTCACCCTTGTCGGTCAGATCCCCCGTGAACACCAATGCGTCGGGCCGCACACCGGAGTTGCGTACGTCGGTCATCACCTGCTCGAGCCGCAATTGACTGTCCACGCCGCCGTACAACCGACCTCCGCCGTCGACGAGATGCGTGTCGCTCACATGCAGCAAGCAGTGATGGGGACGTGGGTACTCGGCCATCCGAGACTTCATCGAACTCTCGCTCACGATCGGACCTACCGTTTCACGTTCACCCGGCCGGGCGAACGCCACTGCTGCAAGCCAAGCATACGAGCGTTCACTGAGAAAAAGCTGGTCGGATCTACGTGGTGAACACCGCACGAACATCCGGCGTGTGACAGGTTGAGAGCATGACGAAACCGAAGCTGACCACCCTTCTCGCAACTGCCGGAGTGACAGTGGGGTCGATGGTCGGCATCGGCGTCGCGCCCGCCGCCGCGCAGGAGCTGCCGACCGTGGTGCTGGTGCACGGAGCCTTCGCGGACAACACCAGCTGGGACGGCGTCGCCGAGAACCTACGCGGCCGCGGTTACTCCGTGGTGACTGCGGACAACTCACTGCGCGGACCGGCCGTCGACGCGGCCTCGGTCACCGATGTGGTCGAGAGTATCGACGGTCCGGTGATCCTGGTGGGCCACTCCTACGGCGGCACGGTGATCAGTAACGTGCACGCCGACAACGTCGAAGCATTGGTCTACGTCGCGGCCTTCATGCCGGTCGAAGGCGAACCCGTCGCCCTGGAACTCGACCCCATCCGATTCCCGGTGACCGCGCTGGTGCCGCCGGTGATCGGCCTGTCGATCGTCGACGACTCCTCCAACCTGATCGGTAAGAACGTCGACTCGTACATCACACCCGCCCTGTTCCGGCCGTTCTTCGCCCCTGACGTCACCGAGGAGCAAGCCGCGCGCATGGCTGCGCATCAGAAGACCATCGCCGCCGGAGCACTGCTCGAGCCGAGCGGTCCGCCGTCCTGGGCACACACGCCGTCGTGGGCGTTGATCCCCCAGCAGGATCAGATCATCCCGGCATCGGCCGAGCGGTTCATGGCGCAGCGCGCCGGTGCCCAGGTGACCGAGGTGCCGGGTTCGCACGCGATCCTGGTTTCCAACCCCGCTGCTGTGGCCGACCTTGTCGCCGAAGCGGATTCGGGCAGCTGACACCTCGCACAACGACCTCGGGCCCGGCCACCTGTCGACGGTGGCCGGGCCCGAGGAGTCTTCTGACGAGCGTCAGATCCCGATCAGATCGTGATCGGCGACCTTCGACGCCAGGATGCGCAGGTGCTCGTCGGCGCCGCCGAGGGTGTGCTCGATGGCCACCAGCCGACTGGTGTAGTGCCCGACCGGATATTCGGCCGTGACGCCGATTCCGCCGTGCAACTGAATCGCCTCCTGGCCGATCTTGCGACCGGACCGTGAGATCTGCAGCTTCGCGCGCGAGGCGATCGTCGGGTCGACGTTGCCGTCGGCCAACGACATCGTGGCGTACAGGCTCATGCTGCGGGCGAGTTCGAGCAGCACGTACATGTCCGCCGCACGGAAGGTGAGCGCCTGGAACTTGGCCAGCGGAACCCCGAACTGCTTGCGCGCCTTCAGGTAGTCGGTGGTCAGCCGCAGCGCCTCCTCCATGGCACCGATCGCCTCGGCGCACAACGCGGCCTGGGCACGCACCTCGGCACCGGTGATCGCTGCAGCTGCGTTCTCGGCGGTGCCGAGCGGTTCGGCTGCGACGTCGACGAATTCGATCTGCGCGGCGCGCTGACCGTCATGGGTGGCGTAGGACTTGCGTGTGAGACCGGTCGCGTCGGCGTCGACGACGAACAGTCCTGTTCCACCGGTGGGCAGCGCGGCACTGACCACGATCACGTCTGCACTACCGCCGTGCGGAACCGGGTTCTTGACGCCGTTGATCGACCACGATCCACCGTCCTCGGTGGCGGTGGTCGCGACCTCGATGTTGGGCCAGCGGCTGCCGGATTCGTTGTGCGCGAACGCCAACATCGACGACCCCTCGGCGACGGGCGGCAGGAGCCGCGCGCGCTGATCGGCGCTGCCGAGTTCGGAGATCAACCCTCCGGGGACGAGCACGGCGTCGAGAATCGGCTCCGGCGCGAGCCGTCGTCCGACCTCGGTCATCACTGCCATGATCTCCACGGGACCGGCGTCCATGCCGCCGTCCTCTTCGCTGAACGTCAGACCCAGCAGGCCGACCTCGGCCAACTGCTTCCAGACGTCGGTGCTCCAGCCCAGCTCACCGGCAACGATCTTGTTGCGCTTCTCGGTGTCGTACGCCCGCGTGAGCACCTCACGAGTGGTGTCGCGCAGCAGCTTCTGCTCTTCGTTGAGTTCGAAATCCATGTCTTCAGATGCTCCCTTACAGTCCGAGAATCGCCGAGGCGATGATGGTGCGCTGAACCTCGTTCGAGCCGCCGTAGATCGACACCTTGCGGAAGTTGAGATACCCCGGTACCGAGCGCTGCGCCCAGCCTTCGCTCTCGATGTCCTCGCCCGCCTCGTAGGGCAGTGAGTCCGGCCCGGCAACGTCCATCAGCAACTCGGTCGTGGTCTGCTGCAATTCCGATCCCCTCAGCTTGAGGATCGACGACGCCGGATTCGGCTTGCCGTCGTCCGAGCTGGACACCAGGCGCAGCTGAGTCAGCTCGAGGGCGAGCAGTTCGTTCTCGACCTCGGCCATCTTGGCCGCGAACAGTGGGTCCTCGAGCAGCGTGCCGCTGCCGACCTTGGTCTGCGCGGCGTGCTTCTTCGCCTGTCCCAGATGCACTTTGGTGTGTCCGGCGCGGGCGACGCCGGTGCGCTCGTTACCGAGCAGGAACTTGGCGTAGCTCCAACCCTGGTTCTCCTCGCCGACGAGGTTCTCGGCCGGAACGCGGACGTTGTCGAAGAAGACCTCGTTGACCTCGACACTGCCGTCGATCAGCTTGATGGGGCGCATCTCGATGCCGGGAGTGTTCAGATCGATGAGCAGGAACGAAATTCCGGCCTGCTTCTTCGGCGCGTCCGGGTTGGTGCGCACGAGCGCGAAGATCCAGTCGGCGTACTGGCCGAGCGTGGTCCACGTCTTCTGTCCGTTGACGATGTAGTCGTCACCGTCGCGGATGGCGGTGGTGCGCAACGACGCCAGGTCCGATCCGGCCTCGGGCTCGGAGAAGCCCTGGCACCACCAGATGTCGAGATTCGCCGTCTTGGGCAGGAACTTCTCCTTGAGCTCCTGAGAGCCGAACGTCGCGATGACCGGGCCGACCATCGAGGCGTTGAACGCCAGCGGCTCCGGCACCGACGCCAGCTGCATTTCGTCGAGCCAGATGTGGCGCTGCACAGCGGTCCAGTCGCGGCCACCGAACTCGGCGGGCCAATGTGGGACCGCCAAGCCGTTCTCGTTGAGGATTCGCATGGTCGTCACCACCTCGTCCTTGCTCAACTCCTGACCCGTCGCGCTCTTCTCGCGAATCTCGGCGGGGACCTTCGTGGTGAAGAACGTCCGCATCTCGTCACGGAACGCGGCCTCTTCTTCTGTCAGGGCAAGATTCATCGACAATCCTCCAAGCTCGTTCACGTATCTTCGTATCGACCGTACTCCCTGGTAACTCTGGGATATTCTCCGCTCACTATGACTCTTCTGGCACTGGTTCGGCACGGTGAAACGAACTGGAATCTGCACGGGCGTCTGCAGGGCTCGTCGGACATTCCTCTCAACGACACCGGCCGTGCTCAGGCCCGCGAGGCCGGCTACGAACTCGAGTACCGCCAGTGGGACCACCTGGTCAGTTCACCGTTGATCCGAGCAGCCGAGACCGCCGACATCATCGGTGCGCACCTCGGCCTGACGCGCACCGCCGAGTTCCCCGATCTGGCCGAACGACACTTCGGCGAGGCCGAAGGATTCACCGACTGGGATGCGTATTCGCACTGGCCGAACGGCATGTACCCCGGCTTGGAGCCCCGCTCGAATCTGATCGTCCGAGGCGTGCGCGCCGTCGACGACATCGCCGCGCGTTACCCGGACTCCGCGGTGATCGCCGTGGCGCACGGCGGCGTCATCCGGGCGATCTTCGACGCGATTCGGCGGCGGCACTCGCCGCGCATCCTCAACGCGGGCGTCTCCACCCTCGAACACGACGGTTCTCGCTGGACCGTTCGCACCATCAACGGCATCCCGGTCTGACAGAGTTTTCCTCCATGGAGATCGAACGTCGCATCACCGAACTGGGCTTCACCTTGCCCGGTGAACCGACCGCCCCGCCCGGTTTCGAGTTCTCGTTCGAATGGGTGCGCGTGCGCGGCAACCGGGTCTTCGCGTCCGGGCATTCTCCGTTGGCACCGGACGGAACTCTGGCCGGCCCGTTCGGCGCTGTGCCGTCACAGGTGAATCTCGACGCCGCAACCGACGCCGCCCGCGACACCGCACTGGCGCTCCTCGGTAGCGTCGCCCGTGCCGTCGGAGATCTCGATCGAATCAGCGCGTGGCTGACCGTCACCGGATCGGTCAACGCCGACCACGGCTTCACTCAGACCACCACGGTCGTCAACGGCTTCTCGGATCTCGTGCTCGCAATCTTCGGTCCGGAGATCGGTGCCCATGCCCGCACCGCACTCGGGGTGGCAGCCCTGCCGATGAACAACACCGTCGTGGTGTCAGCGGAACTGGAGATCGACGGGTAGGTTTTTCTCCACTCGTACATACGGCGAAAGCGGGCGCAGATGGTGCGCAGATCGATTCTTGCTCTGGTCGCGATCCTTATCGGCATCCTGGGGCTGTCCGGCTGCAGTTCGTCCTCACAGTCGCTGCTGGACCGGGTGAAGGACGAGGGCGTACTGGTCGTCGGCACCGAGGGCACCTACAGCCCGTTCAGCTATCAGGGCGGCGACGGACAACTCACCGGTTACGACATCGACGTCATCAACGCCGTCGGTGCCGAGTTGGGCGTACGCGTCGACTTCGTGCAGACCCCGTTCGATTCGATCTTCGCCGGACTGCAATCCCAACGCTTCGACCTCATCGCCAACCAGGTCTCGATCACCCCTGCGCGCCAGTCGGCCTACGACCTGTCGACGCCCTACACGGTGTCGGAAGGCCAGATCCTCACCGCCGCAGACGAGTCCACCATCACCTCTCTCGCCGACCTGGCCGGCAAGACCACCGCCCAATCCTCGACGAGCAACTGGGCAGAGGTCGCGGCGGACGCGGGCGCGAACGTCGAAGCCGTCGAGGGATTCGTCCAGGCCGTCACGCTCGTCAAGGACGGCCGCGTCGACGCCACCGTCAACGACTCCCTCGCGATCGCCGAGTACCTGCAGCAGACCGGCGACACCGGAGTCAAGATCGCAGGCGAGACCGGAGACACGACCCTGCAATCCTTCGTGGCTCGCAAGGACAGTGGGCTGATGGACGAGGTCGACGCCGCCATCGACACACTCCGCGAGAACGGCACCATCGCCGAGATCTCGAACAAGTACTTCGGCAGCGACGTCGCCGCACCGACGGCCGACACCGTGGTCCCGGTGAGCGACGACGAGGGTTCGACTGCGCCCTCGAAGACACAGCTGGTTCTCGACAACCTGTGGCCGATGCTCAAAGCCACGGTGACCATGACGATTCCGCTGACCGCCATCAGCTTCGTGATCGGACTCGTGATCGCTCTCGCGGTTGCGCTCGCTCGCATCTCGTCGATCACGCCGCTCGCTGCGGTCGCCCGGTTCTACGTCTCGATCATCCGCGGTACTCCCCTGCTGCTGCAGCTGTTCATCATCTTCTACGGGCTCCCGCAATTCGGCATCGTGATCTCGCCGTTCCCGGCCGCGGTGGTCGCGTTCTCGCTGAATGTCGGTGGCTACGCGGCCGAGGTGATCCGTGCCGCGATCCTGAGCGTTCCCAAGGGCCAGTGGGAGGCCGCGCAGACCATCGGGATGGGATACCGAACGACGTTGCAGCGCATCGTGCTTCCACAGGCACTGCGCACCGCGGTACCACCGTTGTCGAACACGCTGATCTCGTTGGTCAAGGACACCTCGCTCGCGTCGACCATCCTGGTGACCGAGCTGCTGCGCGTCGCGCAACTCGCGGCGGCCCCGACATTCGACTTCTTCACCCTCTACACAGTTGCAGCGCTCTACTACTGGGTGATCTGCATCGTTCTCTCGTTCTTCCAAGGCAAACTCGAAGTCCGACTCGACAGGTACGTGGCCAAATGACAGACCTGCTGGAAGTATCCGCACTGAAGAAATCGTTCGGACCACTCGAAGTGTTGAAGGACATCTCGTTCACCGTGCCCTCCGGCACCGTCACCGTCATCATCGGACCGTCCGGATCCGGTAAGACCACGGTGCTGCGCACACTGAACGCACTCGATCAGGCCGACGCAGGCATCATCCGTATCGGGGACGTATCGGTGGATTTCGCAGACTCCGTCAGCGCGGCGCAGCTCCGACATTTCCGCGCCCAGAGCGGCATGGTGTTCCAGAGCCACAACCTGTTTCCGCACAAGACGGTGCTGCAGAACATCATCGAGGGACCGGTGATCGTGCAGAAGCGCGCCAAGGACGACGCCATTCGGGACGCGCACGCAATCCTCGATCAGATCGGACTCGACGCCAAGTCCGACCAGTACCCGTTCCAGCTTTCCGGCGGCCAGCAACAACGCGTCGGAATTGCGAGAGCTCTCGCACTTCGCCCCAAGTTGATGCTGTTCGACGAGCCCACCTCGGCACTCGATCCCGAGCTCGTCGGCGAAGTTCTTGCCGTCATCAAAGGCCTTGCCGCACAGGGCTGGACGATGGTGATCGTCACCCACGAAATCCGCTTCGCCCAGCAGGTCGCCGATCAGGTGCTGTTCATCGAGAACGGCGTCGTCCTGGAACGAGGCACACCGGAACAGGTGCTGGTGAACCCGACCGAGCCCCGGACCCGTCAATTCCTGCAGCGGATACTGGCGTAGAGGGGCTGCGCCCGTTCTAGAGGTGCGGTAGCACCTTGTCCAGGGTGATCGGGAGGTCACGGACTCGGACGCCGGTGGCGTTGTAGACGGCATTGCCGATGGCCGCCGAGGATCCGACTGCACCGATCTCACCGATTCCCTTGCCGCCCATGGGCACCAGTTCTGTGTCGACTTCCTCGACCCATACGGCCTCGAGATCGGTGACGTCCGCACACGCCGGGATGTGGTACTCCGCGAAATCATGATTGGCGAATCCACCGAACTCGCGATCGGTGATGCCGTTCTCCATCAGCGCCATGCCGAGTCCGAACGTCATGCCGCCGATGAGCTGAGACCTGGCCAGCCGCGGATTCATCACCGCGCCGATACCGAAGACGCCGAGCATCCTTCGTACCCGCACTTCACCGGTGTCGATGTCGACCGCCACCTCGGCGAACTGGGCACCGAAAGCCATGCGCGCCAGCTCCTTCTGACCCTCGACGTCGTCGGTGGTGTCGGCCTCGGCCGAGTTCCCCGGCTCGTACGAACCCTGAGCCTTCAGCGCGTGGCATGCCTTGGTGACGGCCCAGCCCCACGACGAGGTGCCCGAGGAGCCGCCTGCTCCAGGCGCTTTCGGCAGTGCGCTGTCGCCGAGTTCGAGGGTGACGGTGTCCGCGTCCACCCCGAGCGCATCGGCCGCGATCTGGCGCAGCACGGTGCGCGCGCCGGTTCCGATGTCCGACGCGGCGACGGAGACCGTGATCGTGCCGTCCTGCTCCACGCGCGCCGACGCGGTACTCGGTGAGATCAGCACCGGGTAGCTGGCCGTCGCGACCCCCATGCCGACCAGAGTGTTGCCTTCTCGACGCTGACCGGGCGCGGAATTGCGGCGGTCCCAGCCGAACTTCTCGGCTCCCTCGCGGAGGCATTGCACCACGCTGCGTGAGCTGAACGGGTTACCACTGGCCGGATCGACGTCCGGCTCGTTGCGAATCCGCAGATCGATCGGATCGATACCGGTGGCCACGGCCAATTCGTCGATGGCCGTCTCGACGGCGAACATGCCCGGCGCTTCGCCGGGTGCCCGCATCCACCGCGGGGTTCCGACGTCCAGCTGTGCGAGCCGGTGGGTGGTGCGACGGTTCGGAGCCGCGTAGATGTGCCGAGTCGATTCCGAGGTCTGCTCACAGAACTCGAAGATCGTGCTGGTCTGCTGGAACGAATCGTGTGCGATCGCCTGCAGAGTTCCGGTCGAATCAGCGCCCAGACGAACGTGATTGAGCGTCGGGGTGCGATAGCCGACGACATCGAACAGGGCCTGCCTCGGCAGGACCAGCTTCACTGTCCTGCCGGTGGCCCGTGCAGCCATCGCCGCGAGGATCGCATTGGGCCGAGTACTGCCCTTGGCTCCGAATCCGCCGCCGACGTTCTCCGCGATCACGCGAACGTTCTCGGGCTCGAGGTCGAACGCCGTGGCGAGGTCGCCCTGAACACCGGACGGTGCCTGCGTCGAATCCCACAGCGTCAGAACGCCGTCGGACCACTGCGCCGTGGTGGCATGCGGCTCCATCGGACTGTTGTGCATCGGCGCGGTGGAGTACCAATTGTCGACGAGGTGCTCGGCCGATGCCAGCGCAGCGTCGGGATCGCCGACGGTCACGTCGGTGGGGAACCCCGCATTGACGGACTCGGGCGCGTAGAGCGTGCTGTGCTCCGCCGTCAATGTGTTGTCGGGAGAGCGGACGTCGGCGTACTGCACCTGCACCTGGGCAGCGGCGGCCCGCGCGGCCTGCAGGGTCTCGGCCACGACGACGGCAACGATCTGGCCGCGGTACGCGACGGTGTTCGACTGCAGCACATGCAATTCGGCGTCCTCGACCTCGCCGAGCTTCTCGGCGTTGCCGTGCCACAGGACGGCGTGCACCGCGGGGTCGGTAGCGAGTTCGACGTGCTCGACCGTGCCTGCAGGGACTGTCGCGGGCACGTACCAGGCATACAACTGCCCGACGGCCGGCGGCTGCTCGGCGGCGTACCGAGCCCGGCCGGTCACCTTCGCTATCGATTCGGTGCGCTGAATCGGTTGCCCGATCGATGCGGTCATGACCGATCCCCCGAATCTGTGAGTTCCACCAGGGTGCGGGCGACGAGGTTGGTCACCAGCGGAATCTTGAACGCGTTGTCGCGCAACGGCTCTGCCGCGTCGAGTTCCAATGCGATCGCCCGCCGGAACGACGCCTCGTCGGCGGCCGCGCCGAGCAGCGCGTGCTCGGCCGTGCGAGCCCGCCACGGCTTGTGCGCCACACCGCCCAGCGCGATCGACACCCCACGCACGATCCCGTCCTCGACATCGAGTACGGCGGCCACGGATGCGACCGCAAACGCGTAGGACTGCCGATCCCGCACCTTGCGGTACGTGGAGACGGTGCCGTCCGCCAATTCCGGTATTTCCACGGCCGTGACGATTTCGTCCCGCGCGACCGTGTTGTCACGTTCCGGATCGTCGCCGGGAAGTCGGTAGAAGTCGTCGATCGGCACGACACGCTCACCGTCGACTCCGCGCACGACGACACGCGCATCGAGAGCCGACAGCGCAACCGCCATGTCCGACGGATGCGTCGCCACGCACGCCTCCGAAGCCCCGAGGATCGCGAGATTCCTGTGCTCACCCGTCCGGGCCGGGCAGCCCGAACCGGGTTCGCGTTTGTTGCACGGCTTCGATGAATCCATGAAGTAGACGCACCGGGTGCGCTGGAACAGGTTTCCGCCGGTGGTGGCCATGTTGCGTAACTGGCCCGAGGCTCCGGAGAGCACCGCCCGCGAGAGCACCGGATAACGCTGACGCACCACCGGGTGCACCGCGAGATCGCTGTTGGTCACGCCGGAACCGACACGAAGCGAGCCGTCGTCCGACACGTCGATGTCGTGCAGCGGAAGACGCGTCACGTCGATCAGCGTCGTCGGGCCCACGACACCGAGCTTCATCAGGTCGACGAGGTTGGTTCCCCCGCCGAGCAGCATCGCGTTCTCGTTCTCGGCGAGGCGGGCCACGGCGTCGTCGACTGCGGTGGCTGCGTCGTACTCGAAGGTCTTCACGATGCGTCCCGTACTGCCGAGACGATATTGCAGTAGGCACCACAACGACAGAGGTTGCCGCTCATCCGTTCTCGTACTTCGTCGGAATCGAGTTCGACATCGGCGGCCTCGATGTCCTCGGTGACCGCGCTCGGCCAACCCTGCTTGGCCTCTTCGATCACCGCCACCGCCGAACAGATCTGCCCGGAAGTGCAGTACCCGCACTGGAACGCGTCACGGTCGACGAAGGCCTGCTGCACGGGATGCAGCGTGTCGCCGTCGGACAGTCCCTCGACCGTGGTGATGTCGCGATCCTGTTGCGCAACCGCGAACGTCAGGCAGCTGTTGATACGCCGCCCCTCGACCAACACCGTGCACGCTCCGCACTGCCCGTGGTCACACCCCTTCTTGGCACCGATCAGGTCGAGGTTTTCCCGAAGGGCGTCGAGCAGGGTGGTTCGCGTGTCGCAGTCGAACTCGCGATCGGTGCCGTTGACACGGAGAGTGACGTGGGTCATGGGCGGGTGGATACCCGCGGCCTCGACCGTCAAACGCTCGACCCCGAGGTCGTGCGCGGAGACTCGTAGTGGACTACGAATTGCCGCGCACGTGCGTCAGCGCTTTCCCTTGAACTTTCCGCCGCCGCGTGGACCGCCGCTGCGTCCGGGAGGGCCGGAATCGGGTTGCAGTTGAATCAACACGCCACTGATGCGGGTGCGGCGCAACGCCTCGACCGTCTCGTCGGCGAGGTCGGCAGGCAACTCCACCAACGAGTGATCGGGACGAATGCTGATGTGCCCGAAGTCGCTTCGACGCAGACCGCCCTCGTTGGCGATGGCACCGACAATGGCACCCGGAGCGACGTGATGCCGCTTGCCGACGCTGATGCGGTAAGTCGCCATCTCCTGGCCCGTCTTGCGGTGGTGCGAACTGGCCGCGTCCTCGTCGAACGTGCGCGGTGGTCTCGGTTCGCGAGGCTCGCGCGGTGCCCGCGGCGGGGCCGGCGGCTCGGGCTTGAGCAAGAACGCTTCGCCGTCGCGGGACTGGATGGCCAGAGCGGCTGCGATGTCGACCAAGGGCACGTCGTGCTCACGCTCGTAGTCCTCGATGAGACGACGGAACAGCGCCAGATTCTCGTTGCCCAGGCTCTCGGTGATGGAGTCCTTGAACTTCGTCACGCGCTGCGCGTTGACGTCGTCGACGCTCGGGAGCTGCATCTCGGTGATCGGCTGACGCGTCGCACGTTCGATGGCCTTGAGCAGGTGCCGCTCGCGCGGTGCGACGAACAGCAGAGCCTGACCGGCGCGACCGGCGCGACCGGTACGACCGATGCGGTGCACGTAGGACTCGGTGTCGTGCGGGATGTCGTAGTTGATGACATGCGAGATGCGGTCGACGTCGAGACCGCGGGCCGCGACGTCGGTGGCCACCAGGATGTCGATCTGGCCGTTCTTGAGCTGCCCGATGGTGCGCTCACGCTGGGCCTGCACGATGTCGCCGTTGATCGCAGCGGCCGAGAAGCCCCGTGCGCGCAGCTTTTCGGCGAGTTCCTCGGTGGCCTGCTTGGTGCGCACGAACATGATCATGGCCTCGAACTCTTCGACCTCGAAGATTCGAGTCAGTGCCTCGAGCTTGCGCTGATGGGCCACCTGGACGTACCGCTGGGTGATGTTCGGTGCCGTCGAGGTCTTGGTCTTGACGGTGATCTCCACCGGGTCGTGCAGGTACTGCTTGGAGATCTTGCGGATCGCGGCAGGCATCGTGGCCGAGAACAACGCCACCTGCTTGTACTCCGGGGTATCGGAGAGAATGCGCTCGACGTCTTCCTGGAAGCCCATCTTGAGCATCTCGTCGGCCTCGTCGAGCACGAGGTACTCGAGCCCGGACAGGTCGAGCGTGCCCTTCTCGAGATGGTCGATGACTCGACCGGGAGTGCCGACGATGATCTGCGCGCCCTTACGCAGACCCGAGAGCTGGATGCCGTACGCCTGACCGCCGTAGATCGGCAGAATATGCAGACCGGGGATGTGGGTGGCGTACTTACCGAACGCCTCGGCGACCTGCAGCGCGAGCTCGCGCGTCGGGGCCAGCACCAATGCCTGCGGCGTCCGACGCGAGACGTCGAGACGGGACAGAATCGGCACCGCGAACGCGGCGGTCTTGCCGGTACCGGTCTGCGCGAGGCCGACGACGTCGTTGCCTGCCATCAGCGGCGGGATGGTGGCCGCCTGGATGGGCGACGGGCTTTCGTAGCCGACATCGCGGAGGGCCTTCAGGACCCGCTCGTCGATTCCGAGATCGGCAAAGGTGATGTCGTCGCCGGCTGGGACGGAAGCGGACTCCGAAAGGGGCGAACTCGTCTCGTCAGACGTCACGGCGGCATCCTGATCAGTTTCTGAAGTGCTCATATGTCGCACGAGTTTAGTACCTGCTCGGCCCCCGCGAACCCTTCTACGCTGATCAGGTGACGAAAACGGCCGCGGCGGCGTGCGGTGCGAGCGGCCTCACACCGGCGACCCGACACCCGAGCGCACGCGCAGGCGGTTAAGTTGTACTCCGAGTCACACTCAACCCCCTCGGACTCGCGGCAAAGTCGACAAACCGGACACCCCGGATGGTGCGCCACGGCCCCGAATGTGATGAAATGCACAACTACCACGCTATTTTTCCGTAAGGGGTCCAGCAGTGCGCGAATATTCTGTGCCGGCGTCGTTCACCATTCCTGACGACGCATCCATGGCCGACACCGTCTACAGGTACGAGAAGGAATCGCCGAATTTCGTACCGTTCCAACGTCTGGTGAATGGCAACTGGACCGACGTCACCGCAGCTCGGTTCGCGGCCGAGGTCGCGGCAGCTGCCAAGGGACTGATCGCCTCCGGGATCGAACTCGGCGACCGCGTCGCCATCCTCAGCGCGACGCGCTACGAGTGGGTCGTCCTCGACTACGCCATCTGGTCCGCAGGCGGATGCACCGTCGCGATCTACGAGACGTCCTCCGCCGACCAGGCGCAGTGGATTCTCGAGGACTCCGCCACCAAGCTGCTCGTCGTCGAGACCGCAGCGCACGCCTCGAACCTCAAAGAGGTCACCGAAGGTGCCAAGGATCTGCGTGAGGTTCTGCAGATAGACGCCGGAGCCATCGACGAACTGACCACCCGCGGTGCCGGAGTCAGCGACGAGGATCTGCATGCGCGACGCCATCAGGTCAGCGCCGCATCGCCCGCGACCCTGATCTACACCTCGGGCACCACCGGCCGCCCCAAGGGCGTTCAGCTCACCCACGCCAACTTCTACGCCGAGGTTCAGGCCACCCAGATCGCGCTGCACGACTCGATGAAGGAGGGCAACCGCACACTGATGTTCCTCCCGATGGCGCACGTGTTCGCCCGTGCCGTGTCCTTCGGCTCGTTCGAGTCCAAGGTCACCGTCGGACACACCTCGGACGTGACGACTCTGGTGGATCAGTTCGCCGTGTTCAAGCCGGACTTCATCCTGTCGGTGCCGCGCGTGTTCGAGAAGGTCTACAACTCCGCCAAGCAGAAGGCGCACGACGGCGGCAAGGGTTCGATCTTCGACAAGGCCGCCGCGACGGCCATCGAGTGGAGCGAGGCCCAGGAGAAGGGCGGAGCCGGGCTGGTTCTGAACCTCAAGCACACAGTGTTCGACAAGCTCGTGTACTCCAAGCTGCGCGCAGCACTCGGCGGCAACTGCACCCGCGCGGTGTCCGGCGGCGGACCTCTCGGTGCCCGCCTCGGCCACTTCTTCCGCGGTGCAGGCGTCCCGGTCTACGAGGGCTACGGACTGACCGAGACCAGCGCGGCCATCACCGTCAACACCACCAAGGAACAGCGCGTCGGCACCGTCGGCAAGCCCATCGACGGCCACTCGGTCAAGGTCGCCGAAGACGGTGAACTGCTGCTCAAGGGACCGGTCGTGTTCAGCGGCTACTGGCACAACGAGAAGGCCACGGCCGAGGCCATCGTCGACGGCTGGTTCCACACCGGCGACCTCGGCGCGATCGACCAGGAAGGCTACGTCTCGATCACCGGCCGCAAGAAGGAGATCATCGTGACCGCGGGCGGCAAGAACGTCGCCCCCGCAGTGCTCGAGGACGCCCTCCGCGCGAACGCGATCATCAGCCAGTGCCTCGTCGTCGGCGACGCCAAGCCGTTCATCGGTGCGCTGATCACCCTCGACCCCGAGGCCATGCCGGGCTGGCTCCAACGGCACGATCTGTCCGCGGACATTCCGTTCTCCGAACTGTCCAAGAACGCCGACCTCGTCGCCGAGATCGACAAGGCCGTCGCCGAGGCCAACAAGAAGGTCTCCAACCCCGAGCAGATCAAGAAGTACACGATCCTCGAGAACGACTTCACCGTCGAAACCGGTGAGCTCACCCCGACGATGAAGCTCAAGCGCAACATCATTCACGCCGAGCGCGGCAGCGACATCGAAGCCATCTACACGTAGATCGACCACACGAGAAGGGCCCGGCGCGATGTTCGCGCCGGGCCCTTCTTTTCTTCGTTGTCAGGACATGTGGTCGTCGAGGAACTCCGCCACCACCGACGTCACCTGCAGGTGGATCTTCTCGTGCAGCAGGTCGTGACCACCGTCCTCGAACTCACGCAGGGACGCGTCGGGAACACCGCCGATCCACTCGCGCACCGCATCGATCGGAGCCAGACGATCGTCCACGCCGTGCACGGCCAGAAGCGGAATCACATTGTCTGCGAGGTCGATGACCGAGCCGGTCACCGACTTGGGCGTTCCGCACAGCACGGCGCACCGCACTGCCTCCGGATGCGCGCCGAGGGCAGCGATGGCCGTCGCCGCACCCAACGAATGACCCATCAGAGCGAACGACAGTTCCGGGTGCTCGGCCTCGGCCATGTCCAGCAACTGCAGCGCGTTCCGAGCGAGTGCGGGGATCTGAGCGGCATCCGTCAACTCACCCTCGGTGAGGCCGTGGCCCACGTGATCGACCGCCCACACGTCGACTCCGCGTCCGTTGAGGACCCGGGCGAAACGGTGATAGTGGCCGCTGTTCTGGCCGAGACCGTGCAGAAAAACGAGACCGAAACGAGCATCGGGAACAGTCCAGTTTCGGTAATGGACAGCACCGGTGGCTCCGTCGAAAAAAGGCATTCGATCATTTTGCCTCCTCGCGGCGGCATCCGCGCGCAACGTGACCGGTACCGCGCGTGGTGGTGACTAGGGTGGGCGCGTGTTCCTCATCGGCGATCGCGTCATCTACAGCGCCAGCGACCTCGCCTCGGCAGCGTCGTGCGAATTCGGACTGCTGCGCCGACTCGACGGCCTCACCGGTCTGATCCCGCGCGCAACCGCCGCGCCGGATCCGATGCTGGACCGCACCTCTGCACTCGGATTCGAGCACGAACGCCGCCAGCTCGAGACATTCCAGCAGCGGTTTCCCGGCGGTGTCCTGACGATGGACCGACCGGGACGCACCGCACAGGAATTGGCCGACGCGGCCTGGGCGACGTTCACCGCCCTCACCTCCCGGACACCCGTGGTGTATCAGGCCACCTTCTTCGACGGCCGATTTCTCGGATTCTGCGACTTTCTGGTGGCCGAGGGCGATCGGTACGCCGTGTACGACACCAAACTGTCGCGGCACGCGAAGGTGTCGGCCCTGCTGCAGCTGGCGGCCTACGCGGACGCGCTCCGATCCGGCGGGATCGTCCCGAGCGACGAGGTACACCTGATGCTCGGCGACGGCAGCGACTCCGCGCACTCGCTCACCGAGATCCTTCCGGTCTACCGGCAGTCCCGGGAACACCTGCAACACATACTCGACGAACACCACGCCGAGGGCACCGTCGTCGACTGGTTCGATTCGCGCTACTCCGGCTGCGGGCAATGCGAGGCATGCACGGTCGAGGTGGAACAGCACCGCGACCTG
This sequence comes from Rhodococcus sp. NPDC006774, assembly GCF_040636045.1. Taxonomy (NCBI): domain Bacteria; kingdom Bacillati; phylum Actinomycetota; class Actinomycetes; order Mycobacteriales; family Nocardiaceae; genus Rhodococcus; species Rhodococcus sp. NPDC006774. The sequence continues at coordinate 45,461 of NZ_JBEYIW010000016.1, read as the reverse complement.
GTACTCGTCGCCGGCATGCGCGCGAGTACCAGGGACAGACTGCTCGACGCCGGCATCTCGACGGTCGACGAACTCGCTGCATCGACCGCGAACGTGGACGGCATGTCGTCTCGCACGGTCACGAATCTGCGAGCTCAGGCCGCGCTGCAGGTTCGCCAGGAACACAGCGGCGACGCCGAGTTCGAGATCTTCGACGCCGATGCACTCGGCGTGATCCCCGAGCCCGATCCGGGCGACATCTTCTTCGACTTCGAGGGCGACCCGTTGTGGGCCGAGGCCGGCAGTGCCGAATGGGGTCTCGAGTACCTGTTCGGCGTCTACACCGCCGACGGCGACTTCCTCCCGTTCTGGGCGCACGATCGCGCACAGGAACGCCGCGCCCTGATCGACTTTCTCGACTACGTCTCCGCGCGCCGTGCCGCGTACCCGAACATGCACGTCTACCACTACGCGCCGTACGAGAAGACCGCGCTACTGCGCCTCGCCGGTCGCTACGGAGTAGGTGAGGACGCGGTCGACGACCTACTGCGGGACAACGTTCTGGTCGACCTCTATCCGATCGTGCGATCTGCGGTGCGCATCGGTGCCAGGTCCTACAGCATCAAGAAGCTCGAACCCCTGTACATGCCCGCGGCCCGCGACGGAGACGTCACCGACGCGGCCGCGTCGATCGTCGAATACGCGAACTGGTGCGATCTACGAGACCAGGGGAAGGACGCCGAGGCCGCTGCTCTGCTCGCCGATATCGCCGAGTACAACCGCACCGACTGCGAATCGACGCTGCGACTGCGGGATTGGTTGCTCGCGCGCGCGTCGGATGCCGGTGTGCACCCACGGGCAACGCAGCATCTCGAGCTCGAAGACGGTGCACCCGACACCGCGAGCCCGCTCGAGCTCGAACTCGCCGACTACGCCGGTCTGCCGTGGGAGCGCACCTCGACGCAGCAGGCCGTCGCATTGTTCTCCGGTTCCATCGGGTATCACCGACGTGAACGAAAGCCGTTCTGGTGGGCTCACTTCGATCGGCTGACCCACCCGCTCGACGAGTGGGCCGACGCGGCCGACGTGCTGAAGGTCGAGCGCGCCGAGCTGGTGCACGACTGGATGAAAACTGCACCGAAGCAACGGGTCATGCGACGACAGATCAAGCTGTTGGGACACCTGAGCAGCGGCGTCCTGTCGAGCTCGAAGGTCAAGCTGCTCTACGACGACCCGGCCCCGGAAGGACTACCGAAACAGCAGCCGACCCATCGCGCGACCACGACGGTCGAGATCGTGGAGGCGGGCTACGAGGGCACCCTCGACATGGTGGTGGTGCAGGAGAACCTACGCAAGGGAGTGGACGAGTACCCCGACTTCCCCGTCGCCACCGCACCCGAACCGCCCCCGGCGACCAAGTATCTGGAGCAGGCGATCGTTGCCGTCGCCGCCGAGGTCCACGCCGCACTGCCGGACCTTCCACGCGCGGCCGTCGCCGATCTGCTGACGCTGTCGCCGCCCCGAACCCGTTCCGGCACCGGCCTTCCCGAGGTGCACGCCGGTGACTACGCGACGGCCGTCACGGCGGCGCTGCTCGATCTGGATCACTCCTACGTTGCCGTGCAGGGTCCGCCCGGGACCGGGAAGACGTACACCGCTGCACGGGTGATCGCCGAATTGGTCGATGTACATCACTGGAAGGTCGGCGTGGTGGGCCAATCGCATCACGTGGTGAACAATCTGCTCGACACCATCGTGGCGGCAGGGGTGGACCCGGCCGAGGTGGGCAAGAAGGCACCGACCGCCCACACCGTCGTCGAACCCACCGACTACGCCCGCTTCGTCACCGACGCCGAGGACGGCTGCGTCATCGGCGGTACCGCCTGGGACTTCTCCAACCCCGGCCGCATCCCGCCCGAGTCGCTCGATCTCCTGGTCATCGACGAGGCCGGGCAGTTCTCGCTGGCCAACACCATCGCCGTCTCGGTGTCCGCACGCAACCTGCTGCTGCTCGGCGACCCGGCCCAGCTGCCGCAGGTCAGCCAGGGCACCCACCCCGAACCCGTCGACGAGTCGGCGCTGGGCTGGATCACCAGCGGTCACCCGACGCTGCCCGCCGACCGCGGGTACTTCCTGGCCACGACGTGGCGGATGCATCCCGATCTGTGCGCGCCGGTCTCGGCACTGTCGTACGAGGGCAAGCTCGAATCCAACAGTGCTGTGACACAGGCACGTTCACTGGACTCGCTCGAGCCCGGCCTGCATATCGTCTACCTCGACCACCACGGCAACTCCACCGACTCGGTGGAGGAAGCCGACGAGATCGTCACTCACGTGCAGAATCTGCTCGGCCGACCGTGGAGCGACCCGCAGTCCTTCGAGGGTGCGCGGCCCATGGACCAGGGCGACTTCCTGGTCGTCGCGGCCTACAACGCGCAGGTGGCCGTCATCGTCGAACGACTCGCGGCCGCCGGACTCGACGAGGTCTCGGTGGGCACCGTCGACAAGTTCCAAGGACGACAGGCACCGGTGGTGCTGATCTCGATGGCCGCGTCGGCGATCGAAGACGTTCCGCGAGGCATGGGCTTTCTGTTGTCCCGCAACAGACTCAACGTCGCCGTCTCGCGTGGCCAGTGGGCCGCGATACTGATCCGGTCGCGGGCACTGACCCGATACCTGCCGTCCACCCCGGCCGGACTGGTCACCCTCGGCACCTTCATGAGCCTGTGCGAGAACGGAATTCAGCCGAACGCCATGCCCTCACCACGATAAGTGGGGACCGCCTCGACGGACCCGTCGGCGTGCACCAGATGCAGGGTGTCGAATCGCTCGCACAGCTCGCCCGCCTTGGCGTGCCGGAACCAGACGCGATCACCGATCCGGATCTCTTCCGCTCCACTGACCGGAGTCTGCACCTCGCCCGCACCTTCGTTGCGCAGCAGCCTCAGACCGGACGTCACCACGCCCCTGGCCTTTCTCGACCAGGCGATCGGCCGCGGGGACCTCGACGTCGACGCCGGACCCGACGCGATGTAGCCACCACCGAACAGCGTGGCGATCTGCGGCGTCGGCTTGCGCACCGCGGGTAGCGCGAAGAACAACGCGGGCTCGGCCGAGAATGCGCGATACCGATCGAAGAGCGTCGGCGCGAACAAGCCCGATCCCGCGGTCACCTCGGTGACGACCGGATCGGCCGCCGAGAAGTCGATCGACCCGGTACCGCCACTGTTGACGATCTCGATCCGCCCGACGGCCGCGGTCACGGCCTCGACCACCGCCGTTCTGCGCGTGGAGATCTCACGCGACGACAGCGACTTCATCCATTCCACCGCAACATTGGAATCGGGCACACCGGCGATCTGCGCCTCGTAGAACATCAGACCGACCACCCGGAACCCACGCGCCTGCGCCACCCGCGCGAAGGCGGCGACCTGCTCGGGTTCGCGCAGCGGCGAACGTCTGACACCGATGTGCAGCGGACCGATCCGCAGCGAGGCATCGACGTCGATACAGATACGCGGCTTGAGAAGATCGCTGGCGGTCGCGTCGCGCACGATGTCCAGCTGTGCGACGTCGTCGACCATCAGCGTGATGCGCCCCGACAGAACACGATCGTTCACGACCTCGGCGAGGGCGGTGCGATCGACCGTCGGGTACCCCATGAGGATGTCCTCGACGCCGTGGCGCGCCAACCAGATCGCCTCACGCAGCGAGTACGCCATGACCCCGCTCACGCCGTCGGATGCGAGCACCCGATCCAGTACCGCCCGGCACCGAACCGACTTGCTCGCGATCCTGATCGGCACTCTGTCCGCCCGTGCCCGCAGAGCAGCAGCATTGGCATCGAGAGCGGCGGAATCGACTGCAGCCAAAGGTGATTCGAGACCCTCGGTGGCAGCGGCGATACGGGACAGTGGTGTCGTGTCGGTGGTTGCGACACCGGCGATCGAACTCATGCGGCGTATTCCTTCGTCGTCGTTGCCAGGCCTACACAGTCAAACACTCCGCAGCCCAGAAGTCCCAGCGAGCATCTGCCACGCCGGTCCTCAGCAGTCCAAGGCCTTGCTTGCAATCAGCCCCGACAGGTCGTCGATCTGCGCCAGCACCTCGAGATCGTCGCCGTCGACCAACCACCGCAGCACCAGCCCGTCGAGGGTGGCCATCCCGAAACGCGCGATCGACGCCACCGGCTCGATCCATCGCGTCCCGGTGTGGGCGGAACACTTCTCGAAGAACAACCGGGCCTCGGAGTCCCGGATTCGGTACTGCCCACTGGCGATCTCGGCGGCCGTGGCGGACCCGAGCGCGCGATGGCGCAGCAGATAGGTCTTGATCTCGTAGGCGAGCAACTGCCGATCCGGCGACTTCTCGATCAGCAACCACACCGCGCTCAGACCGCCGTGCACCAGCTCGCGCAGGCCACGAACGCCTGGGAGTTCGCGCGTGCCCACGGCACTGTCCAACGCGGCGTGCAGAATCTCGGTGACATCGACGATGAGGTGCTCCCCCATCGCGATCACCAGATCCTGCTTGGTCTCGAAGTGGTACTGCACGATGCCCTTGGTGACCTCGGCTTGTTCCGAGAGAGCACGCACGGTCAGGGACTCGATCCCGACCCGCTCGGCGACGTCGATCGCAGACTGCACCAGTTGTGCGCGTCGCACATCAGCGGGCAGCCTCGATTGCATGACCCGATACTAGGGCGCTGCCGAGGTCTGTGCCTCGTATTGACCCACGGGGAGCTCGGTGTGGGGCGGACCCAGGAGTGGAGCCTGCGGAATGACCCTGGGGTTTCGGGAGTGCGATAGTGATCGGATGATCGAGTGGTCGTGGCAGAACTGGGCGGGCAATCAGCATGCGTATCCGGCGCAGCGTGCCGAGCCCGCATCGGTGGACGAACTGCGCAGCGTTCTGCAGCGTGCCGTCGACAGGTCTCGAACGGTGCGATGCGTGGGTGCCGGACACTCCTTCACCCCGATCGCGGTCACCGACGGCGTTCAGGTCAGCCTGGATTCACTGCGCGGGATCGAATCGGTCGCCCGCCACGACGACGGGTCCGCCCAGGTGACGGTGCTCGGCGGCACCCGGTTGCGCGAGCTGACCGCGCGGCTGTGGGACCTCGGCCTTGCCATGACCAACCTGGGCGACATCGACGAACAATCGGTTGCCGGTGCCATCTCCACGGGTACTCACGGAACCGGAGCCCGCTTCGGCGGCATCGCCACGCAGGTGTGCGCGGTGGAGCTGATGACCGCAGACGGCCGGCTCGTTCGGTGCTCTCGCGACGAGAACACGGATCTGTTCGACGCGGCCCGCGTCGGGCTCGGTGCGCTCGGCGTCATCACCCGGGTCACGCTCGACTGCGTTCCGGCCTTCGCCCTACGGGCCGTCGAGGAGCCGTCGACGCTACGGGCAACGCTCGCCGAGCTCGATGCGACCGTCGCAGGCGTCGACCACTTCGAGTTCTACTGGTTTCCGCACACCGACCGGGTGCTGACCAAACACAACACCCGCCTGCCCGGCGACGCTGCGCTGCGCCCGCTGGGCAAGGTGCGTTCGTACCTCGACGACGAACTGCTGTCCAACACGGTCTTCGAGGGCCTCAACCGCGTGGTGACGCGTATGCCGGCCTTGATCCCCCGGCTCAACGCGGTCTCGGCCCGGGCACTGTCGGCCCGCGAGTACACCGACCGCTCGTACCGGGTGTTCGCGTCGTCGCGGACCGTCAAGTTCGTCGAGATGGAATATGCCGTTCCTGCAGCCGAGATCGGCTGGGTGCTGCGCGAGGTCGATCGCTGGCTCGAGCAGTCTTCGATCTCCATCGCGTTTCCCGTCGAAGTACGATTCGCCGCAGCCGACGACATCTGGCTCTCCACGGCCTATGGGCGCCCGACGGCGTACATCGCCGTGCACCAGTACCACCGACGAGATCACCGCGAATACTTCGACGCCGTCGAAGCCATCTGCCGCAGCGTCGGCGGCCGGCCGCACTGGGGCAAACTGCATTCCCTCGGCGGCGATGAGCTCCGCGATACCTACGAACACTTCGACGACTTCCTGCGTGTTCGGGATTCGATGGACCCGAAACGATTGTTCGGCAGCGACTACCTCGAACACCTGCTGTCCTGAGCGGTTGATCGGCGTGACGATGCGCGCAATTTGTGCTCCACTTCTGCGACCTTCGAGTGGGTTTCCCCAGGCCAACGCTCCGAGTGGAGCGTCCCGTGCACGCAGCCACTCCCCGCACGCTTACATTGGAACGAGTGAGCACAGGAAAACGCGCGCTGTCCGGCATCATCGCCGCCGGAGTCGTCCTCGGCGTCGGTGAATTGATCGCCGTCCCCATCGGACCCAACTCGTCACCGCTGACCGCCGTCGGGTCCTCGGCCGTCGACCACAGTCCGGCCCCGGTCCGTGAATGGGCCATCGACACGTTCGGCACCTCCGACAAGCTCGCCCTGTTCATCGGCATGGCCGTGGTGATCGGCGCTATCGCCGCAGCGGCAGGCATTGCCCGCAAACCCATCGGTGCCGTGGTGTTCGCAGTTCTGGGCGTCGTGGGCGTACTCGCGGCAATGACCCGACCCGACGCGACGGCCTTGTCCGCAGTCCCGACCATCGGCGGCGTCATCGTCGGCATCGTCGTGCTGCACGCCCTCATCGGTGCCGCCACCCCGGCGACCGAAGGAATGACCCGACGCAGCTTCCTGACTCTCGCCGCCGGTGCTGCGGTGCTCGGCGTCGTCGCCGGAACAGCCGGACGGATGCTGACCTCGGCCCGAGCTGTCACCGCGGATCGACTCGGTTTCATGCTGCCCACGCCGACGCCGCAACCCCCGATTCCGGAGGGGGCGGACCTGAAGATCGACGGCCTCGCGTCGTACATCACCCCGAACGACGACTTCTACCGCATCGACACCGCGTTGGTCGTTCCGCGCCTGGCGTCGGATACGTGGTCGTTGCGCATCCACGGCATGGTGGACCGCGAGATCGAGCTGACATTCGCCGACCTCGCCGAGCGCCAGGCAGTGGAGAAGACGGTCACCCTGACCTGCGTGTCCAATATCGTCGGCGGCGATCTCGTGGGCAATGCGACGTGGATCGGCTACCCGCTCAAGGACATTCTCGAAGAAGCGGGCATCTCGCCCGACGCCGACATGGCGCTGTCGTCGAGCAGCGATGCCTTCACCGCCGGCACGCCCCTCGAGGTTCTGCTCGACGGCCGCGACGCCTTACTGGCTGTGGGGATGAACGGTGCGCCGCTGCCCGTCGAGCACGGCTACCCGGCGCGACTCGTCGTCCCCGGTCTGTACGGATACGTCTCGGCGACCAAGTGGGTCACCGACATCGAGATCACCCGATTCGACAAGGTGACGGCCTATTGGACCGATCGCGGCTGGGGCGCACTCGGACCGATCAAGACCGCCTCACGAATCGACACCCCGAGATCGGGCAGCTCGGTGCCGGCCGGGAAGTCGGTGATCGCGGGCGTCGCCTGGGATCAGCACACCGGCATCGAGGGCGTGGAAGTGCAAGTGGACGAGGGCAATTGGGTGCCGGCCACTCTCTCCGAGGAGTACTCCAAGGACACCTGGCGGCAATGGACGGTCGAGCTGGACCTGCCTGCCGGGCAGCACGCGATCCGCGCCCGGGCCACCAACTCCGCGGGAGAGCTGCAGACCAACAAGACCGCCGACACCGTTCCCGACGGAGCGACCGGCTACCCGAGGATCTCGGTGACGGCGAGCTGATCCAGACAGTCGCGCTGATCTAGACAGTTGCGAAGCTCGCGCGAATCGAGTTCTCGGCCAACTGCTGTCGCTCGGCCGCAGTGAGACCCATGCCAGCTTCGAGGGCAGCGAAGTTGTCGTCGACGTACCCGCCGAAGTAGGCGGGATCGTCGGAATTGATCGACACCGACAGGCCGCGCTCGAGCATCTGCCGCAAGGGCAGCTGCTCGACGTCGTCGATCACCTTGAGCCGGACATTGGACAGCGGGCAGACGGTGAGCGGAATCTGCTCCTCGACAAGTCGATTCACCAGTGCCTCGTCTTCGAGGCACCGCACACCGTGATCGATGCGCTCGACCTTCAGCAGATCCAGTGCCTGCCAGATGTAGTCGGGCGGGCCTTCCTCACCGGCATGGGCGACGACATGCAAACCCTCGGCGCGGGCCTTGGCGAATACGTCGACGAACAGCGACGGCGGATAGCCAACCTCGGCGGAGTCGAGACCGAGCCCGATGATCGGGGCTTGCATCGCCAACAGATCCTCCAGCAGTTGATTGGCGTGCAGCACCGGCTTGTCGCGCAGGATCGACGCGATCAACCCACTGGTGACGCCGAATTCGCGCTCGCTGGATGCGCAGGCGTCGGCCAATCCCTCGACGACGGCCGCGAGCGGGACACCACGCTCGGTGTGCGCCTGCGGGTCGAAGAAGATCTCCGCGTGCGTCACCCCGGCCTGCGCGGTGCGGCGAAAGTACGCGCGGGCCAGGTCGGCGAAATCCTCGGCGGTCTGCAACACGGCCATGTTCGCGTAATACAGATCGAGGAAGGACTGCAGGTCGGTGAACTCGTATTTCGCCTGCAGTTCTTCGATGTCGTTGTACGGCAGCGTGATTGCGTTGCGCTCGGCAAGATCGAAGATCAGCGGAGGTTCGAGCGACCCTTCGATGTGCAGGTGCAGTTCGGCCAGCTGATCATTACTCACTCATACGATTCTACTTGCCCGTGTACGTCGCCTTACCCGGGCCGACCTCGAGGAAGCTCTTCACTGCGCCGCGCAGATCCTCGGTCTCGAAGAGTGCCCCGGAGACCTCCGAGGTGATCTCGTCCGCGTGGGCCACACCACCGGAACGCCACGCTGCCACAATCTGTTTGGTTGCCGCGTGCGCGACGGTGGGGCCGTCGGCCAGTCGATGCGTCAGCGCGAGCGCGGCGGCGTCGACGTCGTCGTGGATCTGATTGACCACGCCCCACTCCTTCAGCGTCTGGGCGTCGTACAGATCACCGGTCATGACGAGCTCGCGAGCCCGACCCGAACCGGCCCGCTCGGCCAGACGCTGCGGCCCACCCATCGACGGCGTCAGACCGACGACGGTCTCGACCAGACCGAACTTCGCCTTCGGTCCGGCCAGGATGATGTCGCAGGCCAACGAAATCTCGAACGCCGCGGTGAGCGTCAACCCGTGCGCGGCGTAGATCACCGGGCAGGGCAACGCCTCGAGCGGATGAGCAATCTGCGCGAACAGACCACGCCACAGATCGGCGCCCTGCGCGGCGGACAGGCCCTCGAAGACATGAACGTCGACGCCTGCCGAGTTGACTTTGCCCTCGGCGCGCAGCAATACCGCACGCGGAGGTCGCGCGACGAGATTGGCAACGTTCGCGGCCACCGCGTCGAACATGGCCTGATCGAACAGATTGAGCGGACCGTGGTCGAAGGTGAGGACGGCGACCTCCGCGCCGGCCGTGGTGGTCGATCGAACGAGCGAAGTGGGTGCGTCAGCCATGGTTCGCATAGTGCCACACCCGTCCGAGGACCTTGTTACCACCGAGTATTGTGCGCAGGAAAGTGAACGTTACCGAGAGGAACACCTAGATGAAGCGCAGTCTGTTCGAGTCCGACCACGAGGACTTCCGCGCATCGGTTCGAGAATTCGTCACCCGAACCATCACGCCGGTCGAGGAGAAGCTCGTCGAACAGCGATACATCGACCGCGAGATCTGGCTCGAAGCCGGACGCAACGGCTTCCTGGGCCTCGAGGTACCGGAGGAATACGGCGGCAGCGGAGCCGAGGACTACCGATTCAACGCCGTCCTCGCCGAGGAACTCGCCCGCTCGAGTGCCGCGGTGGCGTCGTGCTTCGGTATTCACGTCGACATCGTCGCGCCGTATCTGGTCAAGCTCACCACCGAGGAGCAGAAGAAGCGCTGGCTGCCCGGCTTCTGCAGCGGCGAAATCCTCACCGCGATCGCGATGACCGAACCCTCCGGTGGCTCCGATCTGGCCGCGCTGAAGACCACCGCCGTCAAGGACGGCGACGACTTCATCATCAACGGCTCCAAGACCTTCATCACCAACGGCAACTCCGCCGATCTCGTCATCGTCGCCACCCGCACGACGCCGGAGAAGAAGGCCAAGGGCATCACGCTCTTCGCCGTCGAGAACGGCACCGAAGGATTCTCCCGCGGCCGCAAGCTCGACAAGGTCGGCCAGCCCGAATCCGATACGGCCGAGCTGTTCTTCGAGAACGTGCGTGTTCCGAGCTCGAACATGATCGGCGAATTCGACGGCGGCTTCATCCACATGATGCAGCTACTCCCCCAGGAACGCATCAGCTGCTCGGTGGCCAACCTCGGACACGTCCGCCCCATTCTCGAGGAGACACTGCAGTACGCCAAGGACCGCAAGGCATTCGGCCAGCAGATCGGTTCACTGCAGTGGAACAAGTTCCTGCTCGCCGAGCTCGTCACCAAACTCGATGTGGCACAGGCATACATCGACAACTGCATCGCCGCGCACGGAATCGGTGAGCTGACGGCCATCGATGCAGCCAAGGCCAAGTGGTGGAGCTCGCAGGTGCAGAACGAAATCCTCGACCACTGCGTACAGCTGCACGGCGGCTACGGATTCATGAACGAGTACCGCGCCGCTCGGGCGTGGAAAGACGCTCGCGTGACCAAGATCTGGGCCGGATCGAACGAGATCATGAAGGAACTGATCGGACGCGATCTGGGCCTGTAGTGCGCTTCGCGTAGGAGTGGAGCCTGCGGAACGACCCGATGAGCGGTGGTGCGGTCAGGTGCCGTGGAAGGCGCATGACCGCACCACTGCCGCAGGCACTTACTCGAACGCAGGCCGGGCGTAGAAGCAGACCGCGACCATGCCGACCAGGAGCACGACGGCGGGCAGAATCAGAGACTGCGCCATGGCGGTGGTGAAGCCGTCACGCAGCATCTCGGGCACTCGGCCGGCGAATTCGTTTGCCCCCGAAGTCGATCCACCGGTAGGTAGTTCGGCGGCCAAGCGCGATTGGATGAGCGCGCCGATGCCGGCGCTACCGAGAACCGAGCCGATCATGCGGGTGGTGTTGTAGATACCCGAACCTGCGCCCGCCTGACTCATCGGCAGGTTACGAGTTGCGGTGGCCGCCAACGGAGACCAGATCAACGCGTTCGCCACGCCCATCGCCGCGATGGGCAGAAGCAGCTTCCAGATCGCGGTGGTGGGCGTCATCTCGTACGCGAACCACAGCAGCGAGGCCGCCAGGATGAACAATCCGGAACCAGCGATGTAGCGGGGATGCGTCTTGTCGACGAGCTTGCCGACATTGGGGGCGAGAATGCCGGTCAGCAGCGCCATCGGGACGAACAGCAGTGCCGAACGGGTAGGGGTGAGCCCGGTGACGCTCTGCGCGTAGAACATGATCGGCAGCATCATGCCGGACATCGCGAAACCCATTGCGGCGATACCGATATTGGAGAGCGAGAAATTGCGATCACGGAAGAGCGCCAACGGGACCAGCGGTTCGCTCTTGTTCACCGCCTGCCAGTAGACGAACCCGGCGAAGACGAGCAAACCGGTGCCGATGAGGATCCAGATGCCCGTTCCCCAGTCGTACTTCTGTCCCTCCTGGATACCGAACACGATGCAGAACAGTCCGATGGCGCTCAACGCCACGCCGAGCAGATCGAACTTGTGATCGTGGGTGGGCAGCACGGGAACGAACTTCAGCGCCAACACGATTGCGAGAACACCGACCGGCAGATTGATGAAGAAGATCCACTCCCAGCCGAGCGAGTCGACCAGGACGCCGCCGAGGATCGGGCCGACGAGTGTCGCCACGCCTGCAACGGCACCCCACGCGCCCATGGCCGTTCCGCGCTTCTCGGCGGGGAACACCCGGGTGATCACGGCCATCGTCTGCGGAGTGATCATCGCAGCACCGAGACCCTGGACCGCACGCGCCGCGATGAGCATCTCGATGGACCCGGAGAGGCCACACCAGGCGGACGCGAGTGTGAACAGAACGAGGCCGGCGATGTAGAGGTTTCGCGGACCGAACTTGTCACCGAGACGCCCGGTGACGAGCAGGGGCACCGCGTAGGCCAGCAGATACGCGCTGGTCACCCAGATGACGTTGTTGATGTCGGTGTTCAGGCCCGTGAGGATCGCCGGCTGCGCGACGGCCACGATGGTGGTGTCGACCAGAATCATGAAGAAGCCCAGGCAAAGCGCCCACAGGGCGGGCCACGGCTTGATCTCTCGTTGTGGCGGAGCGGTCTCGACGACGTTCATGTGCTCTCCTGGTTTCGATCCGTCAGGGTCGTGTGGTGTGTGGATATCTCGTGCGGCCACGCCAGCTCGCCACTGTCGACCCGAGCGATGTAACTCGTCAACCAGTTCACTTCGGCTGACAACATGTGGTACGTGTAATCGATTCCAGCCCAGTAGATTTCGGATATGTTGCGGTCGGCCGTCAACCGCTGATAGCCGGACAGTTCCTCGATCTCCACCTCGAGGTCCTCGATGCGTGCGCGGAGCAACGCGATCGCCTCGGACGCCGCCAGGTTGTGCATCTCGGACAGGCCGAGGGTGAACTGCGGATATTCGCGCACCGGGGTGCGGAGAATCTCGGCGAGGCGATCGACGAGAACTCGTCGGCCTGCGGGCGTGATCTCGTACGTGGTGCGTTCGGGTCGGTTGCCGCCGCGGTCGGTGCCGACCTCGGCGACCAGCGCCTGCCCATGGAGGCGAGCAACGGCGTGGTAGAGCGATCCGGGTCGAACCTTGACGATCCGATCCTCTTTGCGCTCCAACAGAAGTTGATACATCTCGTAGGGATGCATCGGACTCTCGGACAACAGGGCGAGAACCGAGACGCCCAGCGGGTTCACTGCCTCGCCTCGCATCGCACCTCAGATCTGAATGTCCCGGCTGAATTATTCCAGTTGGAATATAGACCGACAGATCTGGGATTGGCAACCCGGACAATGCTCTGACCTGGGGTTATCCGGACATACAGACGAAAAAGGACACCGACCACCGTCGATGTCCCGTTCGAACAGACGAAGACCGGATACTCGGAATTACTTCCGTGTATCCGGCCTTGTCACCGAGTTTCTGGCGGAACTTACTTCGAGAAGTTCACTCCACCAGGAGAAATCGGGTTACGAAGCTTGAATCAGATGGCGCGGACGCCGGTAGCCTGGGGGCCCTTCTGACCCTGGCCCACCTCGAACTCCACGCGCTGGCCCTCGTCGAGCGACTTGAAGCCGCTACCCTGAATCTCCGAGTAATGAACGAAAACGTCCGGTCCGCCACCATCCTGCTCGATGAAGCCGAAGCCCTTTTCGCCGTTGAACCACTTCACACTGCCCTGCGTCATTCTGTAAACCTTCTGTAAGCGAGCTAGATCTTCACGTCGAAGCTCTAATCTCAAATGCGAGTCTGCCATCTATCGGCGCTGAGCGAAACACCGGGGGCAAAAAAGTTCGAAAGATTGCTTTGGGACGGTGAAACCGAAACGTCGCCCAGCGTCTCTGTGGCTAGGGTTCAGACGTGGATTTCCCCCTTCTCGATGCCGGCCCGTTCGATCGCCACCGTCTCGACATCGTCCGGTTGGCCTGGTGTCGACGGTTGCAGATGGACGATCGTGCCCTCGACACGGATGCGGACCGCGTCGAACATGTCGGTGCCACCGAGGACATCACCGTCCTGCGACTGGCCGAGACCACCCTGATCGCCGGTCCGTCCTGGGCCGTGGACGCCTCGCGGGCGATCGCCGGCCACGCCCATATCGACCGCACCTGGATCTCGTCGCTGCTGGGCGACCGCTCGGATCGCTACGAGATCGGCACCCACACGCTGGCTTACGGATCGGACATCGGCCACACCATCGACGTCCACGACCCGCTGATCTCCCACGACGCGGAGCACGCCCGCAACCTCGCCGCGCACTGCAGTGACGCCGACGTCGCCGAAGCATTCGGCGAACCGGTCTCGCGGAACTGGTTCACTCTGCTCGGCGATGACCGACCGGCCGACTCGGCGCACTCCCTTGCCTCGGCCGGCTACTCGGAGGAGCAGCTGATACTGGCCGACATGCGGGTCCTGACGGACCCGGACCATCGCCGGCGGGGCCACGCCCAGGTGGTCGGCAGGCTGGCAACCAACGACGCCATCGACGACGGCCTGATTCCGCAGTGGCGATCGCGACCGGAGAACGCCGTTGCTCGACGCCTCGCCGCGCGGCTGGGTTACGTCGAGATCGGCGCGTGTCACACCGCAGTGCTTCGCGCTGATCGAGGTTGAGTCGGCTCCGAACTGGGTAGCGTCGACAGAACAGTTCGATGCGAGGAGTGAACAGCATGGCCGACGATGCCGCCTACGTGAAGCCGGGTAAAGAATTCACGCGCGACACCAATTACATTCCGACTCGAATCACCGCGGACGGCCGGGACGGCTACCCGGTCGAGCCCGGTCGATATCGACTGATCGCCGCACGCGCCTGCCCGTGGGCGCATCGGTCCATCATCGTTCGTCGACTGCTCGGGCTCGAAGATGTGCTGTCCCTCGGCATTCCGGGACCGACCCACGACCCGCGCAGCTGGAACTTCCAGGAGGAGCCGGGCGGCGTCGACTCCGTTCTGCAGATCCAGAGGTTGCAGGACGCGTACTTCGCCCGCTTCCCGGACTACGAGCGCGGCATCACCGTCCCTGCCATCGTCGACGTCCCCACCGGTGAGGTCGTCACCAACGACTACCCACAGATCACCCTCGACCTGTCGACCGAGTGGACGCAGTACCACCGCGACGGAGCCCCGGATCTGTACCCCGAGGCGCTGCGCGGCGAGATCGACGAGGTTGCCGATCTCGTGTTCCGGGACGTCAACAACGGCGTCTATCGCTGCGGATTCGCCGGCTCCCAGGAGGCGTACGACAAGGCCTACGACCGACTGTTCGCCCGCCTCGACTGGCTAGTCGAACGCTTGTCGACACAGCGCTACCTGATCGGTGACCACATCACCGAGGCCGACGTACGACTGTTCACCACGCTCGTTCGCTTCGATCCCGTCTATCACGGCCATTTCAAATGCAACCGGAGCAAGCTCAGCGAGATGCCGGTGCTGTGGAACTACGCACGCGACCTGTTCCAGACCCCCGGATTCGGCGACACCGTCGACTTCGACCACATCAAGCGGCACTACTACGAGGTGCACACCGACATCAATCCGTCGGGCATCGTGCCCAAGGGCCCGGACCTGACCGGTTGGCTCGAACCCCACGGTCGCGAATCCCTGGGAGGATCACCCTTCGGCGACGGCACCGCTCCCCCACCGCCGAAGCCCGACGAGCTCGTTCCGCCCGATCACTGGGTGCGCTGACCCTGCGGATCGACCGGCCACCACACTCGCAACCGAAAGAGAGATCGATGGCAGGCAAGAAGGACGACGCACAGGTCGAGGTCGGGGGCGGAGGCAAGCTCGAACGCGCGCTGGTCAACATTCTCGACAACGCCAGCCGCCTGCAGGGACCCGCCGTCGACAAGTACGTCGCGCACGTGCGTCGAGCACACCCGTACGACACCCCGGCACAGATCATCGAACGCCTCGAGAAGCGGTTCCTGCTGGCGGTCACCGGCAGCGGCTCGGCAGTGGGCGGTGCCGCGGCGATCCCCGGCGTCGGGACCGCCGCCTCGCTCGCCGCGGTGGGTGCCGAAACCGCGTTCTTCATCGAGTCCTCGGCGCTGCTGACACTCTCGGTCGCGTCAGTGCACGGCATTCCCGTCGAGAACCACCAGCAACGGCGCGCTCTGGTGCTGTCGGTCGCGCTCGGCGAATCGGGCATGCAGATCGTGCAACGAACAGTCGGCAAGACGGCCAAGAACTGGGGCCCGCTGATCACCTCCCGCATCCCGGGCGGCTCGATGGCGACGATGAACAAGTCGCTGGTGAAGAAGTTCATCACCAAGTACCTCGCCAAGCGCAGCGCGCTGTTGGTCGGCAAGATGCTCCCCGCCGGAATCGGTGCGGCGATCGGCGGCGCAGGCAACCGCGCGGTCGGCAAGGGTGTCATCAAGAACGCCCGCGACGCGTTCGGTCCGCCACCGGCCCGGTTCCCGGAGAATCGCATCATCGAGCCGGACGAATGAGCGCTCACGGAATCTTCACGAGTCGGACGCGTTGACACGAGCATGACTTCCACACCTGAACTCGGCACGTACGGCGTCTGGCGACTGCACTCGGCGTTCACTCCCGAACTGTCCCGGGCGATCGAGTCCTTCGGCTACGGAACGATCTGGCTCGGCGGCTCGCCGCCTGCGGATCTGACCACCACCGAAGAGATCCTCGACGCCACCGAGACGGTCGTCGTCGCCACCGGCATCGTCAACATCTGGTCGGACGCAGCGGCCGACGTCGCGGCGTCGTATCACCGGTTGGAGAGCAAGCACCCGGGCCGTTTCGTCCTCGGCATCGGCGCAGGCCACCCGGAGGCGACGCAGGAATACACCAAGCCGTACGACGCTCTGGTGGCGTACCTCGACGCTCTCGACGAGGCCGGGGTCCCGGTGGAACGACGCGTCCTGGCGGCTCTCGGCCCGAAGGTGCTCGCGCTGGCGGCCGACCGCACCGCAGGTGCGCATCCTTACCTGACCACCCCCGAGCACACCCGCGAAGCGCGAGAAGCACTGGGACCGAACAAGATTCTGGCACCCGAGCACAAAGTGGTCCTCGAGTCGGATCCGGAGAAGGCCCGCTCGATCGGCCGGCCACCGGTCAACAACCCGTACCTGCATCTGCGCAACTACACCAACAATCTGAACCGACTCGGCTACTCCGACGAGGAGATCGGCGACGGCGGCAGCGACCGACTGATCGACGCGTTGGTTGCGCACGGCACGGCCGACGCGATCGCAGCACGATTGAACGAGCACCTCGACGCAGGTGCATCGCACGTGACACTGCACTCTCTACCCGACATGGCCGATCCGCTCGAGACCTACCGAGAGATCGCCGCCGCGCTGCATCGCTGACGCGGAGGGCTCGTGTGCGAGTGGTCGGCCCGGATGTCGGTCACACCCCGTAGCCTCGTGTACCGGTTGCCGCGCGCAGCCGGTACACGAGGTGTTTCACGGTGAGGGGGAGTGCGCACGGATGACCAGCTACTCGGGAGTAGCGCTCGAAGCGCACGCACTGACCAAGCAGTTCGGTACTGTTCGCGCGGTCTCGGACCTGAGCTTCGCGGTTCCACGCGGAACCGTCACCGGATTCCTCGGCCCCAACGGATCGGGTAAATCGACGACACTGCGCATGCTCCTCGGGCTCGTTGCACCCACCTCCGGCGTCGGCCTCGTCAACGGCGTTCCGTTCCGCACGGCAACCCACCCGGCTCGCACGGTGGGAGCCGTCCTCGACTCGCTGAGCCTGCACCCCAAGCGCAGCGCTGCACATCACCTGAAGATCTACACCGCCGCGATCGGCGTACCCGACAGTCGCGCCCACGACGTGCTGCACCTGGTGGGCCTCGGCGACGCCGCCGACCGCGCCGCGGGCGGCTACTCCCTCGGCATGCGTCAACGCCTCACGTTGGCAACCGCGCTGCTGGGGGATCCGGAAATCCTCGTGCTCGACGAACCCGCGAACGGTCTCGACCCCGAGGGCATCGCCTGGCTGCGCGACTTCCTGAAGGCATTCGCCGCGTCGGGACGCACCGTGCTGGTGTCGAGTCACATCCTGCGCGAGATCGAGCAGACCGTCGACAATCTGGTGATCGTCAGCGCCGGTGCACTCGTCTACCAGGGATCCATCGCGCAACTGCGATCGACGCGTCCGAGCCGCGTACTCGTGGCCGCATCGGACCCCGCGGCATTGGCATTGGCGTTGGCATCGAATGGATTCAACGACAGTCAACTGCTGCCCGACGGACGCATCGGCGTCGCCGGTACCGACGCGGCAACGATCGCTCGCATCGCTGCCGACGCCCAGGTGACGATTTTCGGGACCACCGGTGAACACGTCGACCTCGAGCAGGTGTTCCTGTCGATGACCGCGGGTCAGTACAACGCTGCACCCGTTCAGCAGAATCCGTACGGCGGGCCGCCGCATGGTTACGGCCCGCCGCCGGGTCACCACCAGGGCTACGGCCCGCCGCCCGGTTACGGTGCGCCGCAGAACTGGAACGGGGGTCCGCGATGAACGCGTTGCTGACGTCGGAGATCCGCAAGGTCACGACACTGAAATTCTGGTGGGCGCTGGCGATCGCACCGCTCGTCGTCGGAATCTTCGCTTCCGTCATCACGTCGGTGATCGCGAACCAGTTGGGCGAGTTCGAGGAAGACCTGGATATCTCGGGCGGGGTCGCCTCGATCGGCCTGTACGTCGCCGCCGGTGCCGCAATTCTGTTCGCAGGCATCTTCGGTGCCGTCAACACCGGAACCGAATTCCGCCACCAGACCATCACCACCAGCTTCCTCACCGCTCGTGGCCGAGACGGAGTGATCGCCGCCAAACTCATCGTCACTGCGCTGTTCGGCCTCGGATACGGGCTGGTGGTGCTGTTGGCCAGCCTGATCTGCCTGCTGATCTTCAACGAGCGGACCGTGCTGCTCGACGGCGCGTTCATCGGCGTGGTGGCGTCGTGCCTCCTCGCCGTCGTGCTGTGGTCGCTGATCGGCGCCGGCCTCGGTCTGCTGCTCAAATCCCCGACGTGGGCTGCGGTCGTGCTCGTTGCCTGGCTGCCGTTCGGCGAGGGTCTGCTCTCGTTGATCCTGTTCGGAGTCGGGCTCGGATCGGTCGCCGTGGCGCTTCCGTCGAACCTGACTCTGCCGACGATGGCAGCGACTCAACTCGACGGCGCAGGCGACCTGGCGTCGTGGCCGTGGGCACCGCTCGGACTCGCGCTGTGGGCGGCGATCCTCGTCGGCGTCGGCTGGTTCCTGGCTCGAACCCGCGACATCGGCTGAGGTCGGTGCCGGTGCCTATGTTCGCAGGCGGACCGTGTCGGTACTCGGGTCTACCGTGGTGAATCGATGGCACACAGTAATGCGGTGAAAGACCGTGCAGCGGCACCCCGACGCAGCTCGTCGACACTCGGTAGCGAAGAACCCGCGTCGAGTACCCGGCGTGGATGGATCAGACGTCTGATCGCGCAGTGCATGCTGCATCGCCGTACCGCACTGGGAGCCCTGGGCGTGACGATGATCGCGGCCGTCATCGACATTTCGTTCCCGCTGCTGACCCGAGTGGCGATCGACGACGCGACCGCAGGCAACGGCGAGAAGATCGCCACCGTTGCAGCCGCCATCGCTCTGTTGGGTCTGGTGCGGTTCGCGTGCCAATTCGGCCGACGCATGCTCGCCGGCCGGCTCTCGATCGACGTCCAGCACGATCTACGCCTCGACCTGCTCGCGTCACTGCAGCGGCTCGACGGGCGCAAGCAGGACGAAATCCGTACCGGTCAGGTCGTCTCGAGGTCCATCACCGACCTTCAACTGGTGCAGGGGCTGCTGGCCATGGTGCCGTTGTCGGCGGGTGCCGTCCTGCAGTTCGTGCTGGCGCTGGTGGTCATGGCGTATCTGTCGCCGCTGCTCACGGTCGTCGCGGTACTCATCGTTCCTGCGGTCGGCATCGTGGTCTACCGAATGCGGCCCACTCTCTTCGCGGCGACCTGGTCGGCTCAACAACGCGCTGCCGATCTGGCTCAGCACGTCGAGGAAACAGTCACCGGCGTCCGAGTGGTGAAGGGCTTCGGACAGGAAGCACGCGCGGTGGATCGCATCGAGACACTGGGGCGCACGCTGTTCGCCGAGTGGATGCGATCGGCCAGGATCAACTCGCGGTTCGCACCGTCGATGGCCACCATTCCTCAACTCGGGCTCGTCGGAGTCATCGCCCTCGGCGGCTATCTCGCCCTACAGGGCCACATCACGATCGGCACGTTCCTGGCCTTCGCCACCTACGTCGCGACCCTGTCGGCCGTGACCCGGACCGTCTCGTCGGTGGTGATCATGGCTCAGCTCTCCCGTGCGGCCGTCGAGCGCGTCTACGAGGTGGTCGACACCGAGCCGTCCGACCCGGAACCGGCCGAACCCGTCGCGTTGCCCGACGGCCCGCTCGGGGTCCGTATCTCCGAGGTGACCTTCGGATTCGAGCCCGAACGCGACGTGCTCACCGGCCTGGACCTGACCATCTCGCCCGGCGAGACGGTGGCCGTCGTCGGCAACGCGGGCTCGGGAAAGACCGCACTCGCGCTGCTGCTCCCCCGCTTCTACCGCCCCTCTCGGGGACAGATTGCGCTGACGTCCGACGGAACGTCGATCGATATCGACGACCTCGACTCGACGTCACTACGCGAGGCGATCTCCCTGGTGTTCGACGAGCCGTTCCTCTTCTCCGACACCATCGCCGCCAACATCGCGCTCGGCAGGCCCGACGCGACGGCGGAGGACATCGAGCGTGCGGCACGGCTGGCGCAGGCCTCCAACTTCATCGACGCGCTGCCCGAGGGATACGACAGCCTCGTCGGTGAACGCGGACTCACCCTGTCCGGAGGTCAGCGCCAACGCATCGCACTGGCCCGCGCTCTTCTCGTCGAGCCGCGAATTCTGATCCTGGACGACGCCACCTCCGCCGTGGACGCCGAGACCGAGGCCGCCATCTTCGACGCGTTGCGCGGCGTCCGCACGCGCGCGACTCTCGTTCTCGC
Organism: Rhodococcus sp. NPDC006774; assembly: GCF_040636045.1. Lineage (NCBI taxonomy): Bacteria > Bacillati > Actinomycetota > Actinomycetes > Mycobacteriales > Nocardiaceae > Rhodococcus > Rhodococcus sp. NPDC006774. The sequence goes on along the minus strand of NZ_JBEYIW010000016.1, from coordinate 24,770 downwards.
TCATCGCCGCTCGACCCTGACCCTGGCCGACCGCGTCGCCGTGCTCGACAACGGCCGCATCATCGACACCGGAACGGTCGACGAACTGGATCAGCGTTGTCCGTTGTTCCGGGCGCTCCTGGCCGGCGGCGATGGCGAACTCGACGACGCCCCCGGTGCGGAGCCGATCGTGGACCCGTCCGCCGACACCCTCTGGCCCGATTCGCCGCCGGAGGCAACGGTCGCACCCGGCGCAACCGCGACACCCGCGCCCGGAGGTGGAGGTGGTCACGGAACTGCGATGGCCGGGGCATTCGGCTCACTCGCACCCACACCGGCCATCTCCCGGGCAGTCGCGGCCCTGCCTCCCGCTACCGAGGACCCGGGCACATCGGGATCCGACCTGCGTCGACCCGACCCTGAATTTCGACTGTCCAGACTGCTGAGCCCGGTGCGCTCGTTGCTCGCAGCGGTTGTGGTGCTCCTCGCGCTGGACTCACTGGCCTCGATCGCCTTCCCTTCGCTCGTTCGCTATGCGGTGGACAGCGGAGTGGCGAGCGGAGACTCGAACACGCTGTGGATCGCCACGTCGATCGGCGTCGTGTTGGCAGCGGCGAGTTGGTTCGTCGTCTGTTGGACGACGGTCATCACTGCGCGGGCAGGCGAGCGAGTCCTCTTCGGTCTCCGTGTGCGTAGCTACGCGCACATTCAGCGGCTCGGCCTCGACTACTACGAGCGTGAGCTCTCGGGTCGGATCATGACCCGAATGACCACCGACGTCGATGCACTGTCGTCGTTCATTCAGACCGGGGCGTCGACCGCTGTGGTGAGCGTGTTGACCGTAGTCGGTATAGCGGCCGCCCTGCTCGTCACGGACCCCACTCTCGGCCTGGTGGCGTTGGCGGTCGTACCGCCCCTCGCCGTGGCCACCGTGATATTTCGGCGCATCTCCTCGGCGGCGTACTCGACGTCCCGTGAGCGCATCTCGATCGTCAACGCCGACTTCCAGGAGAACGTCACGGGACTGCGCGCCGCACAGGCGTATCGGCGCGAGGAGTACGCCGCAACCCGGTTCGCCGAACGCTCCGACCGCTACCGGGCGAGCCGAATGCGATCGCAGACCGCGATCTCGGTGTTCTTCCCTCTCATCACGTTGCTCTCCGACGTCGCCCTCGCCGTCGTCGTGTTCGTCGGCGCACATCAGATCGCCACCGGCACCACCACCGCGGGCACCCTCGTCGCGTTCGTGCTCTATCTCGGGCTGCTCTTCGGACCGATCCAGCAGCTCTCGCAGGTGTTCGACGGTTACCAGCAGGCACGTGTCGGTGTCGGCCGGATCGGGGATCTGCTGCGCACCACCAGCTCCATCGAAACTGCCACCGCCGCGCACGCCACAGCCCTCCCTGGCGGACGTCTGCGCGCCGACATCGATCTCGTCGACGTCGGTTTCCGCTACGCCGGAGCCCAGAGCGACGCGCTGAGTGAGGTAAATCTCACGATTCCCGCCGGCACCACCGTCGCGCTGGTCGGACGCACCGGCGCGGGCAAATCCACCGTGGTGAAACTGCTGGCCCGCTTCTACGATCCGACCTCCGGATCTGTGCGCGTCGGCGGCCACGATCTACGTGACTATCGCCTCTCGGACTACCGGCACCGACTCGGCGTCGTACCGCAGGAAGCGCACCTGTTCACCGGAACCGTCGCGTCGAACATCGCCTACGGCAGGCCCGACGCCACCCGCGCCGACATCGAGAACGCTGCCCGCTCGGTGGGTGCTCTGAGCACCATCGCTGCACTTCGCGGCGGTATGCACCAACCCGTCGGCGAGCGCGGGCAAGGGCTGTCCGCGGGTCAACGGCAGCTGATCGCACTGGCCAGGGCCGAGTTGGTCGACCCCGACCTTCTCCTGCTCGACGAGGCCACCGCCACGCTCGATCCCGCGACCGAACGCACCGTGCTGGCAGCCAGCAGTGCCGTCGCCCGGACCCGAACCGCAGTGGTCGTCGCGCACCGCTTGGCGACCGCCGCACGAGCAGACCTGATCGTGGTGGTCGACGGCGGCCGTATCGTGGAAGTAGGTCGACATTCGGAGCTCCGCACGCGGGGCGGCTTCTACGCGCAACTGTGGACTGCAGCCGAAACGAACCGAGGGAATAATTCGATAGTCCAAGGAGTCATCGACAACGAGGCCGATGGTTACCGGTGAGTACATATCACAGCTACGTCCCGGACGCACGTGAGCTGGACCAACGGTCTAGCCTGGACACGTACGCGCGCTGAACGGGAACGAAGACAGAAACGAGGCGAACTACTGCCGTGAGCAGCAGCTCTACTACCCAATTCGGACAAAATCAATGGCTGGTCGACGAGATGTACCAGCGATTCAAGCAGGACCCTTCATCCGTCGACGCGAGCTGGCACGAGTTTCTGACCGGTTACGACCCCGATGCCGTGACCGACGAGACCGCCGGATCCAACGGTGCGGCCGGCAACGGCGCAGCCTCGAACGGTAGCTCCACCAAGTCCGCGCCTCCCGCAGCTCCCGCGCCACCAGCCAAGCCGGCCGCCTCTGCTCCCGACAAGACCGACGCGCCGAAGGCCGCAGCACCCAAGGCCGCCGCTCCCAAGGCCGAGGCCTCGAAGCCCGCCGCTGCCGCCAAGCCTGCCGAGAAGAAGGCAGCGCCTGCGAAGTCCGCTCCCGCAAAGCCCGCCGCAGCCGAGTTCGGTGAAGAGTCGAGCAAGATTCTGCGCGGCGCTGCCGCAGCGGTGGCGAAGAACATGTCCGCCTCGTTGCAGATTCCGACCGCGACCAGCGTGCGTGCAATCCCGGCCAAGCTCATGGTCGACAACCGCCTCGTGATCAACAACCATCTCGCTCGCACCCGCGGCGGCAAGATCTCGTTCACGCACCTGCTCGGCTACGCCATCGTGCAGGCCGTCAAGGCGTTCCCGAACATGAACCGCCACTTCGCCGAGGTCGACGGCAAGCCGAACGCCGTCACTCCGGCAGCGATCAACCTCGGTCTCGCGATCGACCTGCCCGGCAAGGACGGCAACCGTTCCCTCGTCGTCGCGGCCATCAAGAACACGCAGGACTTCACGTTCACGCAGTTCTACAACGCGTACGAGGACATCGTGCGTCGTGCTCGCGACGGCAAGCTCACCGGTGAGGACTTCCAGGGCGTCACCATCTCGCTGACCAACCCCGGTGGAATCGGAACCGTGCACTCGGTGCCGCGTCTGATGAACGGCCAGGGAGCCATCATCGGTGCAGGTGCCATGGAGTACCCGGCAGAGTTCCAGGGAGCCAGTGACGAGCGTCTCGCCGAGTTCGGCGTCGGCAAGCTCATGACGCTGACCTCGACGTACGACCACCGCATCATTCAGGGTGCAGAGTCGGGCGACTTCCTCAAGACGATCCACAACCTGCTGATCAGCGACGAGTTCTACGACGAGCTGTTCCACTCGCTCAAGATCCCCTACGAGCCGATTCGCTGGCGCAAGGATCTGCCCGAGGGCACGGTCGACAAGAACACTCGCGTGCTCGAACTCATCGCGGCGTACCGCAACCGCGGTCACCTGATGGCCGACACCGATCCGTTGCAGTTCACCAAGGACAAGTTCCGGATGCACCCGGACCTCGACGTGATCAGCCACGACCTCACGCTGTGGGATCTCGACCGCGAATTCAAGGTCGGCGGATTCCACGGCAAGGACAAGATGAAGCTGCGGGACGTGCTCAGCGTTCTGCGTGACTCGTACTGCCGCCACGTGGGCGTCGAGTACACCCACATCCTCGAGACCGAGCAGGTCACCTGGTTGCAGGAGCGCGTCGAGGCCAAGCACGTCAAACCGACTGTGGCGCAACAGAAGTACATCCTGAGCAAGCTCAACGCAGCCGAGGCGTTCGAGACGTTCCTGCAGACCAAGTACGTCGGGCAGAAGCGCTTCTCGCTCGAAGGTGCCGAGTCGGTCATCCCGATGATGGACTCCGTCATCGACCAGAGCGCCGAGTACGCCCTCGACGAGGTCGTCATCGGTATGCCGCACCGCGGCCGACTGAACGTGCTCGCCAACATCGTCGGCAAGCCCTACTCGAAGATCTTCACCGAGTTCGAGGGCAACATGAACCCGGCCGCCGCACACGGCTCCGGCGACGTGAAGTACCACCTCGGTGCCGAGGGCACGTACATCCAGATGTTCGGTGACAACGACATCAAGGTCTCGCTCACCGCGAACCCGTCGCACCTCGAAGCCGTCGACCCGGTTCTCGAAGGCCTCGTCCGCGCCAAGCAGGACCTGCTGGACAAGGGCACCGGCCAGGGCGGCTACTCCGTCCTGCCGCTGATGCTGCACGGAGACGCTGCATTCGCAGGCCAGGGCGTGGTCGCCGAGACGTTGAACCTGTCCGATCTGCGGGGCTACCGCACCGGCGGCACCGTGCACATCGTCGTCAACAACCAGGTCGGCTTCACCACGTCACCGGAGTTCTCGCGTTCGTCCGAGTACTGCACCGATGTGGCGAAGATGATCGCCGCGCCGATCTTCCACGTCAACGGCGACGACCCCGAGGCCTGCGCCTGGGTGGCTCAGCTGGCGGTGGACTTCCGTCAGAAGTTCCACAAGGACGTCGTCATCGACATGATCTGCTACCGCCGTCGCGGCCACAACGAGGGTGACGACCCCTCGATGACGCAGCCGGCGATGTACGACGTCATCGACACCAAGCGCAGCGTCCGCAAGAGCTACACCGAATCGCTCATCGGCCGTGGAGACATCTCGCTCAAGGAAGCCGAGGACGCACTCCGCGACTACCAGGGCCAGCTCGAACGCGTCTTCAACGAGGTACGCGAACTCGAGAAGTACACCCCGGAGCCCAGCGAATCGGTCGAACTCGACCAGCAGTTGCCTGCCAAGCTCACCACGGCCGTCGACAAGGCCGTGCTGCACCGCATCGGCGATGCGCACCTCGACGTTCCCGACGGGTTCAACGTGCACCCGCGCGTCAAGCCGGTGCTCGAGAAGCGGCGCGAGATGGCGCACGAGGGCAAGGTCGACTGGGCCTTCGGCGAACTGTTGGCGCTCGGATCGTTGGTCGACGAGGGACGCAACATCCGCTTCTCCGGCCAGGACACCCGCCGCGGCACGTTCACCCAGCGTCACTCGGTGATCATCGACCGCAAGACCGGTGCCGAGTACACGCCGCTGCAGAACATCGGCAGCGACAACCCCGGCAAGTTCATGGTCTACGACTCCGCGCTCAGCGAGTTCGCAGCCGTCGGCTTCGAGTACGGCTACTCGGTGGGCAACCCGGACGCACTGGTGATGTGGGAAGCGCAGTTCGGCGACTTCGTCAACGGCGCGCAGTCCATCATCGACGAGTTCATCTCGTCCGGTGAAGCCAAGTGGGGCCAGCTCTCCGACGTCGTGCTGCTCCTGCCGCACGGCCACGAAGGCCAGGGTCCCGACCACACGTCCGGACGCATCGAACGCTTCCTGACACTGTGCGCCGAGGGCTCGATGACCGTCGCACTCCCCTCGACCCCCGCGAACTACTTCCACCTGCTGCGCAGGCACGCGCGTGACGGCATCCGTCGCCCGCTGATCGTCTTCACCCCGAAGTCGATGCTGCGCAACAAGGCAGCAGTGAGCAACATCGAGGACTTCACGGACGGCAAGTTCCACTCGGTGTTCGACGAGCCCACCTACGACACCGGCACCGGTGACCGCAGTGCGGTCAAGCGAGTGCTGATGGTCAGCGGCAAGCTCTACTACGAACTGCTCGCTCGCAAGCAGAAGGACAACCGCGACGACGTCGCGATCGTTCGCGTCGAGCAGCTCTACCCCGTGCCGGTCCGCCGCATCAGGGAAGCACTCGAAAGCTACCCGAACGCAACGGAATTCCGTTGGGTTCAGGAAGAGCCTGCGAACCAGGGTGCCTGGCCGTTCTTCGGTCTCGCACTGCCCGAGCTCATGCCCGAGAAGCTGGTCGGCATCAAGCGCATCTCGCGTCGCGCAATGTCCGCCCCGTCGTCTGGCTCGAGCAAGGTGCACGCAGTCGAGCAACTCGAAATCATCGACGAGGCCTTCAACGCAGTCGGCGAAGGCTAGAAACACTCGATAACAACAGCGGCCCACTTCTTCGGAAGTGGGCCGCTGTTGTCGTTGCTGGGCTCCCCGTTCCGCGTCAATGGACCATTGCATACGTCTGAGCAGTGCAACGGTCCATTCACGCAGAGTCAGCGGCTGCGTGAATGGACCCCTGCATACGTCTGAGGAGTGCAAGGGTCCATTGACGCGTGCGGGGGCGGGGGGCGGGCGGGCGCGCTCAGGTCTCAGGCGTCGGCGTCGCGTCGGCTCCCAGGAGCGCGGAGATCATGCCCGGTGCCAGTGCGACGGCGGGCAGGGCGTTGACGTTGAGGTCGATCAGTTCGTCGCGGCTCAGTTCGGGCGCGGTGAGCCAATTGATGGTCGTTTCCTCGACGAATGCGATCCAGCCGCGGACGGCCAACACGATGGTGGGGGTGACCTCGATGTCGAGTCCCCCGAGTTGCGCGACGGTTCGCTCGGCCATCGCCGAGCGGGTGTCCTCGAACACCGCGCGCATCTGTGGGTCGCCACTGGGGGTGCCGCGCAGGAGCGAGACGTACATCTGCCGCTTGTCGGTGACGTAATCGACGTAGTTCGCGATGGAATCGCGCAGAATCTCGTACGGTGGCAGCGACGGATCGGGTGCGGTGCGCTCGAGCATGACGCGCGAGGATTCACGCACGATCTCGAGGTGGAATTCCTGCTTGGAGGCGAAGTAGTGGAACAGAAGGCCTCGGGAGACGCCTGCTTGGTCTGCGATGTCCTCGACGGAGATCTGTTCGAGGGGGCGGTCGGCGAGCATCTCGGTGCCGAGGTCGATCAGTTGCGCTCGTCGTTGCTGCGGACTGAGTCTGGTCCTCTTCGTTGTCGATGTGCCGGGGCTGTTCACGAACGCCATGCAACCACCCTACTGAATGTTAGTCAATAACTATTGACTCACACTCAATAAGCTTCTACGCTCCCCTACATGAGTCTTCCCGTAACAGATACTTCGGACCGTGCAACGACGCCGCGTCACGTCGATACGCTGATCATCGGCAGCGGATTCGCCGGCCTCGGTGCCGCGATCAAGCTGACGAAGGCAGGCAAGAAGGACTTCGTCGTCATCGAACGCGGCCACGACGTCGGCGGCACCTGGCGCGACAACACCTACCCCGGTGCCGCCTGCGACGTGCCGTCGCACCTGTACTCCTACTCGTTCGCGCTGAACCCGGACTGGACGCGCTCGTTCTCGACGCAGCCCGAGATCCAGAAGTACATCGCCGGGGTGGCGCGCAAGTACGGCGTCATGGACAAGCACGTGTTCGGTACGGATGTGACCTCGGCACGCTGGAACGCCGAGACGAGCCGCTGGGATGTCGAGACCACCACCGGCAACTACACCGCCAAGATCGTCGTCTCGGCCGTCGGCGCGCTGTGTGAGCCGAACCTGCCCGACATCAAGGGAATTCACGACTTCAAGGGCGACGTCTTCCATTCGGCTCAGTGGAATCACGACGTCTCGCTCGCAGGCAAGCGCGTCGCCGTCATCGGGACCGGCGCGTCGGCGATCCAGATCGTGCCCGCCATCGCAGGCCAGGTGGAGCACCTGGACGTGTACCAGCGCACCGCGCCGTGGATCCTGCCCCGCGCGGACCGCCCGTACACCAAGCTCGAGCGCTTCGCCTTCAAGCACGTTCCCGGTTTCCAGCGCCTCTCCCGCACCGGCATCTACGCGATGCGCGAGACCCAGGTCGTCGGGCTGGCCAAGGCCCCGGCCTTCATGAAGCCGCTGCAATGGGCGTCGGAGAATCACCTGCGCACCCAGATCAAGGACAAGGCGTTGCGCGCCAAAGTCACCCCGAACTTCCGCATCGGCTGCAAGCGCATGTTGATCTCGAACGCGTACTACCCGGCACTCGCTCAGAGCAACGTCGACCTCGTCACCGACGGCATCGCCGAGGTACGCGAAGGATCGATCGTCACCAAGGACGGCACCGAGCGCCCGATCGATGCGCTCGTCGTCGCCACCGGATTCCACGTCACCGACTCCCCCGCATACCACGGCATCACCGGCAAGGACGGCCGCACATTGGCCCAAACCTTCGAGGACGGTGGACAGCAGGGTTACAAGGGCGCGGCCGTCGCGAACTTCCCCAACATGTTCTTCCTGGTGGGCCCCAACACCGGTCTGGGCCACACGTCGATGGTGTTCATGATCGAGTCGCAGATCAACTACCTGGTCGACGCGTTGAACACGATCGACAAGCACGACATCGGCACCATCGAGGTGCGCAAGGACGTGCAGGACGAGTACAACGTGACGCTGCAGGATCAGCTCGCCAAGAGCGTCTGGATGAACGGCGGGTGCGCCAGCTGGTACCTCGACAAGCACGGCAACAACACGACGCTGTGGCCGGGCTTCACCTTCGAGTTCCGCAGAATCACCAGGAACTTCGATCTCGATGCGTACCGTAGCGTCGCTACCGCAGACCTGCCCTCCGGATCGTCGGCGAACAACTCCGCCGGCAACAACACAGACAAGGTGTCCGCACGATGAGCACATTCACAGGCAAGGTGGCCGTCGTCACCGGCGCGGGCTCGGGAATCGGCCGCGCGCTGGCCCTCGAACTGGCCGGACGCGGAGCGAAGTTGGCTCTGTCCGACGTCGACACCGCCGGACTCGACGAGACCGTTCGACGGGTCGAGGCGTTGGGTGCCGAGGTCAAATCGGATTTCTTGGACGTTTCCCAGCGCGAGACCGTGCTGGATTACGCCGAGGCCGTCGTCGCGCATTTCGGCAAGGTCAACCAGATCTACAACAACGCCGGTATCGCCTACCACGGTGACGTCGACAAGTCCTCGTTCAAGGACATCGAGCGCATCGTCGACGTCGACTTCTGGGGAGTCGTCAACGGCACCAAGGCATTTCTGCCGCTCATCCAGGCCTCCGGCGACGGACACATCATCAACATCTCCAGCCTCTTCGGCCTGTTGGCAATGCCGTCGCAGTCCGCGTACAACGCGGCGAAGTTCGCCGTCCGCGGGTTCAGCGAATCGTTGCGGATGGAGATGCTGATCGCCAAGGCTCCGGTGAAGGTGACCGTGGTGCACCCCGGTGGCATCAAGACCGCCATCGCCCGCAACGCCACCGTCGCAGAGAACTTCGATCAGGCCGACGTGGCCAAGTTCTTCGACAGCAAGCTCGCCAAGACCACCCCGATCGACGCGGCGAAGACCATCCTCAAGGGCGTCGAGAAGGGCAAGGGGCGGGTGCTCATCGGGTCCGACGCCATTGCGCTCGATCTGCTGCAGCGCATCACCGGTTCGCGATACCAAGGCCTGATCGCCGCAGTGTCCAAGCGTGCCATGCCACGCTCCAAGAAGTAGGCGGGTCGCATCGTGAAGTCCTTCTACGTTCCCCTGCCGATCGTCGCGGCCGCTCTGAAGCCGTTCTATCGCGTCGCGCTGAATTCGCGCTTCTCGTTCCGCACGCAGCGGCTGATCCTCGAAGCCGGGGCTCCGCTGCAGACGCTCCCGCACGGAACCGTCGCGCAGAAGTTGACGCTCGCCGGGCGTCGGGCAGAGCGCATCACCGTCGGGGCGACCGAACGCGACACCGCGATTCTGTACCTGCACGGCGGCGCGTACACGATCGGTTCGATCAACACGCATCGGTCACTGGCCGCACATCTGGCCCGGGAATCGGCCAGCGCGGTCTACGTGCTCGACTACCGGTTGGCCCCGGAGAATCCGTACCCGGCAGGTCTGGACGATGCCGTGGCGGCGTTCCGCGAGCTGGTCCGAGTGCACGGATTCACTGCGGACCGTATCGCCATCGCAGGCGATTCGGCGGGTGGAGGTCTGACGGTGGCCACCGCCCGACGTCTGGTGGACGACGGCACCAGCCCGGCCGCCCTCGGCCTGATCTCGCCGTGGGTCGATCCCGGTGCGCGCGACGCAGCCAAGGACCGCGATCTCGTGGTCAACACCGGGTGGTCGTACAGCTCGGCCGACGCCTATCTGGGCGCAGGCGACCCACTGGACCAGGGTTTCGCCCCACTGTTGGGAAATCTGGACGGGTTGCCCCCGATCGTCATGCACGTCGGTACCGACGAGGTGTTGTACGCGCAGATCACCGCGTTCGCGGACAAGCTGCGACTGTCGGGTGTCGAGCTCGAACACGTGGAATACAAGAAGCTCTGGCACGTGGCCCATCTGCAGGCATCGATCCTGCGGGAGGCGGCCCAGGCCGTCCATCACATGGGCTCGTACCTGGGCCGCAAGGTCAGGGCAACGCAGACGAGCTCAGTGTCACAGGTTGCGCTCACCGAGCCAGCGGCCGGCGACCTCGCCTGACGGAACACCACTACGGACCTCGCCGATCATGTCGGCGAGGTCCGCAGTCGTCAGCTCCCCCGCCACCACCGAGAACGACCTCAGAGCGCTCTCGCTGAGCACTCCGTCGACGTAGAGCGGAACCACGTTCTGCGCCGGGTACACATGATCGTCGTCGGGCAGCGTGGTCAGATCCTTCGCCGACGGGCCGAACGACGCGGTGCGAATCGCGAGCGCGGCCACCGCACCGGAATTCAGGTCGTCGACCGCGAACTGTGCGTCCGGGTACACCATGAACTCGGAGAAACCGGCCCCGGTGAAAGAGGGACTTCCCACGCCTTCCGAGATCACGTCCATCGGATGTACCTGCCCCTCGACCGTCCCCACCGTTGCTTCGTTTCGACGCAGAAAGTCCGTCACCGTTTCCCCGTCGGCTGCCGACGTGCCAGGAGCCACCGCGATGGCAAGTCGGTCCTCGGCGGTGGCGTAGTCCCCCACCGACAACCCGGCAGGTAGTGATCGGTTCAGTTCCGTGTACACGTCCTCGGCCTCGGTTGCCGCCGACAGAGTGTCGAACGTGCGCAACAGCTCTCCGGTCAGGTCGGGAACCATCGTCACCTCACCGCGGTCCAGCGCCGCGAGGTAGTCGGCCCGATCTCCCAGGTCTTCCTTCACCTGGACGTCCGCTCCCGTCGACCGCAGTCCCCCGGCGTAGATCTGCGCGAGCAGCCGCGAAAGATCCGAGCTGCCCGATCCGACGACGACGGGCACGGCAGCAGGGTCGGTCGACGCGCCGGCACTGCAACCACCGACCAGTCCAGCGATCGACATCACCACGGCCGCTGCCAGAACCGACGATCGCACTGTCATTTTCTCCTGTTCACTGCCCGGGTGGTTTACCGATCTCGGCCGCGGGGCACTAGTGCGAACGAGACGGTAGTCGAACCAACCTTATGGGCACGCTGGTTTCGACTACCATCCCGAGCAGCCCGAGTCCTGGTTCCTTCGATGCCCCCGCAGCGCGGGTGGGGTCGACAGGAGATGGGTAGGACTGTGCCCGAACCGATGGAAGGACACCATGACCACCTCCCGAATCACGCGCGCGTTCTCCGCTCCGAGGGCAGTGGCCGCCGTGGCCGCACTCGCTCTCTCGGTCACCGCTCTGACCGCCTGCGGCGGAAATTCGGATCCACTGTCCAGCGGGGGCGGCGAGAGCAACAGCGACACCAACTCGATCATCATCGGTTCGGCCAACTTCCCCGAGTCCGAGACCGTGGCGAACATCTACGCCGAGGCCCTGCGCGCCAACGGTTTCGAGGTGAGCACCAAGCTCAACATCGGCAGCCGTGAGGCCTACATTCCCGCAGTGCGAGACGGGTCGATCGACCTGATCCCCGATTACACCGGCAACCTGCTGCAGTACTTGGACGAATCCGCGACCGCCACGTCCTCCGAGGACGTCCTGGCCGCATTGCCTGCTGCACTGGGCGACGACCTCACCGTGACGGCGCAGGCACCGGGCGAGGACAAGGACGCCGTCGTCGTCACTCGCCAGACCGCCACCGAGCGCAACCTCACCACCATCGGCGACCTCGCCCCGTTCTCCTCCGAGGTGACCTTCGCCGGTACCCCGGAATTCCAGGAACGCGTCGGCGGCCTGCCCGGTCTGCGTGACAAGTACGGCCTGGACATCTCGCCCGGCAACTATATTCCGATCTCCGACGGCGGCGGCCCGGCCACGGTCGAGGCACTCGTCTCCGGACAGGTCGTCGCGGCGGACATCTTCACCACCGCGCCCTCGATCGCACAGAACGATCTTGTCGTCCTCGAGGACCCGGAGAACAATTTCGCTGCCCAGAACATCATTCCGGTGCTGCGTACGGCCAAGCAGTCCGACAAGCTCACCCAGGTTCTCGACGCGGTATCGGCACAGATCACCACCGAGGAGCTGATTGCGCTGAACACGCGAGTGTCCGGTGACGAGAAGGTCGAACCCGCGGCAGCAGCGGCGGATTGGGTCAAGGACAAGGGTCTGGACCAGCCGGTCAGCTGATGATCACTTTCGAGCAGGTCAACAAGACGTATCCGGACGGCACCACGGCCGTCGACTCGCTGGACCTGGTGATCGAGCCACACTCGTTCACCGTGTTCGTGGGGCCGTCCGGCTGCGGCAAGACCACGTCGATGCGAATGATCAACCGCATGATCACGCCCACCTCGGGCGTGATCACGGTCGACGGTCGCAACATCGCGGACATCGACGCGGTGAAGTTGCGCCGCGGCATCGGGTACGTCATTCAGAGTGCCGGGTTGTTGCCGCACCGCACCGTCGTCGACAACGTCGCCACGGTGCCGGTACTCAACGGAGAATCACGTCGCGCTGCGCGCAAGGCTGCACTCGACGTCCTCGAGCGCGTCGGCCTCGACCCGGCATTCGCCTCGCGCTACCCGGCGCAACTGTCCGGCGGGCAGCAACAGCGAGTGGGCGTGGCCCGGGCGCTGGCCGCCGACCCGCCGATCCTGCTGATGGACGAGCCCTTCAGCGCGGTGGACCCGGTGGTTCGTGAAGAACTGCAGATCGAGATGCTGCGACTGCAGGCCGATCTGAAGAAGACGATCGTGTTCGTCACCCACGACATCGACGAAGCCGTCCGGCTCGGCGATCGCATCGCGGTTTTCGGACCCCAGGGCCGATTGCAGCAGTACGACAAGCCGGAGACCGTACTCGCCGCCCCGGCAACGTCTTTCGTGGCGTCGTTCGTGGGCCGCGATCGCGGCTACCGTGGCCTGTCGTTTCGGTCGGCACAGGCGGTGACCATGCACCCGATCCACACGGCGACGCAGGACGAGATCCACGGCCTCCGACTGGACCAGGGGCAGTGGGTCCTCGTCGTCGACGAGCAGCGCCGTCCACTCGGGTGGATCGACGCGACCGGAGTCGAGAAGGTGCGCGACGGCCGGAGCATCGACGACAGCACGGCAGCGGGCGGCTCGCTGTTCCTCGAGGGTGGCGATCTGCGTCAGGCACTCGACGCGGCGATCTCCTCGCCCTCGGGAATCGGTGTCGCGGTCGATTCGGCCGGAGCGGCCGTGGGTAGCGTCGACGGCGCAGAGATCCTCGAACACCTTGCTGCACAACGTAAGTCGGAGGACTCCGAGCGCAACCGGCACCACTTCCTCGCCAGCGGGGACACCGAACAGTGACCTGGCTGCTGGACAACTTCGATGTGGTTCTCGGCTACACGAAAACGCACCTGTATCTCTCGCTCGTCCCGCTGCTGGTCGGGTTGCTCATTGCCATCCCGCTGGGCACCGTCATTCGAAACACTCGCTGGGTTCGTCGAATCACGTTGACGGTGGCCAGCATTGCGTTCACCCTTCCCTCGCTCGCGCTGTTCGTCACCATCCCCGCGGTGGTCGGGCTACCGGTGCTCGATCCGTTGAACGTCGTGATCGCCCTTGCGGTGTACTCGACCGCGCTACTGGTGCGCGCGGTGCCCGAGGCACTCGATTCGGTACCGTTCGCCGTGGTCGATTCCGCCGAGGCGATGGGCTATTCGTCGCTGCGGCGAGCAGTGACCGTCGAACTGCCACTGGCGCTTCCGGTGCTGATCGCCAACATCAGAGTCGTGGCGGTCACGAACATCTCGCTGGTGTCGGTGGGCTCGGTCATCGGTATCGGCGGTCTCGGCCAGCTGTTCACCCAGGGCTACCAGCGCGACTATCCCGACCAGATCTTCGCAGGCATCATCTCGATCGTGTTCCTGGCGTTGATCTTCGACGCGGCCCTGTACCTGCTGGGCCGTCGACTCACTCCGTGGACGCGGCTGAGCACGGGCTCGTCGAAGAAGAAGGCACGCGCATGAATCTCTTCTCCGAGGCGTTCTCGTACATTCTCGACGGCGGAAACTGGGCCGGTCCCACAGGAATCGGCACTCGACTGACCGAACACATGTGGTACAGCCTGTTGGCAGTGTTGCTCTCGGCTGCCGTCGCGGTTCCGGTCGGTCTGCTCATCGGTCACCTGCGCCGCGGTGAGGCCGTCGTCGTCGGGCTCGTCAACGCGCTGCGGTCGCTGCCGACCCTCGGCATTCTCGTGTTCCTGGTTCTGGTGATCGGATTGGGTCTGGTCCCACCGATCATCGCGTTGGTGCTGCTCGGCATTCCTCCGCTGTTGGCAGGCACGTACTCCGGTATCGCCAACGTCGACGCCAACGTCGTCGACGCCGCCCGGGCGATGGGGATGACCGAGACCCAAGTGCTGTTTCGGGTCGAGATCCCCAACGCTCTGCCTCTGATCCTCGGCGGGTTACGCAACACCACGCTGCAGATCATCGCCACCGCGACCATTGCGGCCTACGTCAACCTCGGTGGGCTCGGCCGCTACATCTTCGACGGACTCGCGCTCTACGACTACGGCCGCGTGCTGGTCGGCGCGATCCTGGTGGCTCTGCTGACCCTGATCGTCGACGGCCTTCTCGCCCTCGCGGTGTGGACGTCCGTTCCGGGAACCGGTCGCCTGCGGCGGATGCCGACCGGACTCGCGAAGGTCTGACTCGTCCCACGACGAAAGACACCGGCGAACCACAGGCCCGGGTGGGGGCCGGGTTCGCCGGTGTTTCTTTCCGTTTTCCTACGCGACGCCCTCGGCTCGCGCTGCTGCCGCAACTGCGTCCGCAACGGCCGGGGCGACACGAGGATCGAGCGGGCTGGGCACGATTTTGTCCGCAGCCAACTCGTCGCCGAGAACCGAGAGGATTGCCTCGGCAGCGGCGAGCTTCATGCCTTCGGTGATGCGACGGGCACCCGCGTCGAGCGCGCCCTTGAACACACCGGGGAAGGCGAGAACATTGTTGATCTGGTTCGGGAAGTCACTGCGTCCGGTCGCGACGATGGCGGCGTACTTCCTAGCAACCTCCGGATGGATCTCCGGATCCGGGTTGGACAGCGCGAACACGATGGAGTCCGCGGCCATCGAAGCGATGTAGCTCTCGTCGATCCTGCCCGCGGACAGACCGAGGAACACGTCGGCTCCGGCCAGGGCGTCGGCGGCTCCGCCTGCCAGCGCACGGGGGTTGGTACGCGCAGCGAGATCGGTCTTGACGCCGGTGAGATCCAGGCGATCGGAGGAGACGATCCCCTTCGAGTCCAGCACCACCACGTCCCGGATGCCGGCCAGAAGGAGCATGTTGGCGCACGCCACACCTGCTGCCCCGGCTCCGGAGATGACGACCTTCAGTTCGGAAGTGTTGCGGCCCTGCACCTTCGCGGCCCCGTTGAGCGCGGCGAGGACGACAATGGCGGTGCCGTGTTGGTCGTCGTGCATGACCGGGCACTCCAGCGCCTCGACGACGCGGCGTTCGATCTCGAAGCAGCGCGGCGCCGAGATGTCCTCGAGGTTGACGGCACCGAAGCTGTGGCGCAACCGCACGATGGTGTCGACGATCTCGTCGACGTCGTTGGTGTCGAGCACGATCGGGATGGAGTCGAGGCCCGCGAACTTCTTGAACAGTGCGGCCTTGCCTTCCATCACCGGCAACGATGCGCGAGGACCGATGTCGCCCAGGCCGAGCACTGCGGAGCCGTCGGAGATGACGGCGACGAGGCGATCGGTCCAGGTGTATCGCTTGGCCAGCGCGGGATCGGCGGCGATGGCGCGGCTGACCTGGGCCACTCCTGGGGTGTAGGCGATCGAGAGATCGCGCTGCGTGTCGAGCGGCGCTGCCAACTCGACCGACAGCTTGCCGCCGAGGTGCCCGGCGAAGATCTCCTCGTCGGTGATCGCTGCCGGCCCTGCCGGTGCGGTGTGTGTTGCTGCGGTGTCTTCGACTGCCGTCACGGTGAAAGCTCCTCGCACTGTCGACCTCGACCAGCAAGGCGACGAAATGTCAACGAAGTGAGTGGTGGAAATGAGGGCCGTCGGAGTGCGCCAGTGCTGGCTGCAAACTGCCGAGAGCGTGTCTCGCATGTGAGGCGGGTGTGCCTGCACGATCAGCGATGGGCTGTAGCCCTGTCGGTGCCCCAGTGTGCCACATCGCCACCCCACCTGACCACAGAGTCGAGAGCGGGCAGATTTATGCCACCACGGCTTCTACTGCCACCATTGTGTCCACAGGACGAGGCCGGTGACGACGAAGACCACGATCGCCCCGAGAACAGCCGAGAAACCGCGACGGTGATCGGCGATGCGCTGCGCGAACACGGCCACGACCGCGGCGACGATGTGCGCGGCGACCGAGACACCGCCCGGACCGGGGAAGCCGCGGGAGTGGCCCAGGTACTGCGTGACGGCGACGCCGATGGCGAGTACCACCAGTCCCGCGGTGACGATGCCGCTGAGCCCGCGCAGGAATCGGAGCCCGTACGACGCCCCGGTCATCCGCCGGCCACAAATCCGCGAACCGAATCCGCGATCAACTGCACCGCGATGGCGGCGAGCAACAGACCTGCGATGCGCGCCAACAGCGAGATGCCGCCCTCCCCGAGGAGCCGGATCAGCGCCGTCGAGAATCGCAGCACCAGGAAGAACAGAACGTGAATGGTGATGATGCCCAACGCAATTGCCAGGAACGAACCGACGTCACCGTCGGCCTGACTGACGTAGACGATCACCGCGGCAATGGCACCGGGGCCGGCCATCAGCGGAGTCCCCAGCGGCACGAGTGCCACGTTCACGTCCTCCGCGGCGGTGTCGCCGCCCGCACCCTTTCCGGTGAGCAGCGACAACGCGATGAGCAGCAGCAGCAACCCGCCTGCGCCCTGCAGTGCCGGGATGCCGATGTGCAAGTAGCTCAGGATCGCCTGACCGCCGATCGCGAACACCGAGATGACGGTCAGCGAGACCGCGGGTGCCTGCCACGCGGCCTTGTTGCGTGCTTCTTTGCTCTTGCGGCCCACCAGTGACAGGAACACCGGGATCGCGCCCGGTGGGTCCATGATGACGAACAGGGTGATCAACACGGTCAGGTAGAGCGTCACGTCGAATGTCATGGGAGTGCCGCCGCAATCAGACGGTCGTATTGTTCTGGGGCCGTGGTGTATTCGCCCAGCTTCACCGTCTTGTTGGTGCCGTGGTAGTCCGAGGATCCGGTGACGATCAGGTCCAGTTCGGCGGCGAGATCGGCCATCACCGCGGTGTCCTGCGGCGAGTGGTCCATGTGGTGCACTTCCACTCCCCCGAGACCGCGCGCTGCGAGTTCGCGAATGTGATCGAGGTCGAGGATGCGACCGCGGGCACGAGCTCTGGCGTGCGCGAGCACACTGACACCGCCTGCCGCGGCGATCATGTCCACCGCGACCTCGAGGGGGGTGTCGACCTTCTCGACGTAGTACTTGCCGCTCGTCGCCAACGGACCGGCGAACGCGGCATCCATGTTCGGAACGTAGCCGGCGTCGATCAGCGCGCGGCCCAGGTGCGGTCGTCCGGCAGCGTCTCCGGCCGAGGCCAGCACCGCGTCGGGGTCGATGGGCAGACCGTCCGCCGCCATCTTCTCGGCAATGGCACGCAATCGAGTGACCCGCTCGCCGCGCAACCGAGCGCGCTCGCCCGCGAACGCCTCGTTCGCGGGATCGAACAGATACGCGAGCAGGTGCACCGGAACCGGCTCGCCGTCCTCGCCTCGCCCGGTGCAGGAAAGTTCCATGCCGCGCACGAGCGTGAGACCGGGCGGCAGTGCCGAGGCCGCTTCGTCCCACCCCGAGGTGGTGTCGTGGTCGGTCAGAGCCACCACCGACAGTCCTGCCTCGGCTGCGGCGTGGACCAGCTCGGTCGGGCTGTCGGTGCCGTCGGACGCCGTCGAGTGGGTGTGGAGATCGATGAGCACCTGCACAGTGTTCCAGGCCCACTCTCTCGTCGTTTTGCTGGCGTACGATTGCCCGCCATGCCGTCCCTTCCACCACGCCCGTCGCTGCCGTCACTGCATCGACGATCGGCCAAGGCCGGTCCCGAGCCGACACCGCGGATTCCGGTGCCCACGGCCCGCGCGATCGTCGACTGCGCGGTCTACGTCGACGGTGCTCGACTTCCCGGCAGATTCACTCACACCTCGGCCATCGCAGAGGTGCGTGCCCGCGGCGAGGGATTCGTGTGGGTCGGTCTGCACGCACCCGACGAGCACCAGATGAGCGCGATCGCCCAGTGCTACGGCCTGCACGAGCTGATGGTCGAGGACACCGTCCACGCCCATCAGCGGCCCAAGCTCGAGCGCTACGACGACGTCGCGTTCCTGGTGCTGCGCACGGTGAAGTACGTCGAGCACGAGTCGGTGACGACCGCCAACGAGATCGTCGAGAGCGGCGAGATCATGGTGATGGTCGGCCGTGACTTCGTCATCACCGTCCGGCACGGAGAGCATTCGGGGTTGGCCGGCGTGCGTCAGCGCCTCGAAGCGAACCCCGAACAACTCGCCCTCGGCCCGTCGGCGGTCCTGCACGCGGTGGCCGACCACGTCGTCGACGAGTACCTCGCGGTGACCGACTCGATCGAGCGAGACGTCGACGGCATGGAGGAGGAAGTGTTCTCGCCGCATCACCACGTGCCCATCGAGAACATCTACCTCCTCAAGCGGGAGGTCGTCGAGCTTCGCCGATCGGTGACACCTCTGTCGACGCCGCTGGCGCGTCTGGTGCAGGAGCCGAGCGTCCCGAAGGCCGTGCGACGGTATCTGCGGGACGTGCAGGACCATCACACGACGGTCGCCGAACGCATCTCCGAGTACGACGAGGTGCTCAGCTCACTGGTCGACGCGGCGCTGGCGCGAGTGACGATGCAGCAGAACCTGGACATGCGCAAGATCTCGTCGTGGGTGGCGATCGCCGCTGTGCCGACGATGGTCGCGGGCATCTACGGGATGAACTTCGACAACATGCCCGAGCTGCACTGGACGTACGGCTACCACTTGATGGTCGCGGTCGTGTTGTGTGTCTGTATCGGACTGTGGCGGACGTTCCACAAGAACAACTGGCTCTAGGAGGTGGGCCCGGTTGGACGATGTCCAACCGAATCGAGCGGTCGTTGGTGATTGTCCCGACTGCTTCCACGTGACGAACCCACCGGTTCGTCCCGGATGAGACTGCAGAAGTCCTGCAGTGTCATCCGGAAGGGATCGATGAGAATCCGCTCGCTGGTACTGGCTTCGGCCGTGGCCATCATCTTTTCGTACGCCCAAGGGGCCGCGTCGGCTCAGCCGGTTCTCGCAGATCCAGCCGGCCCGCCGCTGACCGTCGCGAAGGCCGATCTCGACGAGGCCCTCACCTGCACCACCGATCTGCACGACGCCACCCGCGATCCGGTCCTGCTCACACCGGCCTTCGCCACCGATCAGCAGTCCTTCGGCTGGAACTACCTGCAGTCACTGCCGGCCGAAGGGATACCGGTGTGCAGCCTCTCCCTTCCCGACGAGGGGTACGGCGACCTGCAGATCGCCGCCCAGTACGTGGTGCACGCAGTCCGCACCATGGCCGCCGACAGCGGTCGCCAGGTCGTCATGATGGGCCACCAACACGGTCCACTGGACGAGCTCTGGGCGTTGACGTTCTGGCCGGACCTGCCCGCTCTGGTGTCGGATTTCGTCTCGCTCGCCACCCCGTACAACGGCACCGACTCGGCGCGCTCGGGATGCGACGACTCGCAGGAGTGCCCGCCGGCGAACTGGCAGATCGCCACCGGATCGAAATTCCTCACCGCGCTGGCGGCGCGTCCGTTGCCTGCGGGACCCAGTTACACCTCGATTTTCACGACATTCGACCAATTGATCTACCCGCAACCGCACGCGAGCACTCTGGCCGGAGCCGCGAACATCGCCGTCCAGGACATCTGTCCGCTGCGGCCCGTCGAACACTTCGACATCATCGGCGACAACGTCGCTTTTCATCTCGTCCTCGACGCGCTCGACCACGACGGACCTGCTGTGCGCGAGCGCATCTCGGACAACCTGTGTTTCAGCACCGCGATGCCGAACCTGCGCTACGACGCGCGTGCGGCGATCACCGGACTGAAGTATCTGGCCCAGGTACCTCGGCACCTGATCGACGATTCCGTCGGTGCCGAACCGGATTTGGCGTCCTACGCGCGGTGAGTGGGCGTCAAAGACTGGCCGCGGACCGATTCGGATCGCGCACGTCGATCCCTGCCTCGGTCCAGGCCTCTCGCAGGGCTGCGGCACCGCGTAACCGCACCCACGCGGCCTCGGTACCGGTCAACGGCACTGCGGCGAGGAAGCGAACCGGATCGTAGGGCTCGGGCAGCGTCAGATCGGCGATATCACTGGCTCCGAGCAGCACCGCGGTGAACGGCGCGTTGGTCCACAGCGGCTCGCCCAGGTCCAGCAGCGCATCCTCGACGAGAACGACGCCCTCCACCGCGGGAGAGGCAGCGAGCACGGCCAGGGACTTGTGCACGCCCGACGCCACGCCTGCCCCACCGCGAAGGGTGAGCACCAGTTCGGCGCGGGGGCCGCGCGAGGGATCTGCGACGAGTTCGTTGGGATCGGCCATGGGGTGACGAGAGCAGCCGAGACTGACGTACCGGACCACGTCGGAGTCCGCGCCGAATCTCAGCACGTCCAGCGACTCGAGGCCGAGGAAGGTCACCGACGCCGACGACGGATTCTCGTCGCCGATCTCGGTCACCAGATGTGCGCGTACCGCTGCAATGACACTGTCGCTCACCTGACCCATCCAACACCACCGATGCCCGAGAAGTCCGTTCGGAGGTACCACCGCACCGGAGGTGGGTACCGTCGTACCCGTGGTCTCCGTTCTCGCAGTCGCCGACGAAACGATCGAATCCCTGTGGAGTCCGCAGGTGAAGTCGCTCGGAGTCGACCTGATTCTCGGCGCGGGCGACCTTCCGTTCGATTATCTCGAGTACCTCACCGACGCGTTGAACGCACCGTGCGTGTTCGTGCCGGGCAATCACGACGCGGACCTCACCGGCTACTCGGCCGGACGTGCAGGCTGGATGCGCGCCGGGCTGCCCGCCACCTGGCCCGGACCGGTCGGTGCCGTCAACGTCGACCGTCGCATCGTGTCCGCGGCAGGCGTGCGGATCGCCGGTCTCGGCGGGTCCATCCGCTACAACGGTGGGCCCAATCAGTGGACCCAACGGCAGCAGCGACGGCGATCACGCACCCTGACCCGGACGTTCGCATGGCATCGCAATGTGCGCAAGGATCTTCGGCCCGTCGACATCCTGCTCACCCACAGTCCACCTCTGGGCGTCGGCGACGACACCGACCCCGCGCACATCGGCTTCGACTGCCTGGACGAGGTGGCGCGCCGACTGTCCCCACAGTTGTTGTTGCACGGCCACATTCATCCGCACGGTCACACCCCGGACGATCTGACCCTGCACGGCGCGACGGTGATCAACACCGTCGGATACACCCTTCTCGAGATCGAACCGGGCGGCGAGAGAACGGATTTCGAGACACCGAAGATCGTGAGGCGCAGACATGGCACGTGACACCGGATTCCCGGCCGCCGATGCGGAGAACGACTTCACCCGCCAGCGCCGACGCGCCGACGTCGCACGTCTGGTCGGGTGGCTGCGTCGTCAACCCGACGACGTCAACACCATCCTGCCGTTCGACGAGGTCGTTGCGGCCCTCGGCAAGGTGGGTGAGCGTCACCTCGGACTGCAGGTCATTCGCGTCGACACCATCGTCGGCAGCGTCGATCGCACACGCGACTTCGATCGCTTCTTCCGCCCGACATCGGCGCGCATCCGCGAACGTTGGCAGCGACTCGCGGCTGCTCAACGTCGCGGCGAAGCGATGCCGCCGATTCAGGTCTATCGCATCGGCGGAATGCACTTCGTCGTCGACGGCCATCACCGAGTCTCCATCGCATTCGCCATGCACCGAACGTCGATCGACGCCGTTGTCACCGAGATCATCACGCGCATCTCCCCCGAGGGCATCACCCGACGTGGCGATCTGCTGATCAAGGATCACCGGCGCATCTTCCTCAGTCGAGTGCCGTTGGTGGGCAAGGCACGCGAGGCCGTTCAGGTGACCGATCCGTTCGATTACGCCCAGCTGAGCGAATCGGTGGAGGCATGGGGCTTCCGGTTGATGCAGGAGGTCGGTGAATTCGTCGACCGCGGTACCGTCGCGCGACGTTGGTTCGGTGAGGAATACCTGCCGGTGGTGCGCATGGTGCGCGCGGCCGAAATCCTCGAAGACCGCACCGACGCCGAGGCGTACCTCTGGATGAGCCGGGAGCGTTACCGCCTGGTGCGCGAACACGTCTGGAACGACGAGATCGTCAGCGAACTGCGGCAGAAGGCGCTGGGTAAGCCCACCCGTCCGCAGTAACCCCGTTCTCGTTTCCGTAGTCGACCGATGTCTGGTAACTACTTAGATGCGTTCAACATTTTTGTTTTCACGCGATTGTGCACTTCCATCACGTAACGAGGTAGTTCGTTCATGTCCACCCGCCGCATTCTGCTGCCCGGACTCTGTTTCGTCGTCATGACCCTCGCCGTCCTGCAGACGATGGTCGTACCCATCGTGGGAACCATCGGCACCCAGCTCGGGGTCAGCACCACCGCAGCCGGCTGGGTACTGACGGCAAACCTCCTCGCCGCGGTGATCGCCACTCCCGTGATCGGACGGCTCGCCGACCTGCACGGCAAGCGTCCCGTCCTGGTCGGTGTCCTGACCGTGGTGCTCGCCGGATCGATGCTGGCCGCCCTGACGGATTCACTGCTGTGGCTGCTCGTCGGTCGGGTGTTGCAAGGCGTCTCGTACGCCCTGTTCCCCATCGCACTGGCCGTGCTGCGCGACGAGATGCCGCCCGCGAAACTGGTCGGGTCGATGGCAATCCTGTCCGGCACACTCGGTGTCGGCGGCGGGTTCGGACTGGTGTTGACCGGACTGCTGACCGCCAACGGTGCCGACTACCACCGCGTGTTCTGGCTCACTGTTGCGTTCGTCGTGGTCGCGCTCGCGATCGCCTGGTTCGGCGTTCCCTCGCGGCCGAGAACCAGCGGCGGCTCCGTCGACTGGTGGGGCGCTGCACTGCTCGCGGTGACTCTGCTTCTGCTGTTCCTCGCCCTGACCCAGGGCCGCACGTGGGGGTGGGGTTCGGTTGCCACCATCGGCTGCGCCGTCACCGGTGTGCTGGTGGGAACCATCTGGTGGGTCTTCGAGAACCGCACCGACGAACCCCTCGTCGCACCCCGCATGCTGACTCACGGGCCGTTGCTCGCCACCAACGTCGCCACGCTCTTCGTCGGCGTCGGGATGTTCGTCAATTTTCTCGCGTGCTCGTTCTTCGTGCAGACCCCCCGCGCGGTGGCAGGTTATGGCTTCACCGCCAACGTGCTCGAAGCGAGCGTCGTGTACCTCCTGCCCGGCGCGGCGGTGGGCGTGGTCGCGGCTGTCGTCAGTGGCCGTCTCATTCGGTCGTACGGACCTCGCCGGGTCCTGGTGGCGGGAGCGCTGATCGGCCTGATCGGGTTCGTGTTCGTCGCGCTCGCCCATGATCGGACCTGGCAACTGATCACCGCCGGTATCGTCATCAACCTGTTCGTCAGCCTCGCGTTCGCGGCCCTACCCAACCTGCTCATGGCCGAGGTCAGCGCAGCGGACACCGGAGTGGCGAACAGCGTCAACTCGATCGTGCGCACCGTCGGCACCTCGATCGCAAGTGCCACGCTCTCCACCGTGCTCGCCATGTTCACGATCGACGGAACGACCGTCGCCCGCGAAATCGTCTACACCGCGGCCTTCCTCACCGGTGCTGCAGCATGCGCCGTCGTCGCCCTTGCGGCCCTCGCCATCAAGAGCACCCCGCCGGATCGGGAATCGACCGTCGTTGCCGATTCCGAATCGACCGATGAGTCGGGGCCGAAGCTGGGAGCACTGCCAGGCGTCTGACGACAACCGACGACGACCGCACCGGTCCGACCAGGCCGGGAACAACGAAAACACCGGTCGTCGCCCTTGGGAGAACGCTCGTAATCTCCTGGGAGTCAGCCGTTTTCCCTGTCGCGGGCCCACCGTGTCGACCTAACGTCGGAGAAGTACGAACACCGACGAAAGGGAACACATGAACACCCGAAAGATTCTCACCCGCGCAGCAGTGACCGGGGCTCTGGTGGCCATTCCTCTGGTGGCGATGGCGGGCACCGCGTCGGCCGATCCGCTGTGGACCGATCGGGGCGACAACCACACCCGATACGACGACAACCGAAACGACCAACCGAACCAATTCGAGCTCCCCGAGCTGTTCCCCCAGGCACCGGCACCGCAGCTGCAGAACCCGGCACCGAACGTGGTGCCGTTCGACTTCTTCCAGGGCTACCAGCTGCCGAGCACCGGCTCTGCGTTCTGAGTGCTGCGCAGTGGTGTGGTCGAGTGCCCTCCAAGGCACTCGAC
>NZ_JBEYIW010000015.1:0-116471 GCF_040636045.1 Rhodococcus sp. NPDC006774 | reverse complement strand
ACCTTGTCCACCGCCGCCTCACCGGAGGGAATCTCCGCAACCGCGAGACGTTTACGAAGATCGGCCAATTTACCCGCAGTCGTATGAATATCGGGGGCTTCGGCCGACCCGGGTGCAGTGGAATCCTGGACGCTGGTCATGGGGCACCACTTTAACTGCGAGTGTGATCTGCGCCCCGACCGAGGGTGGTTCGCGACAAGCCGTCGGCCTGTCGCCGAGCCCATATGCTGGAGCGCATGTGGACAAACCTCGATCGCCCACCGCTGGACGTTCGCGCACTTCGCCGGGCACTGGTGGACGGCCCGCAGGCCTCCTGGTCTCGGGTCGACGTGGTGACGGAAACCGGTTCGACCAATGCGGATCTGATCGCGGGGGCCGCGAACTACGCCGACCGGACGGCACTGATCGCCGAACATCAGGACAGCGGACGCGGCAGGCACGCGCGACCGTTCTCCGGCGCGCCGCGGTCACAGATTCTGGTGTCGATGCTGCTGAAGTTCCCTGGAATCGATCCCGCGGTGCTCGGGTGGGTCTCGCTCATGACCGGAATCGCTCTGGTCGACGCGTTACGCACCGTCGGTGAAGTCGATGCTCGGCTGAAGTGGCCCAACGACGTCCTCATCGGTGGCAAGAAGGTCTCGGGAATCCTGGCCGAGGTCGCCGCGCACGGACCGTCGCCCACAGTCGTCATCGGGCTCGGGGTGAACGTGTCGATGACGGTCGACGAGTTGCCGGTACCGACGGCGACGTCACTGGCGCTGGAGGGGGCCGCGGTTCTCGACCGTGACACGTTGGTTCGGGCGATTCTGCGTGGGATGGCCGCCGAGGTGGACTCGTGGCGGGACTCGAACTGGAACACCGATGCACTCGCCCACCGGTACCGGGAGAGGTGCGGCACCATCGGGCAACGCGTGCGAGTCGATCTGCCCGGCGGCGACGAGAAGATCGGAACCGCGGTCGACGTCGACGAGCACGGACGCATCGTGATCGAGGTGGAGCAACCCGGGTCCGATCGCCCGTCGGTGCTCGCCGTGGCGGCCGGTGATGTCACTCATCTCCGACCCCTCTCGTGAGACCATGTCGACTCGACGGAAGTCGTAGCGAGTAGTCAGGAGTGCACGTGGGTTATCCACAGGACGCGTTGGCCGACGAGGAAGAGCTCCTGCTTCATCATCACCCTCACTGGAAGATGCTCGTCCTACCGTCGGTCACCTTCGTCCTCGTCACGGGCCTGGCAGGCGTCGGCCTCGGAGCCGCGAGTGCACGGCTCGAATCGACAGCCGCGAACGTCGCGATGATCGCCACGGCGGTGCTCTGGGCGGCGGTCGTCGTATGGCGGTGCCTGGTGCCGTTGATCAGCTGGAAGTGCACGCATTTCATCGTCACCGATCGGCGAGTGCTGATCAGGCAGGGCGTGCTCACCCACTCCGGCATCGACATTCCGATGAGCCGAATCAGCAACGTCCAATTTCGACACGGACTGATGGACCGGATGTTGCGCACCGGCACGCTCATCATCGCCTCGGCATCGGACGATCCACTCGAGTTCGACGACATTCCGCATGTGCAACGCGTGCATTCCCTGCTCTACCAGCAGGTATTCGACTCGATGGAGTACCGTCGCGAATCCGTGCACGGCCGGGAGGCGGCATTCGAGCCGATGCCGGAGGATTCGGCAGGCGACTCCAAGCCCGGTTGGCGAGCTGGGAAACGCAGGTAACACAGGCTGTTCTCACCTTCGAACCGTAGGGTGACCGATGTGACCGACGTGCTGCTTGCCGAAGACGACGAAGCCATCGCTGCGCCCCTGTCCCGAGCTCTCGGGCGCGAGGGCTACACGGTGACCGTCGAACAGACCGGCCCCGCCACCCTTCAGCGCGCGCTGGACGGAAAATTCGACCTGTTGATACTCGACCTCGGCCTGCCGGGGATGGACGGCCTCGAAGTGTGTCGGCAGGTGCGTGCCAACCGATCCGAGGTTGCCGTGCTCATGCTCACCGCACGAACCGACGAGGTCGACTTCGTGGTGGGTCTCGACGCCGGTGCCGACGACTACGTGGGCAAGCCCTTCCGGCTCGCCGAGCTCATGGCCCGCGTACGTGCGTTGCTCCGCCGCCGTGGTGCCGGGGAGGATTCCCCGATCGAGGTCGGTGCCATCCGCCTCGAACCCGCTGCCCGACGCGTCCTGGTCGGTGGCACCGAGATATCTCTCGCCAACAAGGAATACGAGCTGCTCAAGGTCTTGCTCGACCATGCGGGCCAAGTCGTCTCTCGTGAAGTGATCCTGCGTGAGGTCTGGGGCGACGCAGAGCTGCGCGGATCGAAGACCCTCGACATGCACATGTCCTGGCTGCGTCGCAAGATCGGCGACGAAGGACCCGTGGCCGAGCGTCGCATCGCGACGGTGCGCGGCGTCGGCTTCCGCATCAACAGCGACTAGCGGTCGATGCGGCGCCGAATTCTGGTCTCGATTCTCGCTGTCGTCGTCATGACGGCGTTGCTGCTCGGTTTGCCCCTGATGTACACCGCCTGGTTGTGGGTGGAGGATTTCACCCGCAACGACCTGCAGGCACGCCTGGATCGAATGGCGGCGGAGATCATCTCGCAGGAAGGGTCGGCGGGTCTGATCGAGGGCCAGCTCGACATCGGCTCGCTCCGGTTGGCCATCCCGCAGGGTGGCCGGCTCGTGGTCATCTACCCCACCCCCGAGGATGCCGCATCGCGCGCGGACATCGGGCAGTCGTCCGTGCCTCGACCGCTCGTGGAGTCGCTGTCGATGGGCACCTCGGGTTCGCTTCGCCTCGAAGTGCCGTCCGACGACATGCGTTCCCTGCAGCGCCAGGCGCTCGGAGCGGTGACTCTCGTCGTCCTCGCATCAGCGATGGCAGGCACCGTCGTGGCCGTCCTGACAGCCAAGCGGCTGGCCGATCCGCTGCAGGATGTGGCGCGGCGAGCTGCTCGCCTCGCCGAGGGTGATTTCAGGCCGGACCCACGACGGCACGGCATCGCAGAACTCGATCGGGTCTCGGAGGTTCTCGACTCGGCCACCGTCGAGATCGCCGGACGGCTGCAGCGCGAACACACGTTGGTCGCCGATGTCTCGCATCAACTTCGCAGCCGCCTGACCGCAGTCCGCCTTCGCCTGGACGAAATATCCACGCACCCGGATCCGGCGGTGGTCGACGAGGCCAACGAGGCGATGGATCAGGTGGACCGACTGACCCTTGCCATCGACGAGCTCGTTCGATCCTCTCGTAGTGACGGCGCGGCCGACGCGCACGAGGTCTCGGTGGTCGAGGAACTGATCGGCACCGTCGTCGAATGGCAGCGAAATTTCGAGGACGTCGGCCGGACCCTGGTGATCAAGGGTGACGTGGATCTGAAGGCCTCGGTGACCGGATCGCGGTTGCGTGAAGCGGTCTCGGTGCTGGTCGACAATTCTCTGGTGCACGGCGGCGGGGCCTGCACGGTGGCGGTTCGGGCCGTCTCGGCCGTCGAGAGCACCGAGCGACGCCGTGAACGACTGGTCTGCGTCGAGGTCTCGGACGAGGGGCCCGGGGTGAGCAACGAACTTGCTCCGCACATCTTCGACCGTGGATTTTCCGGAGCCGGTTCCACCGGTGTCGGCCTCGCTCTGGCCAGGGCTCTCATCGAGGCGGACGGCGGCAGGCTGGAATTGCAGCGACGTCGTCCCGCGCTCTTCTCGGTGTTCCTGCCTGCGTGGCGTGAACCGTCGCGTGCCGTGCCTCGCCGCGAACCACGCTGAGCATCTCAGGGTTGGTCGAGTACGTCCGCCGCGTCGGTCGGGTCCTCGTTGCGTTCGGCGTCGACTTCCAGGATCGTCCGCGCGTTGTCCTCGGGAAACGCGAAGCGGCGCAATGCCCAGAACCGAAATGCCATCTGCAGCAGGTTGCCGATGATGTAGTTGAGGACGAAGTCGATGATGACCAGCGTCGTCAGGGATTCGCTGGCGTCGCGAATGTCGAAGACGTTGTTCGCGATCCACAGGGGACCGGCTGCGATGAGCACGCCGATGCCGCTGATCGCGAAGAAGAGCAGTGCCTCGTGGTGCCGCTCGCGTCCGCCACGATGCTTGAAGGCCCATTCGCGGTTGAGGAAGTAGCTGAGCAGGGTTGCGAGAACACCCGAGATGATCTTGGCGATCACCGGCTTCTGCTCGAGCACCGTCAGGCTCAGCGAATAGAAGATGACGAGGTCGAAGACCATCGTCGTGCCACCGACGATGGCGAACTTGATCAGCTCACTGTGCCGAATCGCGAGGTCCCGAATGGGCGTGGGTAAGCGTTGGAGCACGCTTGCGATCGTCGGCACAACGGTGAAGTCTACGAAACACACCCCGGGTTCGCCGAACCGAGGCTCCGATCATCAGGGTTTCCACAGGTCCTCGCCCAGCATGCGGACTCCGGTGCGAGACGCCGGGTCGGACCGAATGCGTGCGACATGACACCATGGTGAGCCGTGACAGGTACCGAACCGCGCCCCACTGCTGCGCGCCCGTCGTCGACCGGAATGCCCGTGGTGACGATGATCGGCGGCGGTCAGCTCGCCCGAATGACTCACCAGTCCGCGATCGAGCTCGGACAGACTCTTCGCGTCCTCGCCGCGGGTGCCGACGAGCCGGCAGCTCAGGTCAGCCCCGACGTCGTCTTCGGGCACCACGACGATCTCGATGCGTTGCGCACGGCCGCGACCGGTTCCAATGCGCTCACCTTCGACCACGAGCAGGTGCCCACCGAGCACCTCGAGACTCTCGTGGCAGAAGGCGTCAACGTGCAACCGCCGCCGAGCGCGTTGATATTCGCCCAGGACAAACTGCGCATGCGTCGCAAGCTCGCCGAACTCGGTGCGCCCGGCCCCGCCTACGCGGAGGTGTCGTGGGCGCAGGACGCGATTGCGTTCGGAGACGAGCACGGGTGGCCGGTGGTGCTCAAGGCCGTACGAGGCGGCTACGACGGGCGTGGAGTGTGGATGCCCGCTGACGCCGAGGAAGCAGAGGCGATCGTCACCGCTCAACTCGACCTGGGTGTACCGCTCATGGTCGAGGAGAAGGTCGCCATGCGCCGCGAGCTGTCGGCCATGGTTGCACGATCACCGTTCGGCCAGGGAGCTGCGTGGCCCGTCGTGCAGACGGTGCAGCGCAACGGTCAGTGCGCCGTGGTGCTGGCGCCGGCTCCCGACCTCGACGAGGACGTCGCCACGTTCGCAGGCAGGCTGGCTCTCGACATCGCCGGTGCGCTCGGTGTGGTCGGAGACCTCGCGGTCGAACTGTTCGAGACCACCTCGGGCAAGCTCCTGGTGAACGAACTCGCCATGCGACCGCACAACTCCGGTCACTGGACCATGGACGGGTGTCGGACCTCGCAGTTCGAGCAGCACCTACGCGCGGTACTCGACTACCCGCTCGGCGACACCGACCCACTCGCTCCGCTGACGGTGATGGCCAACATTCTGGGCGCGCCCGAGGCCCCCGAGATGACGATGGACGAGCGGCTGCATCACCTGTTCGCCCGGATGCCCGATGCGAAGGTGCATCTGTACGGCAAGGGCGAGCGCAAGGATCGCAAGATCGGCCACGTGAACATCCTGGGCGCGCAGTCGGGTTCGCTCGCCGACCCCGCCTACGTGGCCTCGGTGCGCGAGCGAGCCGAACGCGCAGCGCACTGGATGTCACACGCCGAATGGACCGACGGATGGGACCCGCACAATGACTGACAACACTCCTGCCCCCGATGGTCGTTCCGCAGGCTCCACTCCTGCCGTCGGCCTGATCATGGGCAGCGATTCCGACTGGCCCACGATGGAAGCTGCTGCAGAAGCGTTGGCCGAGTTCGGTATTCGCTTCGAGGTCGGCGTGGTGTCGGCGCACCGAACCCCGCAGCGCATGCTCGACTACGCCCGCGATGCCGCAGGCCGCGGCATCAAGGTGATCATCGCCGGGGCCGGGGGAGCGGCTCACCTGCCCGGCATGGTCGCGTCGGCGACGCCGCTGCCGGTCATCGGTGTGCCGGTGCCCCTGAAGTACCTCGACGGCATGGATTCGCTGCTCTCGATCGTTCAGATGCCCGCCGGTGTTCCCGTGGCCACGGTCTCGATCGGTGGTGCGCGCAACGCAGGGTTGCTTGCGGTCCGAATTCTCGGTGCATCCGATCCGGCTCTGCAAGAACGGATGTCCGCGTTCCAGGCCTCACTGGAGGCCATGGTGCTGGAGAAGGACAAAGCGCTGCGCACCACTCTGCTCGGGTGAGCGGAATCGTGTCACGGAGCGAGCAGATCCGGCGCGCGGGTCGCGGTAGTCGGCAGTCCATGTTCGTGACGCGGCTGGCGTTGCTCTATGCCCGTCTCTGGCGCGGCACGGCGCGCTTCGACGACGAATTCTCCCTGTTCGTGTGCACCGGGCTGCGCGGTGGATTCGGGCGCGGCGGAACGACATTCGGCGGTGCCTATCTGACGAAGGGCAACACCGCCCGTCGGGTACTGCGGCACGAGGCCGTACATGCAGACCAATGGGCGAACTTCGGGCTCACCTTCCCGTTCCGCTACCTCGCCGAAGAAGCGCGACATCGGGGCCCGGCCAACAAGTACGAGATCGAGGCCGGACTCGCCGACGGCGGTTACCGTCAGACCGGCTGAGCAACAGTGGCGGTGACCTTCTCGGTCTCGGCGCGCCGCTGCGCCTTCGCCTCGTCCGGATGGGCCACCTGAACCAGTGACGCACCCACGACGAGTACCGAGAGCAGACCGTCGATCAGCTCGTCGGCCGTGGTCCAGGACGCGCTGGACATGACCCGGTCCGCGGCCGTCCAGTCACGTGCGTCTGCCCGCTCACGAGCGGCAGCGAGTACCTCGTCCACCGAACGCCCGTCCAGCGCCGCGCCTGCGCTCCCGGAGCCCGCGACCCTGAACTGATCGCCGTGCACCCGCACCGACGTCGCGTAGTCGGTCATGCCGATCGGCAGATCGGGGACTGCCTTGCCGAATGCGTCGAGCGAGAACGCCAGCACCTCGTCCGCCTCGGGAGACTCGTCGAGCCGATCGCCCGACACCATCGCCACGTCCACGGAGTCGTCGGCCCCGATGACCACCTCGCCGCCTGCCCACCAGACTCCCAGCAGCGCGGCAGCCGTCTGCCAGTGCGCGGGCAACAGCACACTCACCCTGCCACCCACCTCGAAGGCGAACTCGTCGCGCAACAGATTGGCGGTCTTGGCCGCCCAGTTCGCCAGGGTCACCGCGGACACCTCGACTCGCTCACCGGTCGCATCGTCGTAGAACGTGACGCGCGGACCGGCCGGATCGGCGGCGAGAATCGGGTCGAGCAGGGTCTGAGTCAGATTCGAAGCCACCCCACGACCCTAGATGACGCCCGACGACACCGATTCACACACTGTGAGCGGCACCGATCAGTTGACGCACATCGGACCGGTGGAGCCGGCGTCGATCGGAGCAGCGGGTGCCTCGGGAACCGCCGTACCCGATTCGGGAGCAATGGTTTCCGCAGTTGCGGCCTGGCCCGAGCCGGGTCCCGCATAGTCGTTCGCGAGTACCACCCGAACGGTGTCTGCCGACAAGGTGTCGTCGGCGGTGATCTGCAGTCCGCCGAGCGCTGCCGAGACGGCGCGCGCAGCATCGCTGTCCACATCGGCAGCCTGGATGCGGCTCGCCGAGATCGACGTGCCCTCGTAGTTGCCGATGGTGCCGTCGACGTACCCCAACGCCGTCAACGAACCGGCGACGCCGTTGGCCAGGCCGTCGATACCGCTGTCGTTCGCGACGTCGACGGTCACGGTCGACGGATCGACATCGGGGGCGTCCGCATTCTCGGCGTTGGTCTCCGCCGAATTACCGTCGGCGAGCAGTCCTTCGACGTACTTCTTCACCGCAGCGGGATCGACCTGCACGATCGACTCGCCGTAGTCGGTCGTCGCATTGATGTCGACGGCGGGGATCGTCTCGAACTTGACCTTGCCGCCGGCGAGATCCTGCAGGCGAGTGGCGAACTGCAGAATGTCCCAGTCGGAATCGAGTGTCACCGATCGCTGCACCGCGGTGCTGAGTTGGCCCAGTTTGCCGGGGTTGCTCAGTGTCTTGGCGCTGAGCACACTCCGCACGAGCGAGGCCATGAACACCTGCTGGCGCACGATGCGGTCCAGATCTCCGCGGGGAAGATCGTGTCGCTGTCGGACGAAACTCAGGGCCTGCGAACCGGAGAGGTTCTGCTCGCCCGCCGGGAAGTTCGCACCCGACAGTGGTTCCTGCACAGGGTTGTTCAGGCACACCTCGACACCGCCGACGGCATCGGTCAGCAGCACGAAGCCGAGCAGCCCCACCTCGGCATAGTGATCGACGGTGATGCCGGTGAGGTTGGCGACCGAATCGATGAGGGCCTCACGACCGGCTTCGGTTGCCTGGGATTCGGCATCGGCGTCCGTGACCCCTTGCTCCACCAATTCGAGCCGCTTGTTCTCCTTGGTCGCGCCGTACGCAGCATTGATCTTCGACATGCCGATGCCGGGTACCTCGACGTACGAGTCTCGCGGGATGGAGATCGCGGTGGCCGACGAACCGTCGTTCGGGACGCGGATCAGCACGATCGTGTCGGTGTTTGACGCCACCTCTTCACCTGCGTTGAGAGAGGCGAGTTCCGCGGGGGACAACGCGTTGCCGTGGGCATCGGTTCGACTGTCCGTGCCGACCATCAAGATGTCGACGGCACCGTCGGCGGCACCGCCGAGACCGAGACCACCCGCGGTGGCGATATTCGAGCGCAGGCTGTCGACACTGCGCCACGCGAAACCGGTCACCAGCAGGACGAGGATCGAGAGCACTGCGACCGCGACGTGGGTCGCGGGCCATCGGGTACCACCGGCGCGAGGCGACCTGCCGTCGGACTCGGGTCGCTCGACGCCACCGCGAGGGCTGCGTCGATCCGGCCGGCGCGATCTACCTGTGCGTTCGCCGGGTGCGACCTGTCTGCGTTCTCCGGTGCGGCGTTCTCCACGGCGTTCGTCGTCGCGGTAACGGTGGGCAGCGCCGCTGTGATCGTCGGGGCGGCCCGTGGTGCGCGCTCGGGGACCGTCGGTTCGCCGGGTAGCGCTCCGCCTCGGCGGGGGAGTGCGCTCACCTCCGGGCGTGCCTGGATCTCGTGGCACCGTGACGACCCTCTCTCGTTTCCGGCCGGCCTGAAACCTGCCTACTTCGTTGTTCTCCCCCCGCCGTTCGAAGGTTACTTGTCGCCGGTCGCTGCCTCGCCGAAGCGAACGCGGCGTGCCACACTTGGCAACCGTGAATGCGATCGTGGTGACCGGTGCACACGGCCAGTTGGGCCGCCGAGTGATGTCTCTCGCCGCCGAACGAGGTGACGGTGCCGAGGTGTGCGGATATTCGTCCGCCGACCTGGACATCACCGACCCCGACGCCGTCGCTGCCGCGGTGAGCGCAGGGTCGACGGTGATCAACTGTGCTGCGTACACCGCCGTCGATGCCGCCGAGACCGACGAGGCCAGGGCGTGGGCGGTCAACGCGGACGGCCCTCGAAATCTCGCGCGCGCCTGCGGGCGTGTCGGAGCCCGGTTGATCCACGTCTCCACCGATTATGTGTTCGACGGCACAGCGATCGAACCGTACGAGGTCGATGCGAAGACCGCGCCGCAGTCGGCGTACGGACGCACCAAGCTCGCCGGCGAGCTCGCAGTGCACGAGGAGCTTCCCGAGGCCGTGGTCGTGCGAACCGCCTGGGTGTACGACAACACGGGCAAGAATTTCGTGACCACGATGCGCCGACTCGAAGGCGAGCGCGAGACGATCTCGGTGGTGAACGATCAGATCGGTTCGCCCACGTTCGCCCTCGATCTGGCGTCGGGCCTGCTCGAGATCGAAGCCGACCCTGCTGTGCGCGCACGAACGCTGCACTACACCAATGCGGGGCAGGCCAGCTGGTTCGACCTCGCACGCGCGGTGTTCGCGGGAATCGGTGCCGATCCCGAGCGTGTGACGCCGTGTTCGAGCGCCGAATACGTCGTTCCGGCACCTCGGCCCGCATATTCGGTGCTCTCACCGACCGCGTGGGTCGATGCCGGTCTGACCCCGGCGCGGCCGTGGTCGGACGCGTTGACAGCAGCCTTGGCGCAGTCGACATGAGGGTTCGAGGCGAGATCGGGCTAGTCTTGCCCGCGTGAGTTCCGAGCTGGCCGTGGTGACCGTGACCTATTCACCCGGCGAATACCTTGACCAGTTCCTGACGTCTCTACGTGAGGCGACGACGCGGCCCCTTCGGGTGATCATGGCGGACAACGGTTCGGTCGACGGCACACCCGAGGCAGCCGAGATCGCGTTCGAAGAGGCGGAGTTGCTGCGCACCGGCGCGAACATCGGCTACGGCGCAGCCGTCAATCGTGCGGTGGCCGAGATCGACCCCGACATCGAGTTCGTCGTCGTGGCCAATCCCGACGTGCGGTGGCATCCGGGATCGCTCGACGGCCTGCTCGACGCGGCGGCGCGGTGGCCGCGGGCCGGTGCTCTCGGACCGCTCATTCGCGAGCCCGACGGCTCGCGGTACCCGTCGGCGCGGTCGGTGCCCGATCTCACGTCCGGAGCCGGCCACGCCGTACTCGGCAAGATCTGGCCGAAGAATCCGTGGACTCGGCGATATCGCCAGGAGAACGAGACGGTCAGTGAGCGGCCGGTGGGATGGCTGTCGGGATCGTGCCTGTTGCTGCGGCGTTCGGCGTTCGATTCGATCGGCGGATTCGACTCCAGATACTTCATGTACATGGAGGACGTGGATCTCGGTGACCGGCTCGGCAGAGCGGGTTGGCACAACGTCTACGTTCCCGATGTCGAGGTCACCCACTCGAAAGGGCATGCGGCAGGACGGCATCCGGAAGTGATGTTGCCGGCACATCACACCAGTGCATACCGCTTTCAGGCCGACAGACACGCCCGGACGTGGCAGGCTCCCTTACGATTGGCGCTGCGCGCAGGTCTCGGTCTTCGCTCGAAGATCGTTGTGAATTCGGCGCTTCGGGCCCGCGCAGGTGATGGACGACTCACGGACGAGAGAACAGAGGCTGGACATGTCGGATAGTTCCCCATCGGTCGCCGCACGTACCGATGCAGTCATTCTGGTCGGCGGCAAGGGAACTCGGCTGCGGCCGCTGACGCTGTCGGCACCCAAACCGATGCTGCCCACCGCAGGACTGCCCTTTCTGACCCATCTGTTGGCGCGTATCAAGGCCGCAGGGATCGAGCACGTCGTCCTCGGCACGTCGTTCAAAGCCGACGTGTTCGAGCAGCATTTCGGGGACGGATCCTCGATGGGTATCGAACTCGAGTACGTCTTCGAGACCGAGCCGCTGGGTACCGGTGGCGGCATCAGGAACGTTCTGCCGCGACTGCGCGCGGAGAACGTCATGGTCTTCAACGGGGACGTCTTGGGCGGCACCGATCTGACGGCAGTTCTCGATACGCACCGGAACACCGATGCCGACGTCACGTTGCATCTGGTTCGTGTCGGCGACCCGCGCGCGTTCGGCTGTGTGCCGACCGACGAATCCGGCCGAGTGACAGCGTTTCTCGAAAAGACGCAGGATCCGCCGACCGATCAGATCAACGCCGGTTGCTACGTCTTCAAGCGCGAGATCATCGAGTCCATTCCGGCCGGCCGTCCGGTGTCGGTGGAGCGAGAAGTGTTCCCCGCCTTGCTCGCCGAGGACAAGAAGGTCTACGGACACGTCGACAGTGCCTACTGGCGCGACATGGGAACACCGGAGGACTTCGTCAAGGGCTCGGCCGATCTGGTCCGCGGTATCGCGCCGTCACCGGCGCTGCACGGAGACCGCGGCGAGTCCTTGGTTCACCCGAGCGCGGGGGTGGCACCGGGTGCACTGCTGATCGGCGGAACGGTCGTCGGACGCGGTGCCGAGATCGGAGCGGGTGCCCGTCTCGACGGAGCCGTCGTGTTCGACGGTGCCGTCGTCGAGGCAGGGGCCGTCGTCGAGCGATCCATTCTCGGCTTCGGTGCCCGTATCGGACCCCGCGCCCTGGTGCGCGACGCGGTCATCGGCGACGGTGCCGACATCGGTGCCCGCTGCGAGTTGCTCCGCGGCGCACGCGTGTGGCCCGGGGTCAAGTTGCCCGACGGCGGAGTCCGCTTCTCCACCGACGTCTGACGCCCAGGGGCGGCCCTTACCGGCGACGCGCGGCGAGTGAGACGAGGTGGTCGATCGTCTCGCGCTCGGCGTCGTCGGGCAGGGCATCGACCGGCCACCAGCGCAGATCCGTCGATTCCTCGCTGCGTACTGCCCGTGCGCCGTCCGGTGCCCGGACCAGAAACCTCAGGTCGAGGTGCCGCGTCGGCTTACCGAGCGAGCAGGTGATCGGGTGGGTGTGGGCGGAGAGCAGCATCGGATCGATTGTCAGATCATCGATGCCGGATTCTTCGGTGGCCTCCCGTAGCGCCGCGTCGACGACCGTCTCGTCCGTCGGTTCGCAGTGGCCGCCGAGTTGAATCCACCGACCGACCTTCGGATGAAGCGTCAGCAGCACATGTGTTCCCGACGTGTCGAGCACCAGCGAGGACGCGGTGAAATGGCCGGCCTCGTTGGCGCGCAGGCAAGCATCCGGATTGCTGTGCAGAAACGCCAGCATCGTGTGCCGGAGCGATTCGTCGTTCGAATCGGACGGTGCCCATCGATCGAGCGATGCCCCGACCGAACTCCACAGAGTCGAGTGAGGCGGCGTCGACGCCGACACGTCAGAGCTCCAACAGTGACGACCCGGGAACCACCGGATCCCGAACGGTCAGGGATTCGCTGGGGTGCCCGATTGCGATGGCTCCCATCGCTTTCCAATCTGCACGCAGGCCGAGTTCGGCGCGCACGGTATCGGCTGCGAAAATCGTCGAACCGATCCAACAGCTGCCCAGATCACGCACCGCGAGGGCGACGAGCAGTCCTTGCACGGCCGCACCGACTGCGACGGTGAACATCGTGTCCTCCGCGGTTCGACGCCTCTCGTCGGGATACGAGTGCGCGCCGTCGGGCACGCAGAACGGGATCACGATCTCGGGGGCGTCGAACAGGATGTCGCCGCGGCCGAGTCTGGCGGTGATCCGCTCCTCGCTCAGCCCGTCGCCGGCCAGATCGGCTCGCCATTGCTCACGCATCGTCTCGAGCAGCCGACGCCGGACAGCGGGGGTCCTGACCCAGACGAACCGAACCGGACGGGTGTGGTGCGGGGCCGGAGCGGTGAGCGCATCGGCAACGGCCGCACGAACGGAGTCGGGGTCGACCGGTTCGTCGGTGAACGAGCGCACCGACCGTCGGCGCAGCAGCGCCTCGCGTCGACCACGATCGAGTGCCTCGGCGGTACCGAGCCAGAACAGATCGTCCTCACCGCCGCGCAGCAGCGTCGCAGCGGTCGAACCGTCGTCGACGGGAGTCAGTCCGCGTACGACGGCAATCGGAACCCCACCGAGTTTGCCCTTCACCAGATCGCCCGCGGCAGCGAGCTCGTCGGCGATCGCGACCTCGGTGACGACGAGCTCGTTGCCCTGACCGTCCTCGGCTCCGGCGTACGCGTGTACGACGCCCAGGCCCGCGGCACCGATGGCGGCGTCGGTCTGGCCGATCCGCCATGCGCGCCCCATGGTGTCGGTGACGACCACGGCGACCGTCACCCCCAGCAGCGAACCGAGTGCAGTGCGCAGCGCTGCGGCACTGGCGTCGGGGTTCTCGGGCAGCAGCGCCAGTTCGCCACCGTCGACGTTGGAGCCGTCGATTCCCGACGCGGCCTGCACTATGCCGAGTCGATTCTCGGTGATGAGGGTTCGGCCCTTGCGTGCGACGATGCGCACGGCTTCCTGTTCCACGAGGACTCTGCGGGCGGCATCTCGCTCGTCCGCATCACGAGGTGCCTGCACCAGACGGCCCTCGACCTTGGAGATGATCTTGCTGGTGACGATCAGGATGTCGCCGTCACGCAACCACGGCGCTCGGTCCGCAACGGTCGCAGCCAGATCGTCGCCCGGCCGAAACTCGGGGAGCCCGGTCACCGGCAGTATCTCGATCGAGCCGCCGGGAGCGTGATCCTCGGGTGTCGACCGGATCGAATCGGGATCGTGAGTGTCGGTCACAGGTCGAGTCCGGCTGCGCGCAGAGCGGTGCGGGCCATCGCCGCAGTGGTCTCGGGGTCGGTCATCAGCAACGGAACCGACTGCACGTCCACACCGTCGACGACCGCCGTATCGGTGGTGTGCACCAGCCATGCGTCGAGAATGCCGGTGCCGCTTCGGCTTCCGTAGTGACGGCCCACCGCCTGCGCCGTGGTCTCGACTCCGATGACGGACAGGCACTCGTCGGCCATGCCGCGCAACGGCTTACCGTCGACGACGGGGGAGAGGCCGACCACCTTGGCGGCCGTCGTGCGAAGGGCCCCGCGGATACCCGGCACCGCGAGGATCGCACCGACGCTCACCACCGGATTGGACGGAGCGAGGACGACGGCGTCGGCCTCGGCGATCGCCTCGACGACTCCCGGTGCCGGAGTTGCCTGTTCGGCCCCGATGTTGGCGAAGCTGTGGGTGGGAATCTGTGCCCGGTACCGAACCCACCACTCCTGGAAATGAATTGCGCGCTGCTGCTCACCGCTCGGGTCGTCCGGATCGGTGACGACGACGTGGGTCTCGGAGCGATCGTCGGTGACGGGCAGGAGCCGGACTCCGGGTTGCCAACGGTTGCACAGGGCTTCGGTGACGGCGGACAGCGGAAAGCCGGTGCGCAACATACGACTGCGGATCAGGTGTGTGGCAATGTCGCGGTCGCCGAGTCCGAACCAGTCGGGATCGGCACCGTAGGCCGCCAACTCGTCCCGGGCGTTCCAGGTTTCCGCGATGCGACCCCAGCCGCGATCGGTGTCGATTCCTCCGCCGAGTGTGTACATGCACGTGTCGAGATCCGGGCAGATGCGGAGCCCGTGCATCCACACGTCGTCGCCGACGTTGACCACTGCGGTGATCTCGTGATCGGGTTCGTCGCCGAACAACGTTTTCAGGCCCTGCAGAAACCGAGCGCCACCGACGCCACCGACCAGAACAGTAACTTTCACAACACCCGAGCCTACTGGGGTTGCGGTGGTGTGGGGTGAGCGCCCACCCGGGGCCGCAACGTCCGCGTGGACCGTTTGCGACGGCGAGAACCGATGCGACACGCACGGGACGGGCTTCGATCCGGGGAGAGCGCCGATTTCGGGCATGTGATGGTATTGGATTTTTGCGATCGGCTTGACCGCGACACACCTGGACGTGTCTAATCACAGGTATGTCATTCAGTGTTCGCAGCACGAGTTCGATTGCAGCGAACCTGGTTTCGAACACTCGTTCCCTTCCTCTTCGTCCCTGACTGGACGTCGAGTAGAGGTCGAGAGTCGGACCGGCACGTTGGACCAGCTCGATCGAATACCGGCGTGGGGCAAGGTATTCGAGAACACGAGGACCGAAAGTATCTGCGCTACCACAGGTGAGGAGGCGGAAGCGATGTATGACCAGCACGTGACACGTGATCAGCGGGGCGGACCCACTGCACACCTCAGCGCTGTCGACGACGCGCCGCAAACCGAGTCCGGCATCGGCGCAGATTCGAGCGTCTCGATCGACGCGGGTTCTGCGTACGTCGAGCGAACGGACGAGACCGACAACGACGTCGACGTCATCGACGCGGATGTCGAACTCGAGTCGGATTCCGACGCCGACTCGATGCCGTTCGTCGCCGAGTCGGTTCCACCGGCCAAGCCGTTCCTCAGTCTCGTCGCGGGTTTCGACGAGATGTTCGAGGAGATCGAGGACCAGTGGCAGGAGCGCGCCCTGTGCGCGCAGACCGACCCCGAGGCCTTCTTCCCGGAGAAGGGCGGCTCCACCCGCGAGGCGAAGCGCATCTGCCTCGGCTGTGAGGTCAAGGACGAGTGCCTCGAATACGCGCTCGCCAACGACGAGCGGTTCGGTATCTGGGGCGGGTTGTCCGAGAGGGAGCGTCGCAGGCTCAAGCGCGGAATCGGCTGAGAAGCTCGGTTCCGACGGGTCCCTAGGGTTCGCTCACTCCCCGGCCGGATCGACCTCGTCGGGGTCGATGCCGAGATACGTGGCCACTTGCTCGACCAGAACTTCGAACAACAGATCTTCCAGGTCCTCCGGGTGCTTCGCGCGCCGTTCCAGCGGTCGACGGAACAGCACCACCCTGGCGCGTGTCGTCTCCCCGCGCTTGTCTATGCCTGCGGGTACCAATCGCGAGAGCGGTACCGGACCTTCCGCCACCACCTCCGGTGGCCACGTCACCGATTCCGGATCCAACGCCCTGATCTTCGGTACCTCGTCCACGGCGATGTCGAGCTTCGAGAGCTTCTCGTGCCAGCGATGATCGATCCGCGCGAACGCCTCGAGCACCAGTCGGTCGAACTTCTCGGCTCGTGAGCGCCTGGCCGGGATGTCCTCGGGCAGAACCGGTCCGCGGACGCCGCGGCCGTGCCGAGCCACGGACCGAGAAGTGATCCTGCGCGCGGATGAGAATCGAGGCATAGGGGGAGGTTATCGCGCTCGTCCGGTGTGTCGGTCGTTCGGTCGGTTGCACCCACCGGATACTCTGCACTCGTGAGATCACTGCGTGGCTGCTGCAGGCCTGGTTGCAACCGTTCTGCCGTTGCGACGCTCACATACGTCTACTCCGACTCCACTGCGGTCGTCGGACCGCTCGCGACAGTCGACGAACCGCATTCCTGGGATCTGTGCGAGGTGCACGCATCGACCACCACCGCGCCCAAGGGCTGGGAACTGGTGCGTTACGAAGGTGGCTACTCGACGTCGAGCCCCGACGAGGACGATCTGACGGCCCTCGCGGAGGCCGTACGCGAGGCCGGTCGCGGCGATCGCATCCGCTCCGAGGACCGTGACAGCGCCGACCGCTCGGCCTCACGCCCGTCCGAGACCGAACGCAGATCCGCTCCGGCCGTCCGAACGGGCAGGCGCGGGCACCTTCGAGTTCTTCCCGACCCCACGTCCTGAGCCGCCCGAGCACACCGAGTGTGGTGTGCATCGGTCCGACTGGCCGGTCCGTCCTGAGTCTGGCAAGGTTCGAGGAGCAGGACCGAAACGGATCGCGACGGTCTGCCGATACTTGGTGTGGATCGCACCGCTACCGACGCTCGATATCCGACGCCGATGAGCGGCGTCGTCGACAACGATCACCAGGAGAATCTTCGTGGCCCGAACCGCAGAGTCCGTCAACGCCGTCATCAAGGCCTACGACGTCCGTGGCGTCGTAGGTGAGCAGATCGACGAGGCGTTCGTGCGTGACGTCGGTGCATCGTTCGCACGATTGGTTCGCGACGAGGCAGGGGCCGCGCGCTCGGTGGTCATCGGCCACGACATGCGTGATTCCTCGCCCGCGCTGTCTCGGGCGTTCGCCGACGGCGTCACCGCACAGGGCCTCGACGTGGTCCACATCGGGCTGGCGTCGACCGATCAGCTCTACTTCGCCTCCGGCATGCTCGAATGCCCGGGAGCCATGTTCACCGCCAGTCACAATCCGGCGAAGTACAACGGGATCAAGCTCTGCCGCGCCGGTGCAAAGCCGGTGGGCCAGGACACCGGATTGGCCACGGTCAAAGCCGAATTGGTGGACGGGGTACCGGAGTTCGACGGGCCGTCCGGAACTGCGACATCCCGAGATGTGCTCGACGAATACGCACAGTTCGTCCGAGACCTGGTCGATCTGTCGGGAATCGGGTCCATGAAGATCGCCGTCGACGCCGGGAACGGAATGGGCGGACACACGGTGCCCGCGGTGTTCGGGCCACTGCCGGTGACGATCGAGCCGCTCTTCTTCGAGCTCGACGGTAGCTTTCCCAATCACGAGGCCAATCCGCTCGATCCGGCGAACCTGGTGGATCTGCAGCGTTTCGTCGTCGAGACCGGTGCCGATATCGGACTCGCCTTCGACGGCGACGCGGATCGGTGCTTCGTCGTCGACGAGAAGGGCGACCCCGTCTCGCCCTCCGCAGTCACCTGCCTGGTGGCCGAGCGGGAACTGGCCAAGGAGCCGGGCGCGGTGATCATCCACAATCTGATCACCTCGCGCGCGGTACCGGA
The DNA here is from genome assembly GCF_040636045.1 of Rhodococcus sp. NPDC006774. Classification (NCBI taxonomy): domain Bacteria; kingdom Bacillati; phylum Actinomycetota; class Actinomycetes; order Mycobacteriales; family Nocardiaceae; genus Rhodococcus; species Rhodococcus sp. NPDC006774. The sequence continues at coordinate 98,317 of NZ_JBEYIW010000015.1, read as the reverse complement.
ACTGGTCACCGAGCTCGGAGGCACACCGGTTCGCACCCGGGTGGGGCACTCGTTCATCAAGCAGCAGATGGCCGACACCGGAGCGATCTTCGGCGGCGAACATTCCGCTCACTACTACTTCCGTGATTTCTGGGGTGCGGACTCCGGCATGCTCGCCGCGCTGCACGTTCTCGCCGCACTCGGGGCACAGGATCGTCCGCTGTCGGAAATGATGGCCAGCTACGAGACCTACAGTGCATCGGGCGAGATCAACTCGACCGTCGACGATGCCGCAGAACGCACCGAGGCGGTCCTGGCGGCATTCGCCGATCGGACCGCGGGCATCGACCGACTCGACGGAGTGACGGTCGATCTGGCCGACGGTGCCTGGTTCAACCTGCGGGCCTCGAATACCGAACCGCTCCTGCGGCTCAACGTCGAAGCACGTACCGGAGCCGATGTCGATGCGCTTTCGACGGAGATATTGAGCATCGTTCGCGCCGGACTGGAATAGTGGTTACCGAGGGTTCGTGAGTGGGTATGCAGGCGTTTCGAGCGGGTGACGTAAGGGGAGGTGTCGCAGCCATGAGGGCAGTGTCGTCTCTGGTCGATCTCGACGATTCGGATGCTCTCATCGCAGCCGATCGCGAGGGCTCCTTGCGCAGCGCAGCGCTGGCGGGCGCACAGGTGCGTGCTGTCGCGACCGCAGTGGACGAGTCGGTCCTCGCCCGGTTGGCCGATCTGCGTCCCCGGAGCGTGGTGATCGTCACCGGCGACGGGCGGAGCAGTCGGGCGGCGTCACTGCTCGTCGCCGCGCTCGGTGATCGCCTCGGGGTCCCTCTGGTACGCAGCACCGGCACTCCGCCGTGGATCGGCCCACTCGACGTGGTGGTGGTGGCAGGCGACGACGCCGGAGATCCACGTTTGGCCGAGTCGGTGGACGCTGCAGCCCGGCGTGGCGCCGAAGTCGTGGTGGTCGCTCCCGAGGAGGGGCCGCTGCGTGCCGTCCGTGGAGCCAGAGTCATGTGGCTGCCACCTCGAATCGCAGTCCGTGACCACAATGCTCTGATGCGCTACCTCGCTGCGTTCGTCGCGGTACTCGGGGCGGTTGCCGGCGGCTCGTGGAAGACGTTGCTGCCCAATCTTTCTCGTCTTGCCGACCTGCTCGACGCGGAGGCGGTACGAAACAGCCCGTCCAACGAGATGTTCCACAATCCGGCCAAGGCCCTCGCCAGTGGGTTGAACGGACGGCGGGTGGTGTTGACCGGGGGCAGTCCCGCCGCGGTCGAGGTGGCTCGGCACGGCAGCGAGGTGCTGCTGCGCGTGGCGGGTGTCGTCGTCGGTGCGGGGGAGTTGGGCGATGTCATTGCCGCGTCCATCCGGGCGTCCGTCGTCGAATCGTCCCGCACGCCACAGACATTCGACTCGTTATTTCACGACGAGCAGCTCGACGGGCCACCGCCGGCGCTGCCGATGCGCGTGATCGTGGTGGCCTCGGACGCCGATCGCGCGATGACCGAACGACGAATCGCCGGTGTCCCGGAGTCGGAATTGTTGCTCGCCGATTCGAGTGAGGCTCTGTTCGGCGGCGAGCGCGCGAGATCGGAATTCGACAACCCCGCAGCGGCACCGGATCCGGCTAGACTCTCGGTGCTCGACACGATGTCCGTGTTGGCGACGCGGTTGGACACCACTGCCGCGTATCTGCTGTTGATGGGCGGTAGCTAGTGCAGCTCTTGCGAGGCGCGGTTCGGTCCTACGCATGGGGTTCGCGAACCGCACTGGCTCGGATTCAGGGCCGCCCGGTCCCGTCCGATCATCCCGAGGCAGAGATCTGGCTCGGAGCTCACCCGGCCGACTCCGCGCACGTGGTGCACGAGGGTGGCAGTACGCCACTGCTCACGCTGATCGACGGCGATCCGGCCACCCACCTGGGTGGTTCTGCGCAGCACTACGACTCGCGTCTGCCGTACCTGCTGAAATTGCTTGCCGCAGAAGAGCCGTTGTCCTTGCAGGCGCATCCCAGCAGTGCTCAGGCCCGTGAAGGTTTTGCACGCGAGAACGCCGCGGGTGTCCCCATCGATTCTCCGGTACGCAACTACCGCGATCCGAATCACAAGCCCGAGCTCATCGTCGCGCTCACCGAGTTCGAGGCGTTGGCGGGCTTCCGGCGTCCCACCGACACCGTCGAACTGCTCGACGCGTTGGCCGTCCCCGCGCTGGCCGGGTATCGCACCCTGCTGGCCGCCCAGCCCGATGCCTCCGGGCTGCGCACCGTGTTCACCTCGTGGATCACGCTGCCCGGGCAGGCATTGGACGACATCCTGCCCGCCGTCGCCCAGGGATGCATCGACTATCTCTCCGGTCCTGCTCGCACCGACGGTGGACGATTCGCCGCCGAGGCCAGAACTCTGCTCGAGCTCGGGGAGTCGTACCCCGGTGACGCCGGAGTGCTCGCGGCGCTGCTGCTCAATCGGGTGACACTGACTCCCGGCCAGGGGCTGTACCTCGACGCCGGAAACCTGCACGCGTACTTGCGCGGTACCGGTGTGGAGATCATGGCGAACTCCGACAACGTGTTGCGCGGCGGACTGACTCCCAAACACGTCGACGTCCCGGAACTGTTGCGCGTGCTGGATTTCGAGCCTGCCGACATCTCGCCCATCACCCCGGGTGTCGGCGATCGGCCGACCTACCTGTATCCGACGCCTGCACCCGAATTCGCGTTGAGCCGAACTGCGGTTGCTGCGGGGGAGACGGTCTCCGTTCCCGGCTCCGGCCCGAGAATTCTGCTGTGCACGAGTGGCACTGTCGTGGCCGGTACCGCAGGCCGACAGTTCGAGCTGACGGTGCCGCAGGGCAGCTCGGCCTGGATACCCGCTGCAGACGAATCCATCACCGTGACCGCCGATTCGGGCGAGGCCGAGGTGTTCGTGGCCTCCGTCGGCCGCCTGTAGATCTCGTGTCGCCGGCATCTGTCGCTTCGAACCGCGCGATTGTGCAAATGGCGTGCCGCGAGGCAATAGTCTGATGCCACAGTGAAGAAGTGACGGATGAGCTCGGTGATCCGTCACCGAGGTGAAGTGGCGATACGGAGAACCGATGACCAGAGCAGACCGGCCCGCGAAGACCCCACGTACGACGGGTTGGTTCCGGACCAAATCGATCGAGCAGTCGATCCAGGACACCGACGAGCCGGACACGAAACTCCGGAAAGAACTCGGATCCTGGGATCTGACCGTGTTCGGCGTCGCCGTCGCTGTCGGTGCCGGCATCTTCACCCTGACCGCGCGGACGGCCGGAAACGTTGCGGGACCGGCAGTGTCGTTGGCCTTCGTGCTCGCGGCGATCGCATGTGGCCTCGCGGCGCTGTGTTACGCGGAGTTCGCATCCACGGTGCCGGTGGCCGGAAGTGCGTACACGTTCTCGTATGCGGCGTTCGGTGAGTTCATCGCATGGATCATCGGATGGGATCTCATCCTCGAGTTCGGCCTCGCAGCCGCCGTGGTGGCGAAGGCGTGGTCGCTCTATCTGGGCGATCTGCTCGGTACGGCCGCTCCGGTGCTCGAGATCGGCTCACTGAACTTCGATTGGGGTGCACTGCTGATCGTGGTGGTCCTGACGGTGCTCATCGCGTCGGGCACCAAGTTGTCCTCACGGGTGTCGCTGGTCATCACGGCGGTGAAGGTGATCGTCGTTCTGTTCGTGGTCGTGCTCGGGGCCTTCTACATCAAGGTCGCCAACTACGACCCCTACATTCCGCCGTCGCAACCGGGCTCCACGGGCGAGGGACTGCATCAGTCTCTTTTCTCGTTCGTCACGGGAGCAGGCGGCAGCACGTTCGGTGCTTACGGACTGCTGGCCGCGGCGTCCCTCGTGTTCTTCGCCTTCATCGGATTCGATGTGGTGGCAACGACCGCCGAGGAAACCAAGGAACCGCAGAAGGCACTCCCGCGTGGAATCCTCGGATCGCTCGCGATCGTCACCGTGCTCTACGTGGCCGTCACCCTGGTTCTGACCGGAATGGTCAAGTACACCGACCTGGCCGGTGACAGTTCCACGCTGGCGACGGCATTCGAGCTGAACGGGCTGACGTGGGCCAAGAACGTCATCTCCTTCGGTGCACTCGCCGGTCTGACGACCGTGGTGATGGTCTTGATGCTCGGGCAGACCCGGGTGCTCTTCGCGATGTCGCGAGACGGACTGGTTCCGCGGGCACTGGCACACACCGGAAAGAAGGGCACGCCGGTCCGGACCACGATTCTGGTCGGTGTCATCGTCGGCCTGCTCGCTGCGTTCGTTCCGCTCGGCACGCTCGAGGAAATGGTGAACATCGGCACGCTGTTCGCGTTCGTGCTGGTTTCGGCCGGGGTTCTCGTCCTGCGCAGAACTCGCCCCGACCTGGAGCGTGGTTTCCGCGTTCCCTGGGTTCCCCTGGTGCCGATCCTCGCGGTCCTGGCCTGCCTGTGGTTGATGCTGAACCTGTCGGTCGAAACATGGCTGCGTTTCCTGGTCTGGATGGCCGCCGGTGTCGTCATCTACGTCGTGTACAGCAGGCGGCACTCGGTGATGGGACAGCGCGAAGCCGAGAAATCTCGCATCGAGAAGTCGGAGCACTGACCGGGCTTACGCGCCGATCGATGTCCTGACCAGCGATTCTCGCCTGAATTTAGATAGCGTCACATCAAACCGCTGGAATGTTATACCCTCGAAAACAGACTTGGAGGACTCAAAAAGTTCGATGAGAGGGTGTTGAAACAGTGAGTGTGGACGGCCGAATTCCTTCGTTGGAGGGTTCGGGTGTCGCTTTCGGGGGGCGGGATTCGAAGGCCAGTGAACGGTCGGTTCGCTGGCAGGACAACAAACGTTATCTATGGATGCTGGGGCTGTTGGCCCCGGCGTCGGCATTGCTGCCGTCGCAGTTGGTCTACTGGACAGGCATATCGCTGTTCTGGTGGAGCGGCGTGCTGGTGTTCTTCGTGATCATTCCGGTGATCGACCTGATCGCCGGTGAGGACGGGCACAACCCGGACGAGTCGGCGAGCGAGAAACTGCAGAACGATCGCTACTACCGCTGGTGTACCTACCTTTTCCTTCCTATTCAGTTCGTCGGGCTGATCGTCGCGTGTTGGATGTGGGCGTACGGCGAGCTGACCGTGGTGGACAAGATCGGGCTCGCCGTGACGGTGGGCCTGGTGGCCGGAACCGGTATCAATGCCGCTCACGAACTGGGACATCGGATCGAGCAGCACGAGCGCTGGTTGGCCAAGATCGCCCTCTCGCAGACGCTCTACGGTCACTTCTACGTCGAGCACAACCGAGGGCATCACGTTCGAGTGGCAACCCCGGACGACCCCGCGAGCGCACGGCTCGGCGAGAGCGTGTGGAGCTTCGTGCCGCGCAGCACGATCCTCGGCCTGACCTCCGCATGGAAGCTCGAGTCGCAGCGGCTTCGGCGCAAGGGCCGCTCGGTCGCGAGCCCGACCAATGCGCTGCTGCACACGTGGCTGCTCAGCGTCGTGCTGTTCGGCTCGCTGCTGATCGTGTTCGGCTGGTCCATCGCGCCGTACCTTCTGTTGCAGGCCGTCGTCGGATTCGTTCTGCTCGAGATGGTGAACTACGTGGAGCACTACGCCCTGCTCCGCGAGAAGAACGATCGCGGGAAGTACGTTCGGTGCTCGCCCCGCCACAGCTGGAACAGCGACAGGATCTGTACCAATATTTTCCTGTACCACCTGCAGCGACACAGCGACCATCACGCCAATCCAGGCAAGCGCTATCAGACCCTGCTCTCGTGCGACGAGGCTCCTCAGCTCCCCGCCGGCTACGCCTCGATGGTGATGCTCGCCGCAATTCCGCCGCTGTGGCGTCGAGTGATGGACCGGCGGGTACTGGCGCACTACCAGGGAGATATCACCCGCGCGAACATCCTGCCTCGCAAACGGGCTCGAATCCTGGCGCGAGCCGGACGAAACGGATAGAGCGGGTTCTCGACAATCGGGTCGTTGCGCATGCTCCGCTGCTGGACCTCCGGGCAGCCGGAACCAGGAGCGCGCGGACCCGATAGCCTGGACGGCAGACACTCAGTCAACAGGAGAGGCAAGATGACGACCTCAGTTACGTCAGGATCGGCACTCACCGTGGATCACCGCGGTGGAATCGACTTCAAGGTCGCAGACCTGTCGCTCGCAGAATTCGGCCGCAAGGAAATCCGGCTCGCCGAGCACGAGATGCCCGGCTTGATCGCGCTGCGTCGCGAATACGCCGACGTACAGCCGCTCAAGGGAGCGCGAGTTTCGGGATCGCTGCACATGACCGTGCAGACCGCAGTGCTGATCGAGACGCTGGTTGCACTCGGAGCCGAGGTCCGGTGGGCGTCCTGCAACATCTTCTCCACCCAGGACCACGCAGCGGCTGCCGTCGTCGTCGGTCCGTACGGCACCGTCGAGGAGCCCAAGGGCGTCCCGGTGTTCGCCTGGAAGGGCGAAAGCCTCGAAGAGTACTGGTGGGCGGCGGAGCAGATGCTCACCTGGCCCGATCAGCCCGCCAACATGATTCTCGACGACGGTGGCGACGCCACGATGCTGGTGCTGCGCGGCGCGCAGTTCGAGAAGGCAGGCGTCGTCCCGCCGACCGACGACGATCACGATTCGGACGAGTACAAGGTCTTCCTCGGCCTGCTGCGTCGTTCGCTGGAGGCGTCGAAGTCCAAGTGGACCGAGGTTGCCGAGTCCGTACAGGGCGTCACCGAAGAGACCACCACCGGCGTGCTGCGGCTGTACCAGTTCGCGGCTGCGGGCGAGCTCACGTTCCCCGCCATCAACGTCAACGACTCGGTGACCAAGAGCAAGTTCGACAACAAGTACGGCACCCGCCACTCGCTGATCGACGGCATCAACCGCGGCACCGACGTTCTCATCGGCGGCAAGGCCGTTCTGGTCTGTGGCTACGGCGACGTGGGCAAGGGCTGCGCCGAGGCGCTCAAGGGCCAGGGTGCACGTGTGACCGTCACCGAGGCCGATCCGATCAACGCGCTGCAGGCGCTCATGGACGGCTTCGACGTGCGCACGGTCGAGGAATTCATCGAGCAGGCCGACATCGTGATCACCTCGACGGGCAACCTGTCGATCATCACGTTCGAGCACATGCGCAAGATGAAGCACCAGGCAATCCTGGGCAACATCGGCCACTTCGACAACGAGATCGACATGGCCGGTCTGGAGAAGGCCCCCGATGTCACACGGATCAACATCAAGCCGCAGGTCGACGAGTACCAGTTCAAGGACGGGCACTCGATCATCGTGCTGTCCGAGGGCCGTCTGCTCAATCTCGGCAACGCCACGGGTCACCCGTCGTTCGTCATGAGCAACAGTTTCTCCAACCAGGTCATCGCTCAGATCGAACTGTGGACCAAGCCGGACGAGTACGACAACGAGGTCTACCGCCTGCCCAAGCACCTCGACGAGAAGGTCGCACGCATCCACGTCGAAGCGCTCGGCGGCTCGATCACCAAGCTCACCAAGGAGCAGGCCGAGTACATCGGCGTCGACGTCGAGGGCCCGTACAAGCCCGAGCACTACCGCTACTGACCGACGGACCGGTCCGGTAGTGGGAAAACTGTTCGTCATCGAAGGAGTCGACGGAGCGGGCAAGAACACGCTCGCCCGTCGGCTCGTTTCGGCGTGGGAGCGTGACGGCCTGTCGGTCGAGCGGATCGGGTTTCCCCGGTACGGCCGGTCGGTTCACGCCGATCTGGCCGCGGAGGCGTTGCACGGCGAACACGGTGACACCGCGAGCAGCGTGCATGCGATGGCCCTGTTGTTCGCGCTCGATCGCCGGGACGCGGGCGATGAGATCCGAAAGCTGCTCTCGGACAACGAGATCGTTCTTCTCGATCGGTACGTGGCATCCAATGCCGCCTACACCGCCGCTCGGCTCGAGCAGTCCGCCGACGGCGAGGCCGTCGAATGGATCAGGTCGCTCGAATTCGACCGATTCGCTGTGCCCGTTCCCGATGTCCAGATTCTCCTCGACGTCCCGGTGGCGCTCGCCGCCGAGCGTGCTGCGGCCCGTGAGAGTGCGGACGCCGCCCGCACCCGGGATGTCTACGAGCGCGACCGCTCACTGCAGAGCCGAACCTCGGCTGCGTACGGCAGGCTCGCCGCCTCGCACTGGGTATCGCCGTGGCACGTCGTCACCGCCGACGTCGATCCCGATCGACTCGCCGCCGACATGTTCAATCAGCCATCAGGCGTTCGGAAAGTGACACCATAGGACCATGAAGCCTCGGATTCTGGTTGTGGACGACGATTCGGCTCTGGCGGAGATGCTCACCATCGTGTTGCGCGGTGAGGGATTCGAGCCCTTCGTGGTCGGCGACGGTACTCAAGCACTGGCGGCGGTGCGCGAGAACCGGCCGGACCTGGTGCTGCTGGATCTGATGCTTCCCGGCATGAACGGCATCGACGTGTGCCGAGTCCTGCGCGCCGATTCGGGCGTGCCGATCGTCATGCTGACGGCCAAGACCGACACCGTCGATGTCGTCCTGGGTCTCGAGTCCGGTGCGGACGACTACATCATGAAGCCGTTCAAGCCGAAGGAACTGGTCGCCCGGGTTCGCGCGCGCTTGCGCAGGACCGAGGACGAACCCGCCGAACTGCTGTCCATCGCGGACATCGTCATCGACGTGCCGGCTCACAAGGTCAGTCGCGGCGACGAACTCGTCTCCCTCACTCCACTCGAGTTCGATCTGCTCGTCGCATTGGCGCGCAAGCCGCGTCAGGTGTTCACCCGAGAGGTGTTGCTCGAACAGGTCTGGGGCTACCGCCACGCGGCCGACACCCGACTGGTCAACGTGCACGTGCAGCGGCTGCGCGCCAAGGTCGAGAAGGATCCGGAGAACCCCGAGGTGGTGTTGACCGTGAGGGGGGTCGGCTACAAGGCCGGACCGCCGTGATCCGTTTCTCCCATTCTCGGCGGCGAATCAACGGCAAGTTCTCTCCCGTACTGCGTTGGTTTCGTTCGCTGAGTACGTCGCTGGGCCATGCCTGGCGACGATCACTACAGCTGCGCGTCGTCGTGTCGACGCTGACTCTGTCCCTGGTGGTCATCCTCATCCTCGGGGTGGTGTTGACCAGTCAGATCACCGATCGACTGCTCGAGGCGAAGCTGTCCGCCGCCACCGAGGAACTCGACCGTTCGCGGACCACCGTGGAGGGCAACCTCGCCGGAGCCGACGATTCGAGCGGGCTCGCGACGCGCCTCGAACGAGCCAGGGCGGCGCTGACGAACCAGGACCTCGACGCCGCGTCGACCACCGGGTCGGCGGGATCGTTCGATCCGGTCCTGATCGTGGAAGGCGACGCCACCCGCGCAGAGGCCTCGGTCGGTCCGGTCGATCAGATCCCGAACAGCCTGCGCGACTTCGTCAAGAAGGGCCTGATCAGTTCGCAGTATGCGACGGTCACCGACAGTGACGGCGGCTATTCCGGCTCTGCGCTGATCATGGGATCTCCCACCGGATCCGACATCTCGGCCCTGCAGCTCTATCTCATCTTCCCGTTGGCCAGCGAGGATCGCACGCTCTCTCTCGTGCGCGGCACGTTGTTCATCGGCGCAGTGGTGCTGCTGGTATTGCTCGCGGCGATTGCGATGCTCGTCGCACGTCAGGTGGTCCTGCCCATTCGTTCGGCGTCGAGGATCGCGGTGCGGTTCGCCGACGGCAGGCTCAAGGAGCGCATGCCCGTCCGCGGCGAGGACGACATGGCCAGACTCGCGATGTCGTTCAACGAGATGGCCGAGAGTCTGTCCAAACAGATCACCCAGCTCGAAGAATTCGGAAACCTGCAGCGCCGATTCACCTCCGACGTCAGCCACGAACTGCGCACCCCGCTCACCACCGTTCGGATGGCGGCAGACCTCATCCACGACGCCAGCGACGACCTCGAGCCTGCTCTCAAGAGATCCTCGGAGCTGTTGGTCAACGAGCTCGATCGGTTCGAGACCCTGCTCGGCGACCTGCTGGAGATCAGCCGCCACGACGCGGGCGTCGCCGAACTGGCCGCCGAACAGCTCGACCTGCGCATGTGCGCCCGAGCGGCAGTGTCGACCGTGCGGCACCTGGCGCGCGAGACCGGTACCGAAGTGATCGTCGACATGCCCGAGACCGCAGTCGTCGCCGAGGTCGACCCCCGCCGGGTGGAACGAATTCTGCGCAATCTACTGGCCAACGCACTCGACCACGGTGAAGGCAAGCCGGTCCTGCTGCGGCTGCGCTCGGACGCCGACGCGGCAGCATTCGTCGTGCGAGATCAGGGAGTCGGTCTGCGACCGGGTGAAGAGAAGCTGGTGTTCAACCGGTTCTGGCGCTCGGATCCCTCCCGTGTTCGACGATCCGGCGGTACCGGCCTTGGGCTGGCGATCAGCGTCGAGGACGCCCGCCTGCACGACGGTAAGCTCGAAGCGTGGGGAGCAGTAGGCGAAGGCGCATGTTTCCGACTCACCCTGCCGCTCGTGCGCGGGCACAAGGTGATCGGATCCCCACTGCCCCTCAAACCCAGCACCAAGAAATTCGCTCAAGGACAACCGATTCCCGCGATCACCGCATCGAAGACATCCGCGTCGGAGCCCGCGACGTGATCTTCCCGTGTCGTCGCAGCACCCGAGTGCTGGCGATGTGCGCGCTCGTCGTCGCCCTCGTGGGCGGATGCGCCAGCCTTCCCGAGTCGTCCAGCCCTCAGGCCATCGGCACCTTGACCGCCGGGGCCGTGCCCACCAGTGCTCCGGCTCCCGAGCCGGGACGCGAGCCCGATCGCTTGCTGGACGACTTCTTCGAGGCCAGCGCCGTCTCGGCCAACAGGCACCAGGCCGCCCGGCAGTTTCTCACCGAGGAGGCGTCGGGAACCTGGGACGACGGCGCACGTACGGTCGTCGCGGACCGGATCGACACCCTGTCCGGTCCACGAACCGCTGATACCGCGCAGTTCACGATCCGCTCGACGACGGCCGGGATGCTGGCGTCCGGCGGTGAGTACCAGGCCGGCTCGGACACCTTCGACGCCGCGATCGAGATGGAACGCGTGGACGGGCAGTGGCGAATCTCGAAACTGCCGCCCGGCGTCGTCATCGATCGATCCGCGTTTCTGAACACCTATCAGCAGCGATCGCTGTACTTCGTCGATCCGCTCGGTGGCGTGCTCGTGCCCGATGTGCGCTGGACCAGTGGATCGCAGGACCAGCTCGCCAACCAACTCGTACAGCTGCTCATCGACGGTCCCAAGTCGGCGTTGTCGGCTGCGGTGAGCAACGAACTGTCCGACGACGTGAGTATTCGCGGGCCGATCACCAAGGCCGACGGTCAGACCGCACAGGTGGGGGTGGGGCTCGGTGGCATCAAGATCGACTTCGGTGGCCTGCAGAACAAGGGTGACCGCGACCGTGAACTGCTTGCCGCTCAAGTGATCTGGACGCTCGCCTCGGCCGAGGTGGCAGGGCCGTACGTGTTGCTCGCCGACGGCCAACCCATCGACACGACCAAGCCCGACGGGTGGACCACCGCAGGCGTCGACTCATTCGATCCGCTGGGCAGCACCGACGACAGTGTCGGGCTGCACGCACTCGCGTCCGGCACCTTGCTGCGCGTCGACGAGGCGGAGACGACCCCCGCTCCCGGGTACTTCGGACAGGCCCGCAACCTGCGCTCGGTGGCACTGTCCAACGACGGCACGCTCGTGGCAGGCGTCGCCGACACCGGACGGCCTGCCCCCGCGCCGTCGAGCACGCTCATGGTCGGCAGCTACGACGGCGGCGCGTTCCCGGTGGCCGAGGGACAGTCGATCACGCGGCCCACGTGGGGGGCCGACGACAACGCGGCGTGGGCGGTGATCGACGGCACCAACGTCATCCGAGCCGCCCGCGATCCCTCGACCGGACAGGTATCGGTGATACCGGTCGAGGCCACCGCCGTCACGACACTCGGTAACCGGATCACCGAACTGCGACTGGCCCGAGACGGAGTGCGAGCGGCGCTCATCGTCGACGGCGTCGTGTACGTGGCGACGGTGGTCCGCGAGCCCTCGGGTGTGTACTCCCTCACCGAGCCGAGGGCCGTGGCCATCGGACTCGGTAGCGACGCCACGAGTTTGGACTGGAGTACCGGCGACACCATCGTGATCGCGCGGGTCGCCACCGACGCACCGGTGGTCCAGGTGACCGTCGACGGATCCCGGATGGATCCGCTGCCCTCACGCAACCTGACCACTCCGGTGTTGGCGGTCGATGCCTCGCCGGAGACGGAGTACGTGGCCGATGCACGCGCCGTGTTCGCCCTCAACAATGCCGATCCGGTCGGCGATCGGTACTGGCGTGAGGTCACCGGATTGGCCGGAGTGAAAGCAGTGCCCATTCTGCCCGGCTGACGTCGGCCGCAGCTGTCTGTCGGTGGGCCCGGGCAGACTCCGCGTTCATGCGGACGCTCCTCGATCTGGTTCTGCCCCTCGAGTGCGCCGGGTGCGGTGTGCCGGGGGAGCACTGGTGCACTGTGTGTTCTCTGGCCCTGTTCGTCCCGCCCATCGCCGTTCGGCCACGAGTCGATCCCGGTGTGCCGTGCTGGTCCCTCGGTACGTACAGCGGGCCGCGTCGCAGTGGTGTGATCGCTCTGAAGGAGCGAGGTCGGCGGTCGGTGGCCCGGCCTTTCGGGCGAGCTCTCGCCGAGGCCGTCGGACACCTACGCGATGCAGGTGAGATCGATCCACCCGAGCTGAGTTCGCTGATTCTGATCTGCGCGCCCTCTCGGGCTCGTGCGGCACGGGCTCGCGGGGGCGATCCCGTTCTGCGATGCGCTCGAATCGCTGCCGAACGGTTGGCACCGGAACGAGTGCTCGTTCCCGAGTTGCTCCGCATGAGCGGCGGAGTCCGTGATTCGGTCGGACTGTCGGCGGGGCAACGTCAGCACAATGTGGCAGGCCGGATCGAGGCCGTCGGGGTGGCACGTCCGCGAGGCGACGCACGTGTGACGCGATCGGCCGACTTCACCGTTCTGCTGATCGACGACGTCGTGACCACCGGCGCGACGTTGGCCGAATCGGTAAGAGTGCTAACCGAATTGGGAGTGCCGGTGTCCGGCGCGCTGGTGGTGGCGAGTGCGTGAATGTGATGTAGGGGGACACGCCGACAACCAATTCGGGGTGAACGGTGGCACACGAGTCGATGACCGACTAACGTCGCGGACACGCCCCAACTGGACCAGATGTGAGGTGATGCCCCGGACTTTGATGCCGGAAGGTTCCCCATTCGGCATGCACACTTGCCACGTCCAACAGTGGGCGTGGCCGATATCTGGAGGTACGCGTGACGACCCCTTCACAAGCCTCGGTTTTCTTCGACGAGAAGCCCTCCGAAGAACCCCCCAAGAGCAATGCGGACGTTGTGGTCAAGGGCCGCAACGTCGAGATACCGGATCATTTCCGGATATATGTCTCCGAGAAACTGGCTCGCCTCGAGCGCTTCGATCCCTCCATCTACCTGTTCGACGTCGAACTGCAGCACGAACGAAATCGCCGCCAGGCCAAGGCATGTCAACGCGTGGAGATCACCGCGAAGGGCAAGGGGCCGGTCGTTCGAGCCGAAGCGTGCGCCGACAGTTTCTATGCCGCACTCGAAGCGGTGACGTCGAAACTCGAGAGCAGACTCCGGCGCACCAAGGACCGTCGCAAGGTTCACTACGGCGAGAAGAGGCCCGTTTCCGTCGCCGAGGCCACTGCCGAACTCGCCGAGGACGACACGCTGGCACTCGACCCCGAGACGAAACTCGACTCGTTCGAGGACGACCAGAGCGGCCCGGGGCACATCGTGCGAACGAAGATTCACTCGGCCGCACCGATGAGCGTCGACGACGCACTGTACGAAATGGAACTCGTCGGCCACGATTTCTTCCTGTTCCACGACAGCGCAAGCGATCGCCCCTCGGTCGTGTACCGACGGCACGCCTTCGATTACGGCTTGATCAGGCTGACCTGATCGGACCGCGCGGGACGGCTCGACACGTTCGCCGTCCGTGAAATCTTTTCACCGCTGCAGGCTCGACGCCGGAGACTCGATCCCCACGTCGAGCCTGCAGTGCTGTGTCGGTGTTGTCCGAATGGTCGACCGGCTATCTCCGACGACCGATAGTCGGGCTGCCGGGTTCACAGCGACACCGCCTACCATGGACGCGTTCGGGTTACCCGCCGCGCAGATGTCGTGGTGACGAACCCGTGAGCTCGTGCAGTATGCAGTGTTGTTCGTACCAGTACCCATGAACCGAGGATCGAGGACGAGAAAGCCCGTGCCGTCGCTGTCGTTTTCCAAGCTGCTCCGTGTCGGTGAAGGTCGCATGGTCAAGCGGCTCAAGAGCATCGCCGACCACGTCTCGACCCTGTCTCCGGACGTCGAGAGCCTCTCCGACGACGAACTGCGCGGCAAGACCGCGGAGTTCAGGGAGAGGTACTCCGCCGGCGAGACCCTGGATCAGCTCCTGCCCGAGGCATTCGCCGTGGCCCGTGAGGCGTCCTGGCGAGTGCTGTCGCAGCGACACTTCGACGTTCAGGTCATGGGCGGTGCCGCCCTGCACTTCGGCAACATCGCCGAGATGAAGACCGGTGAGGGCAAGACACTGACGTGTGTTCTGCCCGCGTACCTCAATGCCATCTCCAGCGAGGGTGTGCACGTGGTGACGGTCAACGACTACCTCGCCAAGCGCGACTCGGAGTGGATGGGCCGCGTGCACCGTTTCCTCGGTCTCTCGGTCGACGTGATCCTTTCCGGCATGACCCCGGTGGAACGTCGCGCCGCCTATGCCGCGGACATCACCTACGGCACCAACAACGAGTTCGGGTTCGACTACCTGCGCGACAACATGACGCACTCGCTCGACGATCTCGTGCAGCGTGGCCACAACTTCGCCGTCGTCGACGAGGTCGACTCCATCCTCATCGACGAGGCCCGTACGCCGCTGATCATCTCGGGACCGGCCGACGCGTCGAGCAAGTGGTACGGAGAGTTCGCCCGTATCGCGCCGATGTTGAAGATCGACACCCATTACGAGGTCGACATCCGCAAGCGGACCATCGGTGTACACGAGGCAGGCGTCGAACTGGTCGAGGATCAGCTCGGCATCGACAATCTCTACGAGGCCGCCAACTCACCGCTGGTGAACTACCTCAACAACGCGATCAAGGCCAAAGAGCTCTACACCAAGGACAAGGACTACATCGTCCGCGACGGTGAGGTCATCATCGTCGACGAGTTCACCGGCCGCATCCTGGTGGGACGTCGCTACAACGAGGGCATGCACCAGGCGATCGAGGCCAAGGAAAAGGTGGAGATCAAGGCCGAGAATCAAACTCTGGCGACGATCACCCTGCAGAACTATTTCCGCCTCTACGACAAGCTCTCGGGCATGACGGGTACCGCCGAGACCGAGGCCGCCGAGCTCCATCAGATCTACGGCCTCGGTGTCATTCCGATTCCGACCAACCGTCCGATGGTCCGCGTGGACAACGGTGACCTGATCTACAAGACGGAAGAGGCCAAGTTCGACGCCGTCGTGGACGACGTCGTCGAGCGGCACGAGAAGGGCCAGCCGGTCCTCATCGGCACGACGAGCGTCGAGCGCTCGGAGTACCTGTCGAAGCAGTTCACCAAGCGCGGTGTCGCACACAACGTGTTGAACGCGAAGTTCCACGAGCAGGAAGCGACGATCATCGCCGAGGCGGGCCGGCAGGGCGCGGTGACGGTGGCGACCAACATGGCCGGTCGAGGCACCGACGTGGTGCTCGGCGGCAACCCGGACATCCTGGCCGATCTGCAGCTCCGGAAGCAGGGCTTGGACCCGGTCGAGACCCCAGAGGAGTACGAGGCTGCCTGGGAGCCTGCGCTCGAAGAGGTCAAGGCGCAGGTCAAGGCCGACGCCGATACCGTGCGCGAGGCCGGCGGTCTCTACGTCCTCGGTACCGAGCGACACGATTCGCGCCGTATCGACAACCAGCTCCGAGGTCGCTCCGGTCGTCAGGGTGATCCGGGCGAATCGCGTTTCTACCTCTCGCTCGGCGACGAGTTGATGCGTCGATTCAACGGTGGCGCACTCGAGTCGATCATGACCAGGCTCAACCTGCCCGACGACGTCCCGATCGAAGCCAAGATGGTGTCCAAGGCCATCAAGAGCGCTCAGACGCAGGTCGAGCAGCAGAACTTCGAGATCCGCAAGAACGTTCTCAAGTACGACGAGGTGATGAACCAGCAGCGCACCGTCATCTACGAGGAGCGCCGCCGCATCCTCGAAGGTGCCGACATGGAGGGCCAGGTCGAGGGCATGATCACCGACGTGATCACCGCCTACGTCGACGGTGCCACCGGTGAGGGCTACGTCGAGGACTGGGATCTGGAGCAGCTCTGGACCGCGCTGAAGACTCTCTACCCGGTGGGAATCGACCACAAGGTGCTCGCCGGCGAGAACGAGGACGGCGAGAAGGGCGATCTGAGCCGCGACGAGTTGCGTGAGGCATTGCTCGAGGACGCACGATCTGCGTACGCCACTCGCGAGGCCGAGATCGACGGTATCGCCGGCGAGAACGGAATGCGCGAACTCGAGCGTCGTGTACTGCTGTCGGTCCTCGACCGCAAGTGGCGCGAGCACCTCTACGAGATGGACTACCTCAAGGAAGGCATCGGCCTGCGCGCGATGGCGCAGCGCGACCCGCTGGTCGAATACCAGCGTGAGGGCTACGACATGTTCCAGGGCATGCTCGACGGCTTGAAGGAGGAGTCGGTCGGATTCCTGTTCAACCTGCAGGTCGAGGCGACACCGGCTCCGACCGGCCCTGCGGCGTCGGCAGGTCTCGCCGTGGCTCCTGGACTGTCCTCTCCAGTGGGCTCCGGCCGCCCGGCCGCGACACCCGCCGCTGCACCCGCGCCGACGGCTCCGGCCCCCACTGCTCCGGCCCCCTCTGCTCCGGCCCCCTCTGCTCCCGCACCTACGGCTCCCGCGGTGCCCTCGGCTCTGCGGGCCAAGGGTCTCGACGAGCAGGAAGAGCAGAGACTGACCTTCTCCGGCCCGGCCGAGGGCGGTGGCACTGCCGTGCGCCGAGCCGGGCCGTCCACGTCCGGCAGCGAGTCCGCGGCCGAGGGCACTCGCCGCGAGCGTCGCGAAGCGGCGAGGACTCAGAGCAAGGCACCCAAGAAGGCAGCGCGCTCCAAGCGCAAGAAGTAGTGCACGAGGGTCGCGTCGCCACCGGGCGACGCGACCCTCACCCCACTCGCAACGATGTAACCGTCCACCCGGGGCGGCGTGGGTCGATGGCCAGCTCGATTCGGCCGGCGAAGGCGAACATCCGCGGGCCGCGGGTGTAGGAGCCGAAGATCTCCGCGGAGACATCCGACTGGTACGCCACATGTACTCGGTGTACGGCAGCGAAGCCGAGTCGTCGGCCCGGCGGTGGGTTCCGCACTATGGTGCGCACCAGGTCGATCATCGAGGCGGTGAACAACGCCGACAACTGGTCTGCGCTGCGTCGTCGGTCGATCACCTCGATCATCATGCGCATCGCGCGGTCGGCACTCGAGCGTGCATCGGCGGGCACCGGTGGCCGATCGGGTGGCTCGATGCGTCGTCGAGAACGGTTGCTGCGCACTGTTGGTCGGTGGCGGGCCTGCGGCTGTTCGGCGGGTGCCGCTGGATCCCACGTGTGCACGGCGCCGGAGCAGAGCGGTGGCTCGAACGGTGCGGCACGCGAGAGAAAGCTGTGATGTTCGGCGCGGGGTCTCGAGCCCGGGGCCGACGTGTCCGCGATGTCCGGCGGCTCGTTCGATTCGATGACGCTCACACCGACATTGACGGTCCGAGAGCGCGTTCGGTTCCCGTCGGAACCCGGGAACATCACGCGACACGGTCCTCGACCGACCCCGAGACCGGCAATCTTCCGCCACGTACTCTAGGTTCGAGCACACCGCGCGCTCGGCCACAGGAATCGGCGCGTACTTCACGCGAGGACGGGGACTGGAAGACGCGATGGCGACCAGGCTGACAGCGCAGGATGCGTCGTTCTATTTTCTCGAGGCCAGTAGTAGCCCCATGCACCTCGGGTCGCTCGCCATCTTCCGGACTCCGCGCAGTGGTTTCAGCTACGACCGTCTGCTGTCGTTGGTCGAGCAACGATTGGCATTGGTTCCTCGGTACCGGCAGAAGGTGCGTGAGGTCGCCTTCGGTCTGGCCAGGCCGGTGTGGGTCGACGACGCGGATTTCGACATCACCTACCACATCCGTCGTTCGGCACTACCGAAGCCGGGTTCGGACGATCAGTTGCACGATCTGATCGCGCGGTTGACCTCGCGCCCACTCGATCGCACTCGGCCGCTGTGGGAGATGTACCTGGTCGAGGGGTTGTCGAAGAATCGCTTCGCCGTCTTCACCAAGTCCCACTCGGCGCTGGTCGACGGCGAACACGCTCTCGACATCGGTCAGGTCATTCTGGATGCGAGCAAGAATCCGCCGCCGATGGCCGAGGAACTCTGGATGCCTGCGCGCGAGCCCAAGGATTCGGCGTTGGTCATCGATGCGTTGACCGAGTTGGTGGTACGTCCGGGGGAGAGCGTCGAGGCCCTGCGCGGCGCGGTCCACGGCGCTGCCGGTGTAGCGGGTGAAGCCTTGCGGGCGGCAGCGAAGGTCGCGGCGGTGCTGCGCACCGCGACGCAGAGCGCACCGTCGAGTCCACTGAACGCCCCGATCTCGCGAAACCGCAGATTCGCGGTGGCCAAGACCGAGCTCGCCGACTACCGCAGAATCCACAACAGGTTCGACTGCTCGATCAACGACGTGGTGCTCGCTGTCGTCACCGGGGCACTGCGCAATTGGTTGCTCTCGCGGGGCGAGCCCGTCACGGCGTCCTCGACGGTGCGGGCCATGGTGCCGATGTCGGTGTACGTCTCGGCTGATCGGGTCGGTTTCGGAGAGGCGGCCGGGCCGGTCGAGCCTGCCGAGGAAGATCGCAGCGAGGTCTCGTCGTTTCTCGTCGACCTACCCGTCGGTGAATCGAATGCCGTGGTGCGGCTCTCGCACATCGCGCACGCCACCGAGGCGCACGCCAAGCAGAGTCGAGGCGTCACCGCACAGACACTGATGCGGATCTCCGGATTCGCGCCTGCGAGCCTGCACGCGATGGGCGCGCGAGCGGGCAGTCGGCTGTCTCAGCGGGTGTTCAATCTGATCGTCACCAACGCCCCCGGACCCCAGTTCCCGCTGTACGTGGGCGGTGCGCGCATGCTCGAGATGTATCCGGTGTCGCCGCTGTTCGAGAACCAGGCGATGAGCATCGGGTTGACGTCCTACGACGGTTACGTGTTCTTCGGGCTCAATGCAGACCGTGGTGCCATGCCCGATGTGGATGTCGTCACGGCGCTTCTGCACGAGGCGCTGGAAGAGTTGGTCGACGCCAGTAACGAATCGAGAGTGTGAGGTCTTCTGCAATGCGTGTCTACGTTCCGGCGACGCTGGAGTTCTTGAAAGTGCTGTCGGCGGAGGGTGAGTTCAGCCCGGTCTCGCGCACGGCCTTCGCGGTGACACCGACGCTGCGTGAGGCGTACTCGTCCGGCGACGACGAGGAGCTCTCCGAGGTGGCGATGGGGGAGGCCGCTCGGGCCTCTCTGCGACTGATCGCCGCGGCAGTCGACGACGAGAACGACACCGGGACGGTCGCCGATGGGGTGGTGTACCGGCGGGCGGTGATCGCGGCCGATGTCGACGATCCCACTCTGCGCCCCGACTTGGACGATGCCGTCGTCCGGCTGAAGGAACCGTTGCGGATGGATCAGGTCGCGTCGGTCCATGTCGATCTCGAAGGGGCCGAATCGGCGGTCGCCAAGGCCGTCGCTGCGGTCGATGCCGCGGACATGGGTGACGCGGACGCGGAGTTCGTGCTCGGAGACGCCGAGGATCACACCCTCGCCTGGTACGCCCCGCAAGAGTTGTCGTTTCTGCTCGAACTGCTGTGACTCCGCCGTGTTCGTTCGCCCACGATTCACACCGGCACAGGTGTTCCCGGACCCGAACCTACGGTAGCGTAACCTCGATGACCGCAAGCGGTTCAGTATCTCGATCGAGGGGATGGAACACCCGATGGATCTGAAGAAGTGGCTGGAGGCTCCGGCGGCCGGTGTATCGGCCCCCAGGCGTCCGAGGTTGAACATGGTGCGTGGTGCGTTCACCCGCATCACCACTCCCTTGTTGCCCGACGACTACCTGCATCTGGCGAATCCTCTTTGGTCGGCACGCGAACTCCGCGGTCGCATCGTGCGAGTGGAGAAGGAAACCGCCACGGCGGTGACCCTGGTGATCCAGCCGGGTTGGGGCTTCAATTTCGACTACCGGCCCGGCCAGTACATCGGGATCGGGTTGCACCTCGGCGGGCGATGGCACTGGCGGTCCTACTCGTTGACCTCCCCACCGAACTGGGAAGACAAGCTGATCTCCATCACCGTCAAGGCGATGCCGGAAGGCTTCCTCTCCTCGCACCTCGTCGGCGGTGTGCCACAGGGAACCATCGTTCGGCTGGCCGCCCCGAAGGGCAATTTCGCGCTGCCCGTGCCGCCGCCGAACAAGATCTTGTTCGTCACCGCAGGCAGCGGCATCACCCCGATCATCTCGATGCTGCGGGCATTGGATCGGCACGGCGACATGCCCGACACCGTGCACATCCACTCGGCACCCACCGAGGACGAGGTCATGTTCGCCGCCGAGATCGCCGCGCTGGAGAAGTCTCATCCCAACTTCACCTCGCATGTGCAGCTGACTCGATCGGACGGCAAGTTCGCGCTCGCCTCGCTCGACGAGCTCTATCCCGACTGGCGCACGCGCGACACCTGGGCGTGCGGCCCGGCAGCACTGCTCGAGGAGATCGAGAAGACCTGGAAGCGTGAGGGTATCGAGGACCGGCTTCATCTGGAGCGGTTCGAGATCTCGCGAGCCGACACCTCGGGTGCAGGCGGGACTGTCACGTTCTCCAAGTCGGACAAGAAGACCACCGTCGACGGTGCGACCAGTCTGCTCGAAGCCGGCGAGAACGTCGGAGTTCAGATGCCGTTCGGTTGCCGGATGGGTATCTGCCAGACGTGTGTGGTGCCGTTGACGGCAGGGCATGTGATCGACCTGCGATCCGGCAAGGAACACAGCGAAGGCGATCGCGTCCAGACGTGCATTTCTGCAGCTGCGGGCGACTGCACATTGGAACTGTAGGTCTGTTTTTCGCACACAGCCTTCTCAGGCTGTTCGGTTACGCTTACGTAGGTTGCCCACGTCGAAACCCGAATTTCGGGCACTGCACTCAACTGTTGGAGGACCCGGTGGCCATCACCGACATCAAAGAGTTCGCTCATCTCAGCGAAGCGGACATGGAAGCGTTCGGTCGTGAACTGGATGCGATTCGTCGAGACGTCGAAGACAGCCGCGGCGAGCGCGATGCCGCATACATCCGTCGGACCATCAGGCTGCAGCGGCTGCTCGAGCTCGGTGGCCGCGCGGTGCTGCTCGGCAGCAAGTATCGGCCGGCCTGGATCGCGGGCACGGCGATGCTCAGTGTCGCCAAGATCATCGAGAACATGGAGCTCGGCCACAATGTGATGCACGGGCAGTGGGACTGGATGAACGATCCGGAAATTCACTCCACCTCGTGGGAGTGGGATCAGACCGGACCGTCGGAGCAGTGGAAACGCGCTCACAACTACTCGCACCACACGTACACCAACATCGTCGGCATGGACGACGACATCGGCTTCGGCATCCTGCGCATGACCCGCGACGAGCCGTGGAAGCCGATCAACCTCGTGCAGCCGCTCGCCAACATCGTGCTGGCCACCACCTTCGAGTGGGGCATTGCACTGCACGATTACGACGCGCAGAAGCAGCTGGACGGCGAGGACGAGAAGGGTCTGCTGAAGTCTCCGGCGAGCCGCGCCTTCGCCCGCAAGATCGCCAAGCAGGTCGGTAAGGACTTCGTCCTGTTCCCGGCATTGTCCGGCCCGGCGTGGAAATCCACGTTGACCGCCAACGCCACCGCCAACCTGGTCCGGAATCTGTGGGCGTACGCGGTGATCTTCTGCGGTCACTTCCCCGACGGAGCAGAGAAGTTCACGATCGGCCAGTTCGAGACCGAGACACGGCCCGAGTGGTACCTGCGTCAGATGCTGGGCAGCGCGAACTTCGAGGCCGGTCCCGTCATGGCGTTCATGAGCGGTAACCTCTGCTACCAGATCGAGCACCACATGTTCCCGGACCTGCCGAGCAACAGGTACTCGGAGATCGCCGAGAAGGTGCACGCTCTGTGCGAGAAGTACGACTTG
This sequence comes from Rhodococcus sp. NPDC006774, assembly GCF_040636045.1. Classification (NCBI taxonomy): domain Bacteria; kingdom Bacillati; phylum Actinomycetota; class Actinomycetes; order Mycobacteriales; family Nocardiaceae; genus Rhodococcus; species Rhodococcus sp. NPDC006774. Next base: position 75,973 of record NZ_JBEYIW010000015.1, on the reverse strand, counting down.
CCTTACACCACGGGGTCGCTCGGCAAGCAGTACCTGCTGGCGCTGCGGACCATCCACAAGTTGTCGCTGCCCGACTCGTGGTTGCGCGCCACGTCCGACAACGCTCCCGAGACGTCGTCCGAGCGGCGATGGCGGGTCGGCGATTCGCCCGCCGTCCATGCGCTCCGGATCGATCCGCTCACCGGGCAGCGTCGAGGCCTGCGTTCGGCAATGCAGGAGGCGCGCGTGAGCTTGCGCAACGCGAAGAAGGAAGCCAAGCGTCAGGCCAAAGCTCTCCGACGTTCGGGCGACCGCGTTCCGTTGTGAATCGTCACACAGATTTCCGCCCGTAACCTACGGAACCGTAAGTTACGATACGGTAGGTGACGGAATTGCACATGGCCTGATACGCGAGCTGTGTGTTCACGACTGCCAGGAGGTTGTTTCCCATGGCGATTACGGACGTCAAAGAATACGCGCATCTGACCGATGCCGACATCGAGGCGTTGGGCCACGAGCTCGACTCCATCCGGCGTGACATCGAAGCGTCCCGCGGTGAACGCGACGCCCGGTACGTCAAGAACACCATCCGCTTGCAGCGATCCCTCGACATCGGTGGCCGGGCCGTGCTCTTCGCCAGTCGCAGGCGTCCCGCGTGGCTCGTCGGCACCGCCATGCTCGGGGTTGCGAAGATCATCGAGAACATGGAGCTCGGCCACAACGTCATGCACGGCCAGTGGGACTGGATGAACGACCCGGAGATCCATTCCACCTCGTGGGAGTGGGACAACACGGGGCCGTCGGCTCACTGGAAGCAGACGCACAACTACATCCACCACAAGTACACAAACGTGCTGGGCATGGACGACGACGTCGGCTACGGTCTGCTCCGCGTCACCCGCGATCAGCGGTGGAAGCCCTTCAACATCGGCAACCCCGTCTACAACCTGCTGCTGCAGTTGTTCTTCGAGTACGGAGTGGCGCTTCAGCACCTCGAACTGGGCAAGGTGGCCAAGGGCCGGGTGCCGCGCGAGGAATTCGAGCAGAAGCGGCGCGAGGTGCTCGAGAAGGTCGGAAAGCAGATCGGCAAGGATTACATCCTCCATCCGTTGCTGACCGGTCCCGCCTGGAAGAGCACGTTGACCGCGAACATCGTCGCCAACATGATGCGCAACGTGTGGACCAACACCGTCATCTTCTGTGGACACTTCCCGGACGGTGCCGAGAAGTTCACCAAGTCCGACATGGAGGGCGAGACTCAGGGCCAGTGGTACCTGCGTCAGATGCTCGGCAGCGCGAACTTCAATGCCGGTCCCGTCATGGAGTTCATGAGCGGCAACCTGTGCTACCAGATCGAGCACCACCTGTTCCCTGACCTCCCCAGCAACCGCCTGCGGGAGATCAAGGTTCGAGTGCTCGAACTGGCAGAGAAGTACGACCTGCCGTACACGACCGGTTCGATCGTGCACCAGTACTTCCTGTCGTGGCGCACCATCGCGAAGCTGTCGCTGCCCAACAAGTACTTGAAGGCAACGAGCGACGACGCCCCCGAGACCGCGTCGGAGCGCAAGTGGGCCGATGCTCCCGCCGGCCTGTTCACCGTCGATCCCGAGACCGGCAAGCGTCGTGGTCTGCGCACCGCCATCGCAGAAACGAAGAAGCGCAAGGGAATTCGTCGGCTGGTCGGTAGGGCCGCGTAAGCCCTCCGCCGAGTTCGAGCCTGGTGGCAACTTGTTCCGGAACGGAATTCGTTGCTACCAGGCTTCGTTCGTTCGAACGGCCTCGAGGAGCAGGCGCACGGCCGCGACGCGACGGGCCGGATCTCCGGTGAGTGAGTCGAGGGCGCATTCGGGATCTGCCGGTGGGCCGAGATGTGTGCATCCTCGCGGACAGTTCTCGATCGTATCGGCCAGATCGGAGAACGCTGCGACGACGTTCTCTGGGGAGATGTGCGCCAGGCCGAACGACCGGATGCCGGGAGTGTCGACCACCCAACCGCCGCCGGGCAGCGGTAGCGCCACCGACTGCGTCGAGGTGTGACGACCCTTCCCGACGCCCGAGACCACTCCGGTGGCGCGATAGGCGTCGGGCACCAATCTGTTGACGAGCGTGGACTTTCCGACGCCCGAATGCCCGATGAGAGCGGTCACGTTGTCGGTGAGCATGGCGGTCAGCTCCGTGAGGTCCTCGGACTGACCCGCCAGCACCACCGGTACGTCGAGATCGGCGAAGGCCGCGGTGAATTCCTCGGGGTCGGCCAGATCGCTCTTGGTCAGGCACAGAACGGGTTCGAGTCCACCGACGTACGCGGCCACGAGTGCGCGCTCGACGAAGCCGGTGCGAGGCGGTGGGTCCGCGAGCGCCGCGACGATGAGCAGTCGGTCCGCGTTGGCCACCACCACGCGCTCGAACGGGTCGGTGTCGTCGGCGGTGCGCCGCAACACCGTGCGCCGCTCGGCCACGCGCACTATTCGGGCCAGAGTGTCGACCTTGCCCGACAGATCTCCGACGATACCGACCTCGTCTCCCACCACGATCGGAGTTCGACCGAGCTCACGGGCGCGCATGGTCACAACCGGACGAGACGGGTCGCCGCCGAGGACGCAGCCCCATCTGCCGCGGTCGACCGAGACCACCATGCCTGCTTCGGCGTCGTTGTGTTCGGGTCGAGTCTTGGTGCGTGGACGCGAACTCTTGCCCGGTCGGATACGAACGTCCGACTCGTCGTACCGGCGCGCGGTCAGGAGCCGACCCCACTGGGTGTGGATGCGGACAACATTGCGTCCCACAGCATCTCGAAGCCGGGGAGGGTCTTGGCGGTGGTGCCGATGTCGTCCACTTCCACGCCGGGTACACGCAGTCCGATGATCGCGCCTGCGGTGGCCATGCGGTGGTCGGCGTAGGAGTGCCAGACTCCTCCGTGCAGCGGCACCGGATCGATTCGGATGCCGTCGTCGGTTTCGACCGCGCTCCCACCCAGTCGAACGATCTCGGTTGTCAGTGCAGCGAGTCGGTCGGTCTCGTGGCCGCGCAGGTGGGCGATGCCGCGCAGAATCGACGGCCCTTCGGCCAGTGCGGCCAGTGCCGCGACCGTCGGCGTCAGCTCGCCGACATCGTGGAGATCGAAGTCGATGCCGTGCAACGTATCCGGGCCCTCGACAGTCAGAATTCCTGCTGTGAGGTCGACCCGAGCTCCCATCAGCGCGAGTATCTCGCGGAAGACGTCGCCGGGCTGAGTGGTCGATTCGGGCCAATTCGGTACGCGCACTCGGCCTTTCGTCACCACCGCTGCAGCGAGGAAGGGGGTGGCGTTGGACAGGTCCGGCTCGATGCTCCACTCGATGGGTGCGACCGGACCCGGGTGAACCCGCCAGGTGTTCGCGTCTCCACCGGTCTCGGGGGTGTCCACGCGCACCCCGGCCCGCCGCAACATGTCCACGGTCATGTCGATGTGCGGCATGGACGGAACGGGCTTGCCGATGTGGTGGATTTCGATTCCCTCGTCGAATGCCGCCGCGGAGAGCATCAGACCGGAGACGAACTGCGAGGAGCCGGAGGCGTCGATGTCGACGGGTCCGCCGCGCAGCGAGCCGGTCCCGCGCATCGTGAACGGCAGCGCGCTGCCGTCGATCTCGGCCCCCACCGCGCGAAGAGCGTCGAGGATCGTGTCGAGCGGACGGATACGTGCCTGCTCGTCGCCGTCGAACGACACCTCGCCTGCGGCGAGCGCAGCCAGGGGCGGCACGAAGCGCATGACGGTGCCCGCCAGTCCGCACTCCACGGCTCCTCCGTGCAGCGGTGCCGGAGTCACACGCAACGCCGTCCTGTCGTCGTCCGCGGCGACGATCTCGATACCCAAGGTTGCCAGGGCGTCGATCATGAGATCGGTGTCACGGCTGCGCAGGGCACCGGTGATCGTCGAGGAACCGGTGGCGAGCGAGGCGATGATCAGTGCGCGATTGGTGATCGATTTCGATCCGGGCAGAGTGACTGTCGCGTCGACGGGTGCGACGGCGGCGGGGGCTGTCCAATTGCTCACCCGTCCATCTTCTCTCATTCGGGATCAGCGCGCGGCGATGGGCGCTGATGTAGCGCGTGTGAGTCGGACCAGATCGGCTGGTGCGAGTTCGATCTCCAGCCCGCGTCGACCTCCACTGCACAGAATCGTCTCGAAATCGAGGGCCGAGACGTCGATCGCGGTCGGCAGGGATTTGCGTTGGCCGAGAGGTGAGATGCCGCCGAAGACGTACCCGGAGGAGCGCTCGGCGGCAGCCCTGTCGGCCATGGTGATCTTTCGGGTGGACAGAGCGGCGGCCGCGGCCTTGAGCGAAAGCATCGCGGTCACCGGGACGATGGCCACCGCCAGCGTGCGATCCGCTCGTTCGACGACGAGAGTCTTGAAGACCTGTTCGGGACGAACGCCGAGCCTGTCGACGAGGATCTGTGCCGCCTCCTCGCCGTAGGACTGCGCCCGTGCATCGTGATCGTACGAATGCACGGTGTGGGCCACCTTTCGTGCGGTGAGCAGCGCGAGAGCGGGTGTGGACGCAGCCATTCACGGGACTCTAGCGACCCGTCGGGAACACGGCGGCGCGACGCCGTGTTGTGCAACAACAGATACGCATGCAGGCGGAAGGAATGACGAATGGCAGTGCTGACCGCGGGACGGCCCCTCGCGTTGAAGGGGGTGATCTCTTCGCAGAAGTCGACTTCGGGCGCGGTAGCCTGGGCGGTGGAAGCTATCGAAGGGATCAGCGTGACAGAAGCCAGCAATCCCGTCGCTGACGTGGACGACGAGAAGGCGATCGCGGAGCGCAGAGCTGCCGAGACCGAGGCAGAGTTGACCGAGCGCTTCGAGCGCGACGCGTTGCCGATGCTCGACCAGCTCTACGGCGCAGCTCTACGAATGACGCGTAACCCGGCCGACGCCGAGGACCTGGTTCAGGAGACGTTCGTGAAGGCCTACTCGGCGTTCCGATCGTTCCGTGAGGGCACGAACCTCAAGGCGTGGCTGTACCGAATTCTCACCAACACCTACATCAACTCCTACCGCAAGAAGCAGCGTCAGCCCGCTCAGTACCCGACCGACGAGATCAGTGACTGGCAGCTCGCCGCCACCGCCGAACACACGTCGACGGGCCTGCGTTCCGCCGAGGTCGAGGCCCTGGACGCGCTGCCGGACGACGACATCAAAGCAGCGTTGCAGTCCCTTCCCGAAGAGTTTCGGATGGCCGTGTACTACGCCGACGTCGAGGGGTTCCCGTACAAGGAGATCGCCGAGATCATGGGCACTCCCATCGGCACGGTGATGTCGCGTCTGCACCGCGGACGCAAGCAACTGCGGGGCCTGCTGGCTGGGGTCGCGCGTGAGCGAGGTTTCAACCGGGACGGCGCAGTCGACCGGCACGAGCAGGAGGTAGTCCAGTGACGGGCACCGGAAAGATCGACGGCGGAGCCGACGGCGACGCACAGTTCGAGCGCCTCGACTGCTCGGCAGTGATCGCGGACGTATGGGTGATGCTCGACAACGAATGTGACGAGGCGAGCCGGTCCCGTCTGCAGAAGCACATCGACGAATGCGGATCCTGCTTCGAGGCCTACGGAATCGAAGAGAAGGTCAAGCGGCTGATCTCGCGCAAGTGCGGGGGAGACCAGGCACCCGCCGGGCTGCGCGAACGACTCAGCGTCGAGATTCGACGGACCGTGTTGATTCGCCAGACCGACTCCGAGTAGTTACAGGTCGTACAACGACGAGGGGCCGAGAAGCAGTTGCTTCTCGGCCCCTCGCGGCTTGTGGCAAACCGTCAGCTGTTCGGACGTTTGCCGTGGTTGGCCTTGTTGCCCTTACGAGCACGCTTCTTACGTCCACGCTTTCCCATGATGGGCTCCTCTCGTTTGTTCACTACAGTCTCCCACGTGTGATTGGCTTACTGTGACGGGCCTGGTCTCCGATGGGTGTCCAGCGCAGTTCGTGGTGACGTGAGAGAGGGGTTCGCCGATGTCCGAGGACGTTCGCGCGGAGATGGTGTCGACGGTGTTTCAGGTGGTCGTGGCCCGAGGCGACGCCGTCGAAGTCGGTGACACCCTCGTGATCCTGGAATCGATGAAGATGGAAATTCCCGTGCTGGCCGAGACCTCCGGGACGGTCACGTCGGTGGACGTCGCTGTCGGCGACGTCATTCAGCAGGGCGACCTCATCGCCGTCGTCTCCTGAGCAACGGTCACGTGAGATCTCGTGTCGACCCTCAGTGACCTTCTGGCCGAACACACGGACCTCCCCGGCGTCGCGGTAGACCACCTTCAACGGGTCGTAGGCGAGTGGCAGCTGCTGGCCGACCTGTCGTTCGCCGACGTGCTGCTGTGGGTCGGCACCGACGACGTGTCCAGTGGAACCGCGGATGTGCTGTGTGTGGCCCAGTGCCGGCCGACCACCGCGCCCACGGTCTTCACTCACGACATCGTGGGAACGACGATCTCCGAATCCGAGCACCCCGACGTGATGGTCGCGCTGCAGCAGCGGGAAATCGTGCACGGAGGAGTGGTGACGCGGACCGAGAGCATTCCGGTGCGCTGCGGAGAGCACGTCATCGCGGTGCTGACCCGCGACACCAATCCCGCCCAGCTGCGACCGCCGAGCGCGCTCGAGGTGGCGTATCGAGAATGTGCCGACGACCTGTGTCTGATGATCAGTGAGGGGACCTTTCCCACCCCGGAGGAGCGCACCGATGTGAACTCGTCCCCGCGGGCAGGCGACGGATTCATCCGCGTCGACACCGAGGGCCGGGTGGACTACGCCAGTCCCAATGCGCTCTCGGCGTACCACCGGATGGGGTTGACGACGGAGTTGTCCGGTCGAGATCTGGCCTCGGTCACCCGGTCTCTGGTCACGGACCCTTTCGACTCACAGGAGGTGTCCGACCACATCAGGTCGTCGCTCAGCGGCAACGTGGGCCACCGGATGGAGGTCGACGCACGTGGTGCCACCGTTCTGGTGCGCACGCTGGCTCTGCAGCCCCGGGGGAGGTCGGCCGGTGCGGCAGTGCTGATCCGCGATGTCACCGAGGTGAAGCGACGCGATCGTGCTCTGCTCAGCAAGGATGCGACGATCCGGGAGATCCATCATCGAGTGAAGAACAACCTGCAGACGGTGGCGGCATTGTTGCGCTTGCAGTCGCGGCGACTCGAGAACGAGGAAGCGCGGACGGCGTTGTCCGAGTCGGTCCGTCGGGTGACGTCCATTGCACTCGTGCACGAAATGCTGTCGATGTCGGTGGACGAGGAAGTGGACCTCGACGAGATCGTCGATCGTCTGGTGCCGATCATGTTGGACGTAGCGACGGTCAATCCGCGGGTTCGAGTGGTGCGCGAGGGCAAACTCGGAGTGTTCTCGGCCGAACGGGCGACGCCCTTGGTGATGGTCCTCACCGAGCTGGTGCAGAACGCGATGGAGCATGGATTCGACGCCGGGTCGGCCGGTGTCGTCCGAATCGGAGCCGACCGGTCCGCGAAGTGGCTGGACGTGGTCATCCACGACGACGGGCGTGGGTTGCCCCCAGGGTTCTCCTTGGAACGCTCGGAGGGTCTCGGGCTGCAGATCGTGCGCACGCTCGTGTCGGTGGAACTGAACGGATCGCTCGGTCTGCATCCGTCGGCGGGTGGTGGAACCGACGCGATGTTGAGGGTTCCTCTGGGACGGCGTGTGCCGAGGCCTTGATGCACGTTCTGTGAACAGTGCGTAACGCGCTCGGCGACGGCCCGCGGAACGTAGAAGGTCCGAGGAACGCAGAAGGCCCGGTATCCGCTGGTGGATACCGGGCCCTGCTGATTGCTGCGTAAGCGTCCTAGACGGAGCTGCGTGCGCGCGTACGTGCGTTGCGTCGCTTGAGTGCACGGCGCTCGTCTTCACTCATTGCGCCCCATACTCCTGCATCCTGGCCGGATTCGAGTGCCCAGGACAGGCATTCAGCGGTGACGGGGCACCGAGTACAGACGACTTTGGCATCGGCGATCTGCGCGAGCGCCGGACCACTGTTTCCCACCGGGAAAAATAGTTCCGGATCTTCATCGCGACAAATAGCCTTGTGGCGCCAGTCCATCCTCTGCTCCTTACCGGGCGCCGAAGCGCCGTTTCGTTTCTCTTCTGTTCACGAGTGGGTAACCAATGTTTCCGCACTGTTGCTTGTGAATGCTTTCACGAACTCAGGTGAAGTCAAGGGGTACGCGCGTGACCGTGGTCAAGCTCACTCTGTTAGGCTCGCTTTAGCCTTCTGCGCTCCTTTGTACCCCGAGTGAGCAGATTTCGCTCGTGATTTCACAGAAAGTGCGCTCTGCGTCGCAGTAGGGGCTCTATGTCTGCCACCCTCACATGCTCGGCGCAACCACTTCCAGAGCGTCGGGAGTGGAGAAGAACTCGGCCTCGGTGCGTTCGCCCAAGTAGTCCCCGTCCATCTGCAGGCCGACCGGCTCTGTCGAGGAGATTCTGACACTCGGCACATCGTCGATTCGAATCAGCTTGCGAGACTTCGGTTCTGCACCCTTCGCAAGCAACTGGCGAGACACCCGCAAGGTAGGGAACAACGCAGTCGAGCGCATGCCGAACACTCCCAGACCCGAATCGAAACCGGTACCCGGATTGGTGTGCACCGGCCTGGCGTTCAAATACGTCCACGGACTCGAATTCGACACGAACGCATAATGCACACCCTCGAACGGATCCTGACCCGGAACCTCTACCGTCAACCGAGCCGGCCGCCGCTTGTGTTTGAAGAACTCCTGCACCGCCGACCGCAGATAGCGCGTCGCGGACACCGGCTTGCCATCCTTACGACTGGCATCGATCGCCCGACACACGTCGGCATCCAGACCCATGCCCGCATTGAACGTGAACCAACGATTGTCGCAGTGCCCCAACCCGATCGTCCGTCGCGCCCGCGCATCGAGCAGCCCGATCAACTGATTCGTCGCCGCCACCGGATCCGCCTCGATACCGAGCGAACGAGCGAACACATTCGCACTACCGCCGGGAACGACCGCGATCGGCGGAATCGCACCGATCGTCACAGCCTGCATCGAGGTCGGCAACGGCACCCCGAGCAAACCGTTGATCACCTCGTTGACCGTCCCGTCACCACCGTGAACGATCACCAGGCCCATCCCGTCCTCACGGGCACCCCGAGCAAGCTCCGACGCATGATCACGATGGGTCGTCTGCGCAACGGTCACCCGCACCCGGCTCGACAACGCATGAGCCAACAGATCCCGAGCCGCAGCCGTCGTAGAAGTCGCATTGGGATTGACGATCAGCAGCGCACGCACGAGGACTGACACTAACCGGGTCGTTCCGCAGGCTCCACTCCGGTCACCTGGGTCGTTCCGCAGGCTTCACTCCCGGCCCAGGGTCGTTCCGCGGGCTTCACTCCCGGTTGCCTAGGCTGGTCGCGTGTCCACCTCACCCGAGAACCTCACCCCGCCGGCCACGTTTCGATCCGCCGGGGCGCTCGTCGCAGCGCAGGGCGCGGCGTCGTTGGTGGCCGCGATCGTCCTGCTCGTCCGAGCGTTCTCCGGAGAAGGGGACAACGCCGTGGCCAACGGGTACGGCACCGCGGGGTGGTTCGGCGTCCTGGGCATCGGAGTCGGGGCGGCAGGCGTGGCCCTCTTCCTCGGAAAACGCTGGGGACGATCCATCGCCACCGTCGTACAGCTCCTGCTGCTGCCCGTCGTGTGGTCGCTGTTGACCGGATCGCATCAGACCGTCTACGGCGTCGCCCTCGGAGTCGTGGTCGTCGGCGTGCTCGTGTTGCTGTTCAGTCCGCCGTCCTCCCGGTGGATGGCCGCCGAGTACAGCGACGTCGACGACGACCTCCGGTGACGTAGTCGTTCAACGCGCCTGAATCGCCAGGTCGGCCAATGCATCCTCGGTCAGGCGGAACGTGGTCCACTCGTCCTGTGGCTCTGCCCCGAGCGATCGGTAGAAGCCGATCGACGGAGTGTTCCAGTCCAGAACCGACCAGGCCAACCGCGTGTACCCCCGATCGACGCACTCGGCGGCCAACGCGGCGAGCAGGGCGGTTCCGAAGCCTCCTCCTCGCGCAGCGGGCTGCACGTAGAGATCCTCCAGATAGATTCCGTTGACTCCGTCCCACGTGGAGAAGTTCAAGAACCACAGCGCGCACCCCACCACCGTCCTCTCGTGCTCGGCGACGTGCGCGAACACGGACGGCTGAGCTCCGAACAGCGCAGAGCGAAGCTGCTCGTCTCGGACGGTGCACAGCGAGGACGACTTCTCGTAGGCGGCGAGCTCGTGCACGAGAGCGGTGATGGCGGGAACATCGGCCTCGGTGGCGCGGCGAATCATCGTGGATTTCCTTTCGGTGCCGTGGCAGCGGTGAGAATCGAAGGGTGCACGTTGTGCGCGACGAGCTGGCGAAACGAATGCTCGAATCCCAGCAACGAGTACGCGGCGGGCGAGAGGGCGAAGCGCTTGCCCTCGGTGATGGGGGCCTCGGTCCAGCCGGCGATCAGTGCACGCGAGAAGTGGCCGTGGCCGACCAGTACGACGTCGCGGCCGCTCAACAACGGCAGGACGACCGAGAGCACCAGTTCGACGCGCACGGCGATGTCGCCGATGGACTCACCACCCGGACACGGATGAGTCCAGACGGTCCAATGCGGCACCGTCTCGTGGATCTGCGTCGACGTGATGCCCTCGTAGTCGCCGTAGTCCCACTCCGACAACGAATCCCACGTTCGATCGACCTGCAGGCCCGCGAGCTCGGCTGTTCGACGGGCGCGCTCGCGCGGACTGGTGATCACCAAGGGATCGCGCAGGTTCAGTAGTCGGAGGAGCGATCCGGCCTCGACGGCCTGTTGCTCGCCGGTACTCGTGAGAGGAACGTCGGTGTTGCCGGTGTGCTTACCGGCCAGCGCCCATTCGGTCTCGCCGTGTCGGAGTAGAACGACTCTGCCTGCCTCGACGCCGCCGTGTGTGGTCATCCAACGATCATGCCTGCCGTACGGATGTGGCCCTTGTCATAGGTGGTCTGCGGATGTGTCCGATTTGTCGATTGAGTACAGACCTACCGGCCGGTTACATTCGTCTCGAATCTTCCCCCTCTCGGGCGACGCAGCACTGCCCGTCGTGCGCCCCGGCCTACCTCACAGCTCCTTCTCATCGACCTGGAGAACCATGACCGACCTGCAGAAGCCCGCGTCGTCCGATGCACCGGAGAAGCTCGACGGCGCATTGTTGAAGATCGCCGGGGTGGTTGTGCTCGGGGCCATCATGTCCATACTCGACGTGACCGTCGTCAGCGTCGCGCTCCGAACGTTCACCGACGTCTTCGACACCACCTACGCCAACGCCGCATGGACGATGACGGGCTACACGCTCGCCCTGGCCACCGTCATACCGCTGACCGGGTGGGCTGCCGATCGGTTCGGAACCAAGCGCCTCTACATCACTGCGTTGGTGCTGTTCGTTCTCGGTTCGGTGCTGTGCAGCTTCGCCTGGGACATCACGTCGCTCATCGTCTTCCGAGTGCTGCAGGGACTCGGCGGTGGCATGTTGATGCCACTGGGCATGACGATCATGACGCGCGCCGCCGGCCCGGAGCGGATCGGGCGCGTGATGGCCGTGCTGGGTGTACCGATGCTCATCGGGCCGATCGCAGGGCCCATCCTGGGCGGCTGGCTGATCGAGGCAGCGAGCTGGCACTGGATCTTCCTCATCAACCTGCCGATCGGCATCCTCGCCCTGATCGCGGCCGTGATGATCTTCCCCAAGGACAACCCGACTCCGTCCGAGTCCTTCGATTTTCGCGGCATGCTGATGCTCTCGCCAGGCCTGGCGCTGTTCCTCTACGGCGCGTCCTCGGTCGTCGAAACCGAAACCGTTCTCGCGGTCAAGGTGCTGGTCCCGGTCATCGTCGGGCTCGTGCTGATCGTCCTGTTCGTATTCCATGCCCTGCGCGTGCAGCATCCCCTGATCGATCTACGGCTGTTCGGGAACAGATCGCTCACCGTGGCCGTGATCACCACGACGCTCTTCATGGTCGCCTTCATGGGCGCGGGTCTGCTGTTCCCGAGCTATTTCCTGCTTCGCGGCGAAACGACGTTGACCGCCGGGCTGCTGCTCGCACCACAGGGCATCGGCGCGATGATCGCGATGCCGATCGCCGGAGTGATCGCCGACAAGTTCGGTCCCGGCAGGATCGTGCTGGTGGGCATGGTGTTCATCACCGCAGGAATGGCGGTGTTCACGCAGGTCGGCACCGACACCTCCTACTCACTGCTCATCGGCGCACTGTTCGTCATGGGACTGGGCCTCGGTTCGACGATGATGCCCATCATGACGGCTGCTCTGCAGACGTTGACCGACGAGACGGTTGCACGCGGCTCGACGTTGATGAACATCGTCCAGCAAGCAGCCGGGTCGATCGGTACTGCGCTGATGTCGGTGGTGCTGACCGCTCAGCAAAAGCCCGCACTGACCGCGACCAGCCAGGTCGAGGCCTTCGACATCTCGGCGAGGGCCTTCGGCACCACCTTCATGGTTGCGTTGGTTCTGATCGTCCTCACGTTCGTTCCCGCCTTCTTCCTGCCCCGAACGAAGCACGTGACCGAGCGGTCCGCGGCACCGATCGCGCTGCACTGACGCGCCCGAGAGATGCCGAACCCTCGCTCATCGGCTCGATGTAGGCAAGGATCAGGGCCGTGACGACAATTCTCGCGGTAGCGAATCAGAAGGGCGGCGTCGCCAAGACCACCACGGTGGCTTCGCTCGCGGCTGCGCTGCATGCTCTCGATCGACGAGTCCTGGTGGTCGACCTCGATCCGCAGGGCTGTCTGACGTTCTCGCTCGGACACAACCCGGACAAGCTCGATTCCTCGGTCCACGAAGTGCTGACCGGGGATGCCAAGGTCGAGGACGTACTGATCGAGACCGCGGAAGGAATCGTGCTGCTGCCGGCGACGATCGATCTCGCCGGCGCGGAAGCGTTGCTGCTGATGCGTGCGGGTCGCGAATTCGCACTCAAGCGGGCGCTCGCACCGATCCTCGAGGATTTCGATGTCGTCGTCATCGATTGTCCGCCGTCGCTGGGAGTGCTGACCCTCAACGGCCTCACCGCCGCACAGTCGGTGCTCGTGCCTCTGCAATGCGAGACTCTCGCGCATCGCGGGGTCGGGCAGCTGTTGCGAACGGTGTCCGAGGTACAACAGATCACCAACCCCGATCTGGCGTTGCTCGGTGCCCTTCCCACACTGTTCGACGCCCGCACCACGCACAGCAGGGATGTGCTCGGCGATGTCTCGGACCGCTATTCGATGCCGGTTCTCGCGCCGTCGATTCCGCGAACCGTACGCTTCGCCGAGGCCAGTGCATCGGGCGCGACGGTACTCTCGGGCCGAAAGAACAAGGGCGCGCAGGCCTATCGAGAACTCGCCGAGAATCTGTTGGCGTACTGGGACGGCGGAGCCGATCTCAAGACCTACGATCCGGCGGAGTAGACCGAGGCCCGTGCCGGCGTGTCAGCCGAGAGCGACCACGTCGGAACCGCGTTGCTCGACGACCACATCACCGATCACCGACATCTGTATCGGTCCGTCGTAGTCGCCTCGGTCGACCGGAATGTGGGCCGTCGAGGCGCCGGTGGCGAGATCGACCACCGAGATGCCGTCGGGCACGGGTACGAGGAGTCGGCCGGCCATGACCGCTCCACTTCCGAGCGCTCCGGGGACGGTCCACAGAGGACCGAGACCGTTGGCATCGAACGCCTGGACCCCGGCACCGGTGAACCAGGTGAGCACCGAACCTGCCTTCGTCGCAGGCACATTCGGAGAGTCTCGGGTAGGGGAGGAGACGACCGGGAGAATGAATTCGGATATCTTCGCGGCCGTGTCGTCGTAGAGTCCCACCCGGTCGGGCGCGCCGTTCTCCGCTGGGATGTACAGCGCGACGATGTTGCCCGTGATCGCGATGATCCGCCCGGCAGTCGGCGCGTCGGGTCCGGGAACGAGTTCCGGTACCACCGTCGACCCGTACTCCTCGGGTTCGCTCGCGTCCTTGGGTGCTGGATTGATCAGTGACAATCGGGCAGCAGTCTCTCCCGGGCACTGTTCCAGTACGGCCGTCCGTGCGTTCGTGGACGCCGAGGACAGCAGCGTGCACCCGGTTCTGGGCTGACTGCCCGGATTGACCGGGGCATCGACGCGACCGTATTCGAGGGTGCGAACCATGTCCGACCGCCACAGCTCCATGCGGGTGTCGCCCCTCGACGTCACGTACGTGCCATCGGAGGACAGTCGGATCGCATCGTCGGCGTCGGATGTGCGTTGTGCCTTGCGTTCTCCGGTTGCTCCGTCGAGTTCGGTCACCTGAGAGCAGCCGCGGTCGTCGCGGTAGACCGCGACTGCGGTGTTCCACGACGCGACCACCGAGCAGAGCGGGAGATCGCGTGTGTACGACCAGGATTGCTCACCGGACCGTGGATCGCGGCCGAGGACGGAGCCCCCGTCCGCAGTCACCACCGTGGATCCGGTGACGACAGGAAGCGGGGTTCGCGTCGAATCCGTTGCTGCGCTCGGCGCGCGCCACAATTCGGTGAACGCCGTAGGCACCGCGGCTGCGGGTTCGGCCTGAGGCAGTGGCTCGTCGGCCGGCATCGATGTAGTTCCGCGAGCATCACCGGTGAACCACGCGATGCTCGCGGCAACCACCACGACCACTGCGATGACGGCGGCGACGACGAGGTCGGTTCTCGTCCGACGTTCTGGAGCCAGCACGGCGGGAGATTACTCCGATGCGCTCGCAGTCGACGGTCCGGCATCGGCGGACGATCCACTGGGGCGACGACGCCTGCGGCGGCGCGGAGCAGTCTTCGTCACCGTGCCTGTGGACCCCGCATCCGACGTATCCGATTGCTCGGCAACCGAATTCGCGGCTGGTGCGGAATCGGCCGATGCGACGGAGGTGGCGGCTGCGTTGTCGCCGTCCTGACCTGCGCGGGTGCGACGGCGACTGCGCGAGCGGCGCGGCTTGGTCGCCGTCGACGCGTCGGCCGCAGGCGCTGCTGTCGCCTCGCCGTCTTCGTCCGTCTTCTCCGGGGCGCGCGAGGGTGCCTTGCGTACGGTGCCGGTGGCGTCGGTGGCGATACCGAGGTCGGTGAACAGATGCGGTGAGCTCGAGTAGGTCTCGACAGGATCCGGCATGCCGAGATCGAGAGCCTTGTCGATCAGCTGCCAACGGGGGATGTCGTCCCAGTCGACCAGAGTGACCGCGATGCCGGTGCGTCCTGCACGGCCGGTGCGGCCGATGCGGTGCACGTAGGTCTTCTCGTCCTCGGGGCACTGGTAGTTGATGACGTGGGTGACGTCGTCGATGTCGATACCGCGTGCTGCGACGTCGGTCGCCACCAGAACGTCGATCTTGCCCGTTCGGAACGACTTGAGGGCTTTCTCACGCTGGACCTGGCCGAGGTCACCGTGCACGGCACCGACCGAATATCCGCGCTCGGCCAATTCGTCGGCGACCTTCTGGGCGGTGCGCTTGGTGCGGGTGAACACCATCGTCGCGCCGCGACCCTCGGCCTTGAGGACCTTGGCGACCATCTCGACCTTGTCCAGGGCGTGGGCCCGGTAGACGTGCTGGGCGGTGCGGTCGTGGACGGCCGAGGACTCGGCCTCTTCGGCGCGGATGTGCGTCGGCTGCGTCAGGAACGTCCGGGCGAGGGTGATGATCGGACCCGGCATCGTGGCCGAGAAGAGCATCGTCTGACGCTTGTCGGGCACCATGCCGAGGATGCGTTCGATGTCGGGGAGGAACCCGAGGTCGAGCATCTCGTCGGCCTCGTCGAGAACCAGGACCCCGACCTTGCCGAGGATCAGGTGGTTCTGCTTGGCGAGGTCGAGCAGACGGCCCGGGGTACCGACGACGACGTCGACGCCGTTCTGCAGCGCGCTGATCTGCGCCTCGTACGGACGGCCACCGTAGATGGAGAGCACCTTGACGGGGCCGTTCGCGCCGCTGAGGTACTTGGACGCGTTCTCGAGGTCGGAGCTGACCTGAACGCACAGTTCACGGGTCGGCACGATCACCAGGGCGCGGGGGGTGCCGTCGAGCGGGGAGGTGCCGGAGTTGTCCGTGGCGAGTCGGTGCAGCAGGGGAACACCGAAGCCGAACGTCTTGCCCATTCCGGTGCGTGCCTGACCGATGAGGTCGTCGCCCGCGATGGCGAGTGGCAGCGTCAACTCCTGGATGGCGAACGTGCGCTCGATTCCCATCTCGGAGAGCGCGCGAACGATGGAGGGATCCACGTTCAGCTCGGCGAAAGTGGGGGGTACGTGCGTGTCGTCCAGCTGCGCCGACAGCGTGGTGTCGCCGGTGTCGGACTCTTGGTCGATGACTATCTTGCTCAGGGGACTGGCCTTCCTCGTGGTCGAACGTGCGCACGAGGAAGGGCATAGGCCTATTGCCGGCCGAAGTCGATGCCCTCGATCCGATGTGATGTCGCCGTCAGCCTCAGCGCGGCCGCGAACTGCGATGTCCGCTGCGGCGAAGCTGTCGAGGCGACCCGGATCAGGTGCGCACACATTATCGATGACCGTCGCGTGATTCTTCGGTCCGTTTCATCGGTCCGCGAGCGACGATCGAGCACCATGGTAGCTTGCCGAACGGATTTCTCCATTGTCGGCAGGTCACGGCGGGTCCGGCGCGCGCCGAGACGAGGCGTCGGGCACGGGACTACGATTGCCGCATGGGAGCCCATTCGTCGGAGCCGTCGTCCTCTGTTTCACCCACCACGCTCATCGAGTCGGACCGAGTCGAGCCGGCGATCGCGCACGATCACCCCGGTATCCCGGATCTGTTCGCGGTGCTCGCATACGGCGAGATATCTGCGTTCTATCGCCTGGCGGACGACGCTCGGATGGCTCCGTCCATGGAGGGGCGTGTCGCGCTCGCGAGCATGGCGGCTGCAGAGATGAGCCACTTCGAGACCTTGCAGAAGGCCTTGTCGGACCGCGGTCTCGACGTCTACGCCTCGATGGATCCGTTCGTTCGCGCCCTGGACGAGTACCACGAGTCGACGACTCCGTCGACGTGGTTGGAGTCACTGGTCAAGGCATACGTGGGAGACGGCATCGCGGCCGATTTCTACCGGCAGATCGCGCACAGTCTCGACCCCGACGTGGCCGAGATCGTTCGCGACGTGCTTGCCGAGACCGGGCACTCGGAGTTCGTGGTGCACGAGGTGTCAGACCGGGTTCGCGCGAGCTCGCAGGAGAAGGCGCGCCTGATGCTGTGGGGTCGTCGTCTGCTCGGCGAGGCCATCACCCAGGCGCAGTTCGTGCTCGCGCGCCGCGAGTCACTGACCGATCTCGTCATCACCGCGTCGGGAGACCTCAACGGTGTCGTCGCACTGTTCGACCGCATGCAGGAACAGCACGCGGAACGGATGTCCTCACTCGGACTGGACTGACCGCTGTGGCCGGTGTTCGCCGGCAGCACAGGGCGGTGTTCGCTGACAGCACAGGGCGTCGGGCGTCTGGTTCGACGCCGCTGCACTAGCCTGGCGTGAGCAGAGTTGTCGAGAGTTCGGAGGTTGACCGTGGAGGTCAAGATCGGTGTTTCGGAGAGTTCCCGTGAGCTCGTCGTGAACAGCACGCAGTCCCCGGCCGAGGTCGAAGCGCTCGTATCGACCGCCTTCGCCGGTAAGGACGGAGTGCTGTCGTTGGAGGACGAGAAGGGACGCAAGTTCTTGATCCAGGCTTCCAAGGTGTCGTACGTCGAGATCGGTCCGTCCGATGCTCGGAAGGTCGGATTCGCGACCGCCTGAGACTGCTCGGTACGCACGACACGCCCCTCACTCGAATCGAGTGAGGGGCGTGTTGCGTTCGTGGGTCGGTATCTACGGTGACTGCAGGGGCACGTGTGACAGACCGCCCCAGGCCAGTGACACCGTGGTGTCGACGGCGTCTTCCTTGGAAATCGGCCGGTCGGCCTCGAGCCAGTACCGAGCGGTGAACTGGCTTGCACCGACCAGACCGACGGCCAGCACGCGGGCCCGGTAGGGATCGAGTCCGGAGTCGTGGGCAACCAGGTCGAAGACGGCGTCGACACACGCTTCGGTTGCCTGCTCGACGCGAGAGTTGACCTGCGGGTCGCCCATCAGATCGGACTCGAAGACCAGGCGGAATCCCTGAGTGTCGGTGTCGACGAAGTCGTAGAACGCCAGCACCGCAGCACGAACGCGCTGCCGATTGTCCGTGGTCGAGCGCAGGGCCTGGCGTACTCCTGCGATCAGGGTGTCCACGTAGCTCTGCAGCACCGCCAGGTACAGCTCGAGCTTTCCGGGGAAGTGCTGGTACAGGACCGGCTTGCTGACGCCCGCGCATTCGGCGATCTCGTCCATTCCGGACGCGTGATATCCGCGGGTCACGAATATTTCGCTCGCAGCAGCGAGCAGTTGCGCCCGACGGGCATCGCGCGGCAACCGTGCGCTGCGGCGATTACCGGTGGTGGCCGGCCGGTCGGAAGACCGCCGGTCGTCGAGATCTGTCATGAATTCTGTTCCCATCCGCGTCGACAACTGCGCTCGTCTTGGTTCGACAACGAACTGTCCGGCATGAACTTCCGGCGGGTGGCCGTCGGTTCGGACCGCTCGTAGCGCAGATCACGGGCAACGATACGCGTGGCTGCCTTCACTCACGGGATCCTGGGGGACCGTTGCGGAAAGTGGGCAATACCGGATCACGTCGAGCGGTTTGTTCGTACGATGTTTTCGTACCTGAAACCCGATAGTTCCCGTCCCGGTATCGGCGTGCCGAGCGGCGGGCGGTGAGGATTGTGAGATCGTGAGCGAGTGACTGACCGAGGCGGGCCGCGTATCCGCGGTGGTGTGCAGTCGGGCGGCGTCGACGAGGGGTACGACGATCGGTCGGACGATTACCCACGCACCGTGGGAAGTCGCGGGTCGCATCAACCGCTCCGCGCTCAGTGGGACCCGACACAACGCGAGGTCAAGCAGCGCAGTCGTCGTCCGGAACGCGACGTCAAGAAGCAGAGCAAGCTCGGAAAGTTCGCGTCCACCTACGGATGGCGGGCGTACGCGGTGCCGATTCTGATCGTGGTGACCGCACTCGTCGTCTTCGATGCCGTGCGCACCGGTGACCCCGTCACCGGCACTGTCGCGCAGTCCACCAACGCCGATCCCGGATTCGGCACCTTGAGTTCGGATACGACGTCGGGCACCGGAATCATCGGCGTGCCGCCACAGGCCGACGGCAATTTCGCGGCGTCGATCTCGTCGGGTGAGCTGCCCGACGGTGGTCCGTTCGCAGTGCAGGGAGCCGGAACGTGGCACACCGTGCCTGGCACCACCGAGCAGGTGGGGCAGGGGACCGAGCGGGTGTTCACCTTCACGGTCGAGGTCGAGGACGGCGTGGACACGGTCGGGTTCGGCGGCGACGAGTCGTTCGGCCGCTTGGTGGATCAGACCCTCGCCAACCCCAAGAGTTGGACGAACGACCCACGGTTCGGATTCCGTCGAATCGATCAGGGCGATCCCGACTTCAGGATCTCGCTGACGTCGCAGATGTCGATCCGGCAGGCCTGTGGCTACGACATCCAACTCGAGGTCTCCTGCTACAACCCCGGCATCGAGCGAGTGGTGCTGAACGAGCCGAGATGGGTGCGCGGGGCGATCTCGTTCCAGGGCGACATCGGCTCGTACCGCCAGTACCAGATCAATCACGAGGTCGGCCACGCGATCGGTTACCAACAGCACCAGCCGTGCGAGACCGACGGCGGGCTCGCCCCGGTGATGATGCAGCAGACGTTCGGGACGTCCAACGACGACATCGCGCGACTGGACCCGGCGGGCGTCGTGCCCATGGACGGCAAGACGTGCCGATTCAATCCGTGGCCCTACCCGCGAGGCTGATCGGCCGAGTGTCGGACGGGCTGAGTTAGATTCGAACGTGGCGATCGGGTCACCGGCCGCCGTGTCGATTCGAGGAGCGTCGCTGCGTCGTGGTCCACCTACCTCCGCTGGTCGAACCCGCAGGCGAACTGACGCCCGAGGACGTCGCGCGGTACAGCCGGCACCTGATCATCCCCAGTGTCGGAACCGACGGTCAGAAGCGACTGCGCAACGCCCGCGTGCTCGTCGTCGGTGCCGGGGGACTGGGTTCACCCGCGCTGCTGTATCTCGCAGCTGCCGGTGTCGGAACTCTGGGCATCGTGGAATTCGACGATGTCGAACTGTCGAACCTGCAACGGCAGATCATTCACGGCCGATCCGACGTGGGTCGTCCGAAGGCCGACAGCGCCAGGGACTCGATTCTCGAACTCAACGACGGCGTCGAGGTGGCGCTGCACCGTGTTCGACTCGACTCGTCGAACGCGCTCGAGCTCTTTCGGCAGTACGACCTCGTGCTCGACGGGACCGACAACTTCGCCACCCGATACCTCGTCAACGACGCGGCTGCCCTGGTCGGAATCCCGTACGTGTGGGGTTCGATCTACCGGTTCGAGGGGCAGGTGTCGGTGTTCTGGGATCGGGCCCCCGGCGACGCAGGCATCAACTATCGCGACCTGTACCCCGAGGCTCCGCCGCCGGGCATGGTGCCCTCGTGCGCCGAGGGTGGGGTGCTGGGGGTGCTGTGCGCGTCGATCGGGTCGGTCATGGTCACCGAGGCCATCAAGCTGATCACCGGAATCGGCGAGACGTTGCTGGGTCGATTGATGATCTACGACGCCCTGGCGATGAGCTATCGAACCGTCGGTCTGACTCGGGACCCGCATCGAACGCCGATCACCGAGCTGATCGATTACGAGGCATTCTGCGGAGTGGTCCCGGCCACCGAATCCACCGGTGAGTCGATCACCCCGGCGGAGCTGCACGCAATGATGCAGTCCGGTCGCGAGGTTGCCCTCATCGACGTGCGTGAGCCGGTGGAGTGGGACATCGTCCGCATCGACGGTGCGCGTTCGATACCCAAGGATCGAATTCTGTCGGGGGCCGCAATGGCAGATCTCCCGCAGCACATCCCCATCGTGCTCTACTGCAAAACCGGCATCAGGTCCGCAGAGGTGCTCTCCGCCCTCGTCGGTGCCGGTTTCTCGGACGCCTCCCATCTGCACGGCGGAATAGTGGAGTGGGCCAAGCAGATCGATCCCGGTCTGCCCATGTACTGATGCGGTCCGTGTGTGCGCGTCGTTCGCAGTGGCACCGCGATCGGCGGTAGCGTGGCGCTCGTGAGCTCTGTCGAACCTCCTCAGCACGTGATCTCTACGTTCGGGCTGCGCGATGTCGAGCCTGCACCTCTCGGCGCGGACTGGGACGGTGGATGGCGTCTGGGCGACGTCGTGCTGTCTCCGGTGGCAGACCATGCCCGCGCCGCGTGGTCGGCCAAGGTGCGCGAGACCTTGACCGTGGACGGGGTTCGTCTCGCCCGACCGGTGCGTTCCACCGACGGCCGTTACGTCGTGTCGGGCTGGCGAGCGGACACGTTCGTCGCCGGTGAACCGGAGCCCCGCCACGACGAGGTGATCTCGTTGTCGATGCGGTTGCATGCGGCGACCGCGCAACTCGAGCGACCCCGATTCCTGGTTCAGCCGCCCGTGGCGCCGTGGGCCGACGTGGACGTGTTCGTTGCTGCCGACAGAGCTGCATGGGAGGCGGTCCCACTGCGCTCGGCTCGCGGTGCAGGGGCACCCGAGCCGTCGTCCAGCGATGGCAAGAGCAGCCTGGAATTGGTCAAACAGCTTGCGACACTACGCAAGCCAGTCGAGTCGCCTGATCAGTTGGTGCACGGTGATCTGTTCGGAACGGTGTTGTTCTCCGGAAGCGATGCCCCCGGAATCAGTGACATCACCCCGTACTGGCGTCCCGCGCCGTGGGCTGCCGGGGTGGCCGTGGTGGACGCCCTCTCCTGGGGTGACGCCGACGACGGTCTGGTCGGCCGCTGGGACGATCTACCGGAATGGCCGCAGATGTTGTTGCGCGCGTTGATCTTTCGTCTCGCAGTGCACGCGCTTCACCCACGTTCGACGTCGGAGGCCTTCCCCGGCTTGGCACGAACAGCAGATCTGGTGCGCCTCATTCTGTGAGTTCTGGTGCGCGAGCCGGGAGTTCCTCTGCGCGAGCCGGTGATTCGGAGAGTTCGTGGAACAGAGACCGAGCGGCATGCATCGCGCGGGCGGCGTCGCCGTCGATGACCGCCGCCACGAGTGCGGTGTGTTCGTCGATGTAATCGTCGTCGTGCTCGATCGCATGGTGGCGCATGGCGTCGTGGATCACCGGCAGCAGTGAATCGTAGAACTCCAGATAGATGGCGTTGTGGCTGGCCGCGACGATGGCGCGGTGCAGCCGTGCGTCGATCCGAACGGCATCCGCCAGCGGCGTTTCGTCGGACCACGCCGCATTGCGATCGGCCAGCGCGCTCAGCATCGCGACGATGTCGTCGTCGTCGCGTCGGTCGGCGGCAAGAGCCGCCGCGGTGACTTCCAGTGTCTCGCGCAGCTCGGTGACGTCGCGGTGCCGAGCGTCCGAGAAGTACTTTCCCAAGGTTCCGCCCAGGTCGGAGCACGTCATGACGAACGTGCCCGAACCCTGCCTGCGTTCGACCATGCCTGCGTGGACGAGTGCCTGCACTGCTTCACGCACGGTGTTTCGCCCGGTGCCGGTCATCTCGCACAGTTCGGGTTCGGTGGGAATGCGGGTACCCACCGGCCATCGCTGCGAGGTGATCTCCTCGCGCAGCGCAGCCGTCACCTGGGAGATCAGGCTCGATCGCTGGACCTGCCGCACGTGGGCTCCTCATGCCGGGGACGTTGCAGCGTCGATAGTAATGCTTTGCACCCAATGATCCGGTCATCCTATGATTACGCGGTGAGTGCGCCTACCGTCCCCGCCGCCCGAACCGTCGGTACCTCGCTCCTGCGCGGGCGAATTCTCGTCTTCTCCGCAATCGTTCTGTCAGCACTGACGCTGCGGGCGGCAGTGACCTCGATCAGCCCGCTCTTCGGCAGGATCGGCACCGACCTCGAGTTCGGCGACACGGTTGTCGGCGTCGTCGGAATGTTGCCCCCGGCGATGTTCGCCGTGTTCGGTCTGGCAACACCGTTTCTCGCCAAGCGCACCGGTCTCGAGCGAGCTGCGCTGCTGGCCATGGCACTGACCACCATCGGCATGGCCACCCGTGCATTCGCGCCGAACACCGCCTCGTTGCTCGCCCTGTCCGCGATCGCCCTCGCGGGAATGGGGATCGGAAACGTCGTCATCCCGCCGTTGGTCAAGCGGTACTTCTCCGATCGTCTCGCTGTGGTGAGCACCGTCTACATCTGCGTCATGCAGATCAGCACCATGGTCCCGCCGCTGCTCGCGGTACCCATCGCCGACGCGCACGGATGGCGTGTGTCCATCGGGATCTGGGCCGTGGTCGGCGTCGCGGCCGCACTGCCGTGGCTCGGTGTGGTGGTGGCCCGACGCGGCCACGACGAGAAGGACGTCTCGGCCGAGTCCGGATCGGCCGCGGTGCGCGTGGAACCGAGCGGCCGAATTCATCGATCCTCGCTGGCGTGGGGGATGGTGATGATGTTCGCAATGACCTCCCTGATCACCTACTCCATGCTCACCTGGTTGCCGACGCTGTTGATCGATGCGGGGATCGGAGAAGGCTTGGCCGGTGCTTCTGTCGCGGCCTTCGGCGCGATGGGCTTGGTCACGTCGCTGGCCGCGCCGACTCTCTGTGCGCGAGTGCGTAATCCGTTCGGCCTCGTGGTGGTCGCCGCAGTCTGCTATTTCGGCGGCTTCTCGGGTCTGCACTGGTCGCCTGCCGCCGGTACGGTCGTGTGGGTGTGCCTGGTCGGGCTGGGCACGATGACCTTCCCGATGTCGCTGACGCTGATCAACCTCAGGACGCGTACCGCGGTGGGATCGTCCTCGCTGTCGGGGTTCACTCAGGGACTGGGTTACGTGGTGTCCTCGACCGGTCCGATTCTGTTCGGGCTGCTGCACACGCAGTCCGGTGGATGGGGACTCTCGTTGGTGCTGCTGACCGGGTGTGTGGCGGTTCTGCTGGTCGGAGGATTCCTGTGCTGCCGACCGAGGATGCTCGAAGACACCTGGTGACGCACGACGACCGTTGACGCTTCATCTCACGTCGGTGCCCGTGATCGCGTGAGACCGAGTTAATCTTCCGAGTCATCGCACGCAGCGCCGCTGCAACATGGCTTTCCTATGTTCGGTCCACACACCGATCAGGAGGCCACACGTGACCAGCCTTTCTCGCAGCGCTTCGGCAGATGCCGGCTCAGCCACCACGGCGACCGTTCCGCCCGGAACGGTTCCCGTCTCCGTCAATCATCACATCGCGCACTGGAATTCCGAGGACGTCGAGGCATGGGAGGCCGGCGGCAAGCAGATCGCCAAGCGCAATCTGATCTGGTCGGTCATCGCCGAGCACGTCGGATTCTCGATCTGGTCGATCTGGTCGGTCATGGTGCTGTTCATGCCGTTGTCGGTCTACGGCATCGACGCCGCGGGCAAATTCTTCCTCGTGGCCGTCCCCACACTCGTCGGCGCGATCCTGCGGATTCCGTACACCTTCGCCACGGCGAAGTTCGGTGGGCGTAACTGGACCATCTTCAGTGCTCTGGTGTTGCTGATCCCCACCGTGCTGACGATGTATTTCATGCTCAACCCGGCGTCGTACACCACATACATCATCGTTGCGGCGTTCGCCGGACTCGGCGGCGGTAACTTCGCGTCCTCGATGACGAACATCAATGCGTTCTATCCGCAGCGCGAGAAGGGATGGGCTCTCGGCTTGAACGCGGGCGGCGGCAACATCGGTGTGCCCGTCATCCAGCTCATCGGCTTGCTGGTCATCGCCACCATCGGTAACACCGCCCCCGAGATCGTGTGCGCCGTCTATCTCGTCTTCATCGCGCTGGCCGCCGTCGGTGCCGCGCTGTACATGGACAACCTGGACAACCAGAAGACCAACGGGCGCTCCATGATCGACGTGTTGAAGTTCTCGGACTCGTGGTGGATCGCCTTCCTGTACATCGGCACGTTCGGATCGTTCATCGGCTTCAGCTTCGCGTTCGGGCAGGTACTGCAGATCAACTTCCTCGCCGGACTCACCGACGGGGCACCCGCAACTCCCGCTCTGCAGGCGCAGGCATCGCTGCAGGCCGCTCAGATCGCCTTCATCGGACCGTTGCTCGGGTCGTTGTCGCGGCCGTTCGGCGGCAAGCTCGCCGACAAGATCGGCGGCGGCAAGATCACCCTGTACACGTTCGTGGCCATGACGTTCGCCACCGGAATTCTGGTCGCGGCCAGCACCTGGGACGATTCGACTCCCGGGGCGGCCAGCGGAACGGTGATGGTGCTCTTCGTCGTCGGATTCATCGCCCTCTTCCTGCTCTCGGGCCTCGGAAACGGATCGGTCTACAAGATGATCCCCGCCATCTTCGCTGCGAAATCTGCTCAGCTTCAGGGCATGACGGTCGACGAGCAACAGCACTGGTCGCGCAAGATGTCCGGTGCCCTCATCGGTATCGCCGGTGCGATCGGCGCTCTCGGCGGCGTCGGAATCAACCTGGTGCTGCGGGCGTCGTACTCGGGTACCGCGAAGTCCGCGACCACGGCATTCTGGGTGTTCCTCGGCTTCTACATCGTCTGCGCGATCGTCACCTGGGCGATCTACCTGCGCAAGACGAATTCCGCCGACGCCGACGCACCGGTAGCCGTCTGAGGATCCATCACCGGCAATGACGAAACGCCCTGCACGGCAACGTAGATCGGAAGGACCCGCAATGAAGAACGCGGTAGTGGTAGGTCACGGGATGGTCGGACACCGATTCGTCGAAGCGTTGCGTGCGCGCGACGAGGCGGCCGAGTGGAAGGTCACGGTCCTGTGCGAGGAGGCACTGGCGGCGTACGACAGGGTGGGACTGTCGTCCTACGTCGGTGCCTGGGACCACAAGGAACTCGCTCTGGCGGGGAACGATTATCCCGGCGACACACTCGTCGAGATGCGCACCGGAGTACGTGCCGATCGCATAGACCGTGACCACCGCACCGTCGTGACCTCGGCGGGAGACGCGGTCGAGTACGACGCTCTTGTCCTCGCCACCGGTTCCTACCCGTTCGTGCCGCCGATCACCGGACACGACCTGCCCGCGTGCTTCGTCTACCGCACCCTCGACGACCTGGACAAGATCCGTGCCCGCGCCGACGCTGCGGGACCGGGAGCCGTCGGTGTGGTGGTCGGCGGTGGTCTGCTCGGGCTCGAAGCGGCGAACGCGCTGAAGAAGATGGGCATGACCCCGCACGTCATCGAGTTCGCTCCACGATTGATGCCGCTGCAGGTGGACGAGGGCGGCGGTGCGCTGTTGGCCCGCCTCGTCACCGAACTCGGGCTGAACGTACATGTGGGAGTGGGCACGTCGTCGATCTCCGAGAACGACAGCGCCGGCCTGACGGTCGAGCTGAGCGACGGCAGCACCATCGACGCCGCGTTGCTGGTGTTCTCCGCCGGTGTGCGTCCCCAGGATCGGCTGGCACGCGAGAGTGGCCTCGAGGTCGGTGAGCGCGGCGGCATCATGGTCGACATCGGCTGCAGTACCTCCGACCCTGCCGTCTACGCGATCGGCGAATGTGCCGCCGTCGAGGGTCGGTGCTACGGGCTGGTCGCTCCCGGATATTCGACGGCGGAGGTCGTGGCCGACCGATTGCTCGGTGGCGCAGCACAATTCCCGGGTGCAGACATGTCCACCAAGCTCAAGCTGATGGGTGTCGACGTCGCCAGTTTCGGCGACGCGATGGCGGCCACCCCTGGTGCGCTCGAGGTGGTGTTCAGCGATGCGCCCAAGGGCACGTACGCCAAGCTCGTCGTGACCGACGACGCGAAGACCCTCCTGGGCGGCATCCTCGTCGGCGATGCTTCCGCGTACTCGCTGCTGCGTCCGCTCGTCGGACGCGAGTTGCCCGGCGACCCGGGAGCCCTGATCTCACCGGCGGCCGAACAGGTCGGGATCGGCGCACTTCCCGACGACGCCGAGATCTGTTCCTGCAACGGCGTGAGCAAGGGTGCCATCTGCTCGGCGATCGCCGATGGGGCCTGCGATCTGGCGGCCGTGAAGAGCTGCACCACCGCGGGCACCACCTGTGGCGGATGCCTGCCCTCGATCAAGTCGCTGCTCGCCGCGTCCGGTGTTGTCCTCTCGAAGTCGTTGTGCGAGCACTTCTCTCAGTCCAGAGCCGAGCTGTTCGAGATCGTGCGGGCCACGAACACCCGCACCTTCTCCTCGCTGATCGCCAAGTACGGTGCGGGAGCGGGGTGTGACATCTGCAAGCCCGTCGTCGCGTCGATCCTCGCGTCGACCTCCTCGGATCACATTCTCGACGGTGAGCAGGCGTCGCTGCAGGACACCAACGACCACTTCCTGGCCAACATCCAGAAGAACGGCACGTACTCGGTTGTGCCCCGGATGCCCGGCGGCGAGTGCACGCCCGAGCAACTGATCGTCATCGGTGAGGTCGCCCGCGATTTCAGGCTGTACACCAAGGTGACCGGAGGTCAGCGCATCGACATGTTCGGTGCCCGCGTCGAGCAGCTACCGGCGATCTGGAAGCGCCTCGTGGACGCGGGTATGGAATCGGGCCAGGCCTACGGAAAGTCGCTGCGGACGGTCAAGAGCTGCGTCGGATCGAGTTGGTGCCGTTACGGCGTCCAGGATTCGGTGGGGATGGCGGTCGATCTCGAGAACCGCTACCGAGGTCTGCGGTCGCCGCACAAGATCAAGTTCGGGGTCTCGGGCTGCGCACGAGAATGCGCCGAGGCTCGCGGCAAGGACGTCGGAATCATCGCGACGGAGGGCGGCTGGAATCTGTACGTGGCCGGCAACGGCGGTCAGTCACCCAAGCACGCTCAATTGCTGGCCTCCAACCTCGACGATGCCACCCTGGTCAGCTACATCGACCGCTACCTCATGTTCTACGTGCGCACTGCCGATCGGCTGCAGCGCACGGCACCGTGGCTCGAATCGCTCGACGGGGGACTCGATCACCTCAGAGCGGTCGTGTGCGAGGACAGTCTCGGGATCGGTGCGGAGCTCGAGGCCGACATGGGACGCCATGTCGCCGGATACAAGGACGAGTGGGCAGGCGTGCTCGAAGACGACGAGAAGCTCGGTCGATTCGTCTCCTTCGTCAATGCTCCGGACGAGGCCGACCCCACCATCGCGTTCGACGAGTCCGGGGCGCGCAAGGTACCCGTGCTGATGGGAATGCCGCGCATCGGCGCGTGAGCCGACGCGGGAGCTGACAACCGGCAGGTCACGAAACTGAGTGCATGTGCACAGACGAGTAATCGCGACTTAACGGGTCAGAAACACAAGCAACGTGGAATAGCTGATCAGGAGGTGCGCCATGACTGTCATCGATTCATCAACAGTGAAGTCACCAACAGCGGTACCGAACGGCATCGCTCGTGATTGGACCCCGGCCTGCACACTCGACGCGCTGATTCCCGGGCGCGGAGTGGCGGTGCTCCTGCGAGGCGGCACCCAGGCAGCGCTGTTTCTGCTCGACGACGGACGACTGTTCGCGGTGGGCAACATCGATCCGTACGGACGTGCAGCAGTCATGTCACGCGGACTGGTGGGAGACCGTGGGGGTGAACCCACCGTTGCATCGCCGCTGCTCAAGCAGGTCTTCTCCCTGGCCGACGGGCGCTGCCTCGATGACCCGGAGGTCACCCTCGGATCGTTCGAGGTCTCCTGCGTCGAGGGCGTCGTGCTCGTGCGCGGCGGTTCTACGTGAGCGAAATCGCCGGGGCAGCAACGCCTCTGGCCGGGTTCACCGTCGGGATCACCGCGTCGCGTCGGGCGGAGGAGTTCGCGACTCTGCTCGAGCGGCGCGGGGCCACCGTGATGCATGCCCCCGCAATTCGCATCATCCCACTGGCCGACGACGCCGAACTCGAACGCGTCACCGCCGCCGTCATCGCTGATCCGCCCGAGATCACCGTCGCCACAACAGGAATCGGATTTCGCGGCTGGATCGAGGCGGCGGACGGGTGGGGTCGGGCAGAAGAACTGGGGCGCGCACTCGGCGCGTCGCGCCTGCTGGCTCGCGGACCTAAGGCGAAAGGTGCCATCCGAGCGGCCGATCTGCGCGAGGAATGGTCGCCCGCCTCGGAGTCCTCGGCGGAGGTACTCGAACATCTGCTCGCCGAAGGGGTGGAGGGCAAACGCGTCGCCGTGCAGCTGCACGGCGCGACCACCGAATGGGAGCCTGTTCCCGACTTCTGCGAGGTGTTGCGCTGCGCAGGAGCCGAAGTGGTTCCGGTGCCGGTGTACCGCTGGACCGCGCCCGACGACCAGAGCCCGATGGACCGCATGATCGAAGCCGTCGTCGTCGGCGATCTCGACGCCCTCAGCTTCACCTCGGCACCGGCGGTGGCGTCGATGCTGATGCGCGCCGACGAGAACGGCGTGCTCGAACCTCTGCTGCAATCCATGCGATCGAGGGTGCTGCCGGTGTGCGTCGGACCGGTCACGGCCGCGCCCCTCGAGCAACTGAACGTGGCCACCACGCAGCCCGCACGGGCGCGTCTGGGGGCACTCGCGCGGCACATCGCCGAGGAACTGCCGAGGCGAACCGGCCGGCTGCATGCCGGCGGGCACGTCGTCAGCGTCCGCGGTAAGTGCGTGGTGGTCGACGGTGAAGTCCGACCGGTGTCCCCGGCAGGCATGGCACTGATGAAGACATTGGCCCGCAATCCCGGACGCGTCGTCTCCCGTGAGGACCTGTTGGCCTCGCTGCCGGGCGGAGGCGGCGACACCCATGCGGTGGAAACCGCGATGACCAGACTCAGGTCATCGCTCGGCGCGCCGAAAGCGATCCAGACCGTGGTCAAGCGTGGCTATCGCATCGCACTCGATCACATAGAGACCGAAACGGACTGCGATCCCGACGAGCCTGCCGTGCGCGCACGTGCGGCCGTCGTAGAAGGGGGAAAGTACTGATGACACCGACTTTGGTGTTGGTTGCACACGGCACCCGGAACCCCCGTGGTGTCGAGATGATCGCCGCACTCGCCGATGCCGTCTCGACGCAGATCGGTACCACGCGCGTGGCATTCGTCGACGTACTCGGGCCGTCCCCGGCCGAGGTGCTGCGTGACACCCCCGAGTCGGCGGTCGTGGTTCCCGCTTTCCTTGCATCGGGTTACCACGTCCACACCGATGTGCCGCGAGAGATCGCCGACAGCGCCCACACGTCGGTTGCGGTCACCCGCGCTCTCGGACCCGACCGGGTGCTGGCCGAGGTCATGCTGGACCGATTGCGCGATGCAGGATGGCAGGCGGGTGACTGCATCGTGCTCGCTGCCGCAGGATCTTCCGACGCTCGAGCGTTGGAAGAACACCGGCGCGCGGCAGCGATGCTGGCCGACGTCTCTCGGGTCCCGGTACGGATCGGGTACGTCGCCACCAGTACTCCCACCGTGTCCGACGCGGTGTCGACTCTGCGCGAAGCCGGGCACACACGTGTGTTCGTGGCGTCGTATCTGTTGGCGCGCGGGCTCTTTCACACTCGTTTGGGTGACGCCGGGGCCGACGGCGTCGGTGAACCCCTCGGAGTGCATGCCGCGATCGTCGATCTCGTTGTCGCTCGGTATCGCGAGGGTGTTCGCTCTCTCGGTGAATCTAGCGGTGCGGCAGCGGAAGAATTGTCACCGGCTCGTCGGCGCTGACCTCGGCCGGAATCACAGCCAGTGCGTCGCGGCCGACGAGGTGACCCAGGTGCGCCGTGCGGACCTGGGTATCTGCTCGCCACCGCGTGCCGTCCGCGGTGACCGGGACGATGCGGGGAGTCGCGGACCGAACCTCGGCGGCGTTGGACAACAGGCCGATCCGCGATGGGCGCACCGTTCTCCCGGTCAGGGCATCGACGATGGCGGGCGCGGTGAGCATCGCGGTACCGACGGCCGCCAGCGGGTTCCCCGGTAGGCCGAGCACCACCGTGCCGTCGGGCAGTGCCGCGGTGATCTGAGAACCGCCGGGACGCATGCGCATTCGTCCGACGACGGTTTCGGCATCGATGCCGGCGAGGGTCGCGCGGAGCTGATCGGCCGCCCCGCCTCCGGTTGCCCCGACGACGACGATCACGTCCACGTCCTGGGTTCGGGTCAGCACGTCTCGAAACCCCGTCGCAGAGTCGTCGAGCAGCGTCACATCGACGACGGTGATGCCGCAGTGTGCAAGATACTCCGGCAACACCGACCCGAGAACGTCCCTGGTCTCGCCGGGAGCGAGTGGTCCGGTGGATCGAATCTCGTTGCCGCTGATGATTACTCGTCCGCGTACCGGACCGCGCACCGCCACCTCGAACACCTCGGCACTGGCGGCGAGTGACCGTACGGCCGCATCGATCGGGGTGAATGCTGCGACGAGTTCGGTCCCGGGCAGCCAGTCCTCGCCGCGCCGACGCGTGTCGTCGGATTGCGGAGCCGTCGGAATCCGCCGAGCCGAATCGTCGGACTCGCGGGTCATGTGTTCGTCGCGAACCACCGATGTCGCTCCGGGCGGAAGCGCAGCGCCGGTCGCGATGCGCACGGCCGTTCCTTCGGTGAGTCGGGCGATGTCGGCGCTTCCGGCGTACGCGATGTCGGACCGGAGCGTCCATGGTTCGGTGCCGCAGACCGCGTACCCGTCCATCGCGGAGATGTCGACTGCGGGCAACGCGGTCTGGGATACGAGGGGTTCCGCGAGGACGGTTCCGGCGCTGTCCTGCAGGGGAATTCGCCTGATCGGCAGGGCGGGGATCCGGCTCCGAATGCGGTGGAGTGCGTCGCCGACCTCGAGCGTTTCCGACGGCCGTGCGGCCAGGCGGGCGGCGAGAAGATCGGCGCGGGTGTCGCAGTCCTCGACACCGGAGACTGCGATCACCAGATGATCGGCCGGAAGGATGGTGCGCATGGGCGCGCCCTCCACCGAATCCAGCTGTGCCACAGCGGAACGCAACGCGGCATACCGCCAGACTCCCAGCAGAAACTGCGTGCGACCCGCATCGTCGCGCGCGAAGACGGCGTCCGTCTGTGTGTTCTGCATCGAATCGATCAACGAAACGACCGCCTGGGCGTCGAGAAACGGGATGTCCGACGCGATGACCACCACCAGATCTGCAGTGCCCTCCGGATCTGCACGGTCGTCGAGTGATCGCAGTCCAGCGGCGAGGGCGGCGACGGGCCCACCGCCCGCGGGGGACTCCCGAGTCTGCGCCACGTACTCGGGTACTCCGGTACGGTTCGGACCCACCAGAACCGTTCTGCGGCAGCCCGATACTGCGTCCACGGCAATGTCGACCATGCGACGACCGCCGACGGTCATCGCAGGCTTGTCGACCTCCTGCGGCGCACTGGGGTGCTCGGGATCTGCCATCCTGGACCCTCGGCCGCCGGCGAGGACGATCGCGTCGCAGACCGGCTGTGTCACGGTGCGAGCTCTGTCATGTCGGCAGCGGCACGTTCTGCAGGCGAACCTGCCCGCGTGCAATGACTTTTCCGCTGTCCGAGGCGGTGATCGTCACCAGCCACAGTTGCTGAATTCTGCCTTGCTGCAACGGTTCCGCGACAACGTCGACGCGGCCGCCCTTGCTGGCGCGCAGAAAGTCGGTGCCGTTGTGTACGCCGACCGCGAACTCGCCACGATCCTTGACCGCTTCGCTGGCACCGATGCTGGCGGCGCTCTCGACGGCAGTGGTGTAGACGCCGCCGTGGACGACGCCCCACGGCGTGAAGTGCTCGTCCGTCAAATCGATGTGCCCCGCCACTCTGGTACCCGAGACCTCGTCGACGACGAGACCGGCGGAGGCGACGAAGGTGCTCGCCTTCGACAGCGCGAACTTCGCCGTGGGGCGTGGATCGAACTGCTCGAGTGCGTCCCTGATGTTCATTCTCCGAGATTAGTGGTCGGTGCAGGTGACGGTGGGAGCGCCCCGAAGTCGAATCGAATCGAGCTCAGTGGCACCCGCCCGTCGTGAATCTGCACGCCTTCGCTGCGCAGAGTCTCGAGCTGCCTCGAGGCCAGGTGCGGGGCGGGTCTTCCGCTTGCGCCGAGGACTCGATGCCAGGGCAGGTCGGCGGAATCGGTGCGCATGATCCATCCGACGATGCGAGGGCTCGACAGGTCGGCAGCGGCCGCGATGTCTCCGTACGTGGCGACGAATCCCGAGGGAATGGACGCGACCAACGCGCGAACTCGCTCGACCTGGTCTTCGGTGATCGGGGCCATCTAGAGCACGGATCGCACCAGCTCGGCCACCTCGACCGGCTTGGCCTGGCCGACCATGTGATCGCAGTCGAGTTCGACGGTACGCAGGTTATCGCCCAGTCGATCTCGCAGCGCCGAGAGAAATTCCTCTGTGACATAGGGAGGTTGGACGCGCATGGCCCGCACCACGATGGTCGGGACGGACTCGGCGGGGACCACGATCGGACGTGCGAGCTCGCCCCACGTCGCGACGATCGCCGGAATCGACATTCGCCACGCGACCTTTCCGCCGTCGGCGGGGACCAGGTGATCGGCGACCTCGCGGTCGAGCAATTCGGTCGGTACATCCGCCCACGCCCCGTGGATCTTCTCCGAGCGCGCCTCGTCGGCGTCGGTGTAGTCGGGGGATTTCGCGGTGGCTTCGGCAACCTCGAGCAGCTCCTCCGGCGGCAGAGCGATCGCGGGATCGAGCAGAACCAGGGCACGTACCGCATCCGGGAATTTTTGCGCGAGATGCACGGCCAACGCGCCGCCGTACGAATGTCCGAGGACCACGACCGGGCCACGTGCATGGGCGTCGAGCACGGACTTCAGGGCGATGACCTGAGCGTCGATGTCCCAGGGTGGCGTGGACGGCGAATGTCCGTGGCCGATGAGATCCGGAGCCAGAATCCTGGCTTCGGGGAGGTGATTCTCGGCGAGGTCCCACCACCGGGCACCATGGCCGGTCACACCGTGAACGGCGAGGATTTCGGGACCGTCTGCGGGTCCGAACGTATGCAGATTCAACTCGGGCACGCCGACCACTATGCCGTATCGCGCTAGGACCAGCGAAACAACCGGATCGCGCAGGCGGTTCCAGCGATCACCGCGACCACGAGTCCGATGGGTCCGCCGATGTCGACAGGCGTTCCGGCCCAGGCAGATCCCAGCGCGGTGACGGTCGCACCGAAGGGCAGTACCTCACCGACGGCCGCAACCGGACCGGGTAGATCCGCGACCGGTCCGAACAGTCCGCCGGTGGCACCGAGAACCAGGAACAGGGTCAGACCGATCGCGACGGCCGAGTTCGCTGTGGGTGCAACGGCGGCCACCACGATCCCCAGCGAGTACATCGCCGCGGCACCGATCACCAGAACGGCCGCGACCAGGATCGGATTGTGCGGGGGCGTGATTCCGAAGAGCAGTGCAGCAGTGGACAGAGCGATACCGATTCCGAGTGTGGCTTGGACGGCGCTGGTGATCACTTGCGCAGCCAGCACCTGCGTCGGTCCGATCGGTGTCGTCGACAGTCGCTTCAGCACGCCGGACTTGCGATAGAGCGCAAGAAAGCTTGGCATGTTCACGATTCCGATGACGGCGACGATCATGGTCAGGGCAAGCGGCAGTACGAACCGATCGAAAGCAGTGAACGCGCCCGGCCCGACGATCTCCGCCGAGGTACCGGATCCGTTCATCACCAGTACGAGAACCGGGAGGGCGATGGGGACGATCAGTCCGGCCGTGTCCCGGGTGACCATGCGCATTTCGGCCCCGACGAGTGCGGCGGTGGCGCGCAGGCCCGGACGAGGTGCAGCGTGAATGTCGTGTGCGGTCATGCCGAGCTCCGTTCCGTCATTGTCAGGAATGCGTCTTCGAGGGTGGCTCGGTGCTCGCCTCCGAGGCCGGCGTCGGCGATCAGAGAATCCGGTGTGCCGGTGGCGACGACGGACCCTCGATCGAGAACGGTGATGCGATCGCACAGGCGGTGTATTTCGTCCATGTGATGGCTGATCAGCAGGATGGTGACACCGTCTGCGCGGAGGTCCTCGATCAGTCGCCACACGGTGCGTCGTGCATCCGGATCGAGTCCGGTGGTGAGTTCGTCGAGGATGACGACCCGAGGGGAACCGATCAGGGCGAGGACCACCGACAACCGCTGTTGCTGGCCTCCGGACAATCGCTCGTAGCGCACCAAGCGGTGCTCGTGCAGGCCCACCGCTCGAACGAGAGCGTCTCGATCGGCAGGTCGACGGTAGAAGGAGGCGAACAGATCGACCAGTTCGGTAACGGTGAGCGCGGTGTGAAGGTCGTTGGACTGCAGCTGTACTCCCAGAACGGCTCGCACCCGATCGCGGTCGGTGAAGGGGTCGAGTCCCAGAACTCGCACGGCACCCGAGCTCGGCTTACGAAGGCCCGCAACGGTTTCGACCATTGTCGTTTTGCCGGCACCGTTGCGCCCGAGCAGGCCGTGCGTCTCGCCTTCGGCGATCGTGAGGCTGACGCCTGCCAGGGCGGTGCGCCCCCGATACCGCTGGGTGATGTCTCGAACGTCGATCGCTGCCATCCGATGCTCCCTTCTCGATTGTCTCGAACTCGACGCTAGATCCGCCCTGGTCTGCGCACAGGTGCCGATCGTCACCGATCGTGATCGTGACTTTCGGCAGGGGTGTGCGGACGAAACGGGCGATAGGGTCGACAGAATGAGACGCCTCGGACCCGACGTTCTGGCCGGTGCGTTCGTGTCTGCGCTCGCTGTCGTCATGGGCGCTCTCGTCGTCTTCGATCGGTCGATCGCCGACGAGCTCGAGGTTCCACTGTGGGTCTGGGCTGCGCTGTTCGCGGCCTTTCTGTCGGCGCAGACCGCGGGCATGTGGTGGGAGGATCGGCTGCCGGATCGTCTCGTGCGCGCATGCTTCGCCGCGCAGGTGGTGCTGGCACCGGTTCTGGTGCTGACCGCCCCGACGGCGGGTTGGCTGCCCATTCTGCTGGTCTTCACCTCGACGTTCGCCGTGTATCGGGTGACCGGGTCGTCGGTGGCGGTCATCGTTGCGGTCTACACCTGCTGCGTGGGGGTGTCGGTTGCGATCCGGGGTGGACGGATCTCGGAGATCGCGCTGATCATGTCGATCTATGCAGCGCTGCAGGTGGCCAGCGCGTTGTCGGTGACCGCGCAGCTGCGACAGGCTCGGTTGCGTCGGGAACTTGCGGTCGCTCACGCCGAACTTCGTACCGCCAGTGCGTTGTTGGACGATTCCTCCCGTGCCGACGAGCGATTGCGCATCGCGCGAGAGTTGCACGACGTGCTCGGTCACCAGCTCACCGCACTGAGCCTCGAGCTCGAGGTGGCGTCCCATCAGGTCTCCGAGCCTGCGCGCGAGCATGTCGTTCGGGCCCGATCCATCGCACGTGACCTGCTCGGCGACGTCCGGTCGACGGTCGGCGAGGTGCGCAGCAGGACCCCGGTGCTGGGCGAGTCGCTCGATCGTCTGGTTGCGCACTTGCCCGAACCGGTCGTGCATCTGACGGTCGACCCCGAGATCAGGGTCGACGACGCTCGCGCGGTGGCGGTGGTCCGCTGCGTGCAGGAGATGATCACCAACACCATTCGCCATGCGAATGCCGATGAGATGTGGATCGAGGTAAGCGCGGATCCGACCGGTGCGCTGTCGGTCTCGGTGCGCGACGACGGCCGGGCGTCGGCCGATTTCGAGCCGGGGCACGGGCTGCAAGGAATCCGAGAGCGCATCGAAGGACTGGGCGGCACGGTCACGTTTTCGGTCGATCGCGGGTTCGTGGTCCAGGCGACGGTGCCCGCACCGTGATCACGGTCTTGATCGTCGACGACCACACTCTGGTTCGGCAGGGTATCCGCAGTCTGCTCGAACTGGACCCCGACATCGAGGTGACCGGGGAGGCGGACGACGGCGCTGCTGCGGTCGCGTCGATCGAACTCGATCCTCCCGATGTGGTGTTGCTCGATCTACGTATGCCGCGGTTCGACGGCCTGTGGACGCTTCGTACCCTGCAGGACAGAGGAATTCGGGTTCCGGTCCTGGTTCTGACGACGTTCGACGACGACGAGTTGGTGCTCGGGGCGCTGCGCGCGGGCGCGAAGGGCTATCTGCTCAAGGACGTGACCTTCGAGCGGCTCGGCGGTGCTGTACGTGAACTCGCGGCCGGTCGAACAATGGCACAACCTGCCATCACCGAGAGACTGCTGGACGCTCTTCGGGCCGGGAAGCGCCGCCCTAGCGACGTCGGAGTCGCCGACACACTCACTGCCCGCGAGATCGACGTCCTCCGGCTCGTCGCAAGCGGGTACACCAACAGATCGATAGCCGACGCACTGCATCTGGCCGAGGGAACCGTCAAGAACCACATGTCGTCGGCCATTCTCAAACTCGGTGCCAACGACAGAACCAGCGCCGTTCTGCGTGCATTGCGGGACGGGCTGCTCGACTGATCTCCTCCAGGGTTCCGTCCGGGCGGCGGCCGATGTGTCGGTGGCTCGTGATTGCATCTGTGTCATGAGCTCGGACGGCAGACACGGCGCGACGGTGACTCTCGTCCGTGCACCCAAGGCCGCTCGCCCGGCACGTGAGTGGACCGGCTCGGCAGCTCGGCTGCTGTCGTCGATACCCGACTCGGCAGCAGAGGCCGCGAAAGGCGCTCCACGATGGAATCCGTGGCAGATCCTGGGTGGCCCCGGCACGGGTAAGACCTCGCTCGTCGCGGACTACGCCGTCTCGCGCATCGTCACCGGTGATCCGGAGTCGGTTCTGGTGCTCACGCAGTCCAAACGGGCGGCAACCGCGGTGCGCGAGGTCATCACCTCGGGTCTCTTCAGCGGCGATCACGCACTTCGGGCGACTCGTGAGCCGTTGGTACGCACCGTGCACTCCTACGCCTTCGCGGTGCTGCGGCTACAGGCCTCCCTGTACGGCAATCCGCCACCGCGATTGCTGACCGGTGCCGAGCAGGACGCCGTGGTGCGCGAGATGCTGCGCGGCGATCTCGAGGACGGGGCAGGCGACTGGCCGGAGCGGCTGCGTCCGGCACTGGGCACCGCGGGATTCGTCACGGCGGTGCGAGACATGATGCTCAGGTCCGCCGAACGCGGGATCGGTCCGGAAGACCTCGCCAAACTCGGTCGCAAACACGGCAGGCCCGAGTGGGTTGCCGTCGGGAGATTCGCTGCCGGATACGAGCAGGCCATGTTGTTGCGTGGTGCCGTCGGAGTGGAAGCGGCAGGAGCGACGGCACCGGGTCTGGACGCCGCCGAGCTGATCGGTGCCGCGCTGATGGCGTTCGCCACCGATCCCGAACTGCTGCGCAGCGAACGCGCCCGCATCCGGCACCTCGTCGTCGACGACGCGCAGCACCTCGATCCGCAAGCGGCACAGTTGGTTCGGCTGATCGGCACCGATACCGAATCCACCGTTGTCGCCGGAGATCCCGATCAATCCGTGTTCACTTTCCGGGGTGCCGATCCCGCCTTCGTGGCCGACCTGGTGGAGGTGGACTCGCCGCGTCGCGTCGTGCTCACTCGCAATCACCGGTCCGTGCCCGAGGTCGCGGAGCTGACCGACATCGTCGCCGGACGGCTGCCCGGGCTCGGTCGGCACCGCTGTCCGGAACCGGTGGGCACCGCCCGCTTCGGTGAACCGACAGCGCGAGTGCACGTCGTGTCCTCGCCCGCGAAGGAAGCGGCGATCATCGCCGACGCCATGCGTCGTGCCCACCTGATCGACGGCATGCCATGGTCCGAGATGGCGATCGTGGTGCGTTCCGTGCCGCGCACCCTCGCGCCGTTGCGTCGGGCTCTGCACGGCGCAGGGGTGCCGATGATCACCCCGACCTCGGAGCTACCGCTGCACCGCCAGCACGGGGCCGTGGGTCTCCTGCTGGTACTGCGGGCGATCTCCGACCCGAGCTTCGACGGTGAAGATGCACTGGCGTTGCTCTCCGGGCCGATCGGCGGAGCCGATCCGGTGGGTCTGCGGCGATTGCGCCGGGGCGTGCGCAGGCTCGAACTCGCATCGGGCGGCGAGCGCGACTCGGCCGAGCTGCTCAGAGTCGTCCTCACCGACGACGCGCGGGGGAGCGCCGGGTGGACCGGCGGACTCTCGGATGTGGAGTCCGCCCCGTTGCGCAGAGCCCTGGGTGTGATCCGGAAGGCACGAGCGCTCGCCCGCGCGGGCCGCGGTGTCGAGGACGTGTTGTGGGCGGCGTGGCAGGCCTCGGGGCTCGAGCGGCGTTGGTCCACCGCGTCCGCCTGGGGTGGCTCGGCCGGTACTCAGGCCGACCGCGACCTGGATGCGGTGGTGGCGCTGTTCGACGCGGCGGCAGCATATGTCGACAGGTTGCCGCGGGCTCAGATCGGTGGATTCCTCGATTACATTGCGCAGCAAGAGATTCCCACTCTGAATTC
The DNA here is from genome assembly GCF_040636045.1 of Rhodococcus sp. NPDC006774. Lineage (NCBI taxonomy): Bacteria > Bacillati > Actinomycetota > Actinomycetes > Mycobacteriales > Nocardiaceae > Rhodococcus > Rhodococcus sp. NPDC006774. The sequence goes on along the minus strand of NZ_JBEYIW010000015.1, from coordinate 36,515 downwards.
ACACCGCCCCACGGTCCGGGCCGACGCGGTGACGCTGCTGAGTGCGCATTCTGCTGCGGGTCGGGAATGGGAGCTCGTCGCGGTTGCCGGGGTGCAGGAAGGGCTGTGGCCCGGCCTGCGGTCGCGTGGCAGCCTCCTGGGCACCGACACCCTGGTCGACCTCGTATCCGGCAAGGTCGATGCGGCTGCGGCGCTCGACGGGCGACTGTCGAAGTCGGCACCGCTGCTGGCCGAGGAGCGCACGCTGTTTCTGGTGGCGTGCAGTCGCGCTCGATCGACCTTGCTCGTCACGGCCGTCGATTCCAGTACCGGAGATGCCGACCTGGTCCGGTCTCGATTCGTGGACGAACTACGCGGCATCGACGGCGGAGGCGAGTCGGATCCGGCACTCGAGCTGCCCGGGCCGGAGCCTGCACACCGAGTGTTGGCGTTGCCCATGCTGGTGGCCGAACTCCGGAGTGTGGTGTGCGATCCCGTTGTCGCCGAGCAGGATCCGGACAAGCGAGCCCGAGCGGCGCGGCATCTGGCCACACTCGCCGCGGCCGGTGTCCGCGGCGCGCATCCCGACGAGTGGTTCGGGGTGGCAGGGCCCAGCACCGACGCGCCGCTGTGGCAGCTCGGCGACGGTCCGGTGCCGCTGTCCCCGTCGACGGTGGAACAACTCACCACCTGTCCGCTCCGGTGGATGCTCGAACGTCACGGCGGCAACGACGGCACCAACACCCATGCGGTCACCGGCACGCTCGTGCACACTCTCGTCCAGGCGGTAGCCGGTCGCATACCACCGGAGCAGCTCCGTCGCGCCCTCGAAACGGCATGGGATGCAGTGGATCTCGGATCGCAGTGGTACTCACGGCACGAGCTCGACCGAACCGGGGCGATGCTCGAGACGTTCGAGACGTGGTTGCAGGGCAGTCGAGGCGAGCTCACCGAGGCCGGAGTCGAAGTGCGCGTCGACGGCATACTCGAGGCTCGCTCGGAGGACGAGCCGGCGGTGGCGTTGCGCGGTCGCATCGACCGGCTCGAGCACGATCCCGACGGCCGACCGGTGATCATCGACGTCAAGACGGCCAAGACCGTCATGTCCAAGGAGGATGCCCAGGGCCATCATCAGCTGGCCACCTACCAGGTCGCCGCGGCAGCCGGTGCCATCGAAGGCGAGCCTGCGGGCGAGCCGGGCGGAGCGCGGCTGGTGTTCGTCGCCAAGCCCCACAACAAGGACGGGGCCACGCAGCGTGTCCAGGAAGTGCCGACACCGGAGAAACTCGAGGAGTGGCGAGACACCGTGCACCAGGCCGCATCGGCAACACAGGGACCCACGTTCGAGGCGCGGATCAACGACGGCTGCAGGCACTGCCCGGTCAAGTCCAGTTGCCCGGCACACGAGACGGGTAGGCAGGTGACCGAGCAGTGACGACATCGGGGAAGACACGGACCGGTTCGGTGCGGGTGTCGCCGGTCGAGCTCGCCCGGGCGCTCGGGCAGAAGCATCCACCGACCGACGAACAAGCCGCGGTGATCGCAGCGCCGCCCGGCCCGACACTCGTCGTCGCGGGGGCAGGTGCCGGCAAGACCGAGACCATGGCTGCCCGCGTGGTGTGGATGGTGGCCAACGGTTTCGTCGACCCGGATCAGGTTCTGGGTCTGACCTTCACCCGAAAAGCGGCACAGCAGTTGACCTCTCGGATCAGAGCTCGGCTGGCTCGGCTGGCCGGATCCGACCTGGTGCGCGCACTCGACCCCAGCCTGGCACTGCGCGAGCGAATCCTCGGTGCCGAGCCGGAAGTGAGTACCTATCACTCCTATGCAGGTCGACTGCTCACCGAGCACGGTTTGTTGTTGCCGATCGAAACGTCCGCGACACTGCTCTCGGAAACCGAACTGTGGCAGCTGGCCCACCGTGTCGTCAGTACCTGGGACGGCGACCTGGACACCGACCGCAACCCCACGTCGGTGACCGAGGCCGTACTGGCACTCTCCGGTCAGTTGGCCGAGCATCTGGTCGATCCCGAGGATCTGCGCCACGCGCACGTGGAGCTGGAGAAATTGGTGCACACTCTCGGGCCGGGGCCGCGACAACGCGGCGGCCCCACCAAGGAATTGCTGAACATCCTCGACGCGCAACATCAACGAATCGGGTTGTTGCCGTTGGTGGAACGGCTGGCGCAGACACTGCGGCGCGAGGGCGCACTGGATTTCGGCTCGCAGATGTCGATGGCGGCGCGGGTCGCTGCCGAGCATGCCGAGGTGGGAATCGCCGAACGGCAACGCTTCCGGCTCGTGTTGCTCGACGAGTACCAGGACACCGGGCATGCCCAACGCGTCCTGTTGTCGTCTCTGTTCGGTTCCGGCAGCGACCCGCAGTTGGCCCTGACCGCCGTCGGCGACCCGATGCAGTCGATCTACGGGTGGCGCGGCGCATCGGCAGCAAATCTGCCTCGGTTCGCCACCGATTTTCCGAAGGCCGACGGAAGTCCGGCACCTCGACTCGAGCTGCTCACCAGCTGGCGAAATCCGCCCGAGGCCTTGACGCTGGCCAACCTGATCACCGACCCACTGCGCCGCGTCGGTGTGCCGGTGCCGACCTTGCGGGCCCGGCCGGGTGCGGTTCCCGGCGATGTACGACTGGCCGTCACCGACACCGTTCTGGACGAACGAGAGTGGATCGCCGACCGGATCGCGGGGGAGTACCGCGCTGCCCTGGAGCAGGATCGCACCCCGCCCACCGCCGCGGTTCTGGTGCGCCGCAACGCCGATGCCGAGCCGATCGCGGAGGTGCTGCGCAGCCGCGGGTTGCCGGTGGAGGTCGTCGGGCTCGGTGGATTGCTGCACGTTCCCGAGGTGGCCGACATCATCGCGATGCTGCGGCTGGTGGCCGACCCCACTGCCGGTAGCTCGGCGATGCGCATCCTCACCGGCTCTCGGTGGCAGATCGGGCCGACGGATCTGCGGGCACTCTCGCAGCGGGCCCGAGAACTCGAGATCCGCGGCGGGTACGGCACCGCGGGTCGCGTCGACGACCCGGAGGCACTCGATGCGGCGCTCGGTAGCGCCCTGCCCGGCGAGCAGTCGGAGCAGGCCGGCCTGGCCGACGCGATAGCCGATCCCGGTCCGGCCGAGCGGTACTCGGAGGTGGGGCATCGCCGGATCGTCGCCCTGGCGGGCGAGCTGCACCTACTGCGCGATCGAATCGGTCAGCCGCTGACGGAATTGGTCGGCGACATCGAACGGATCATGGGCATCGGTGTCGAAGCTCAGGCCCGCACACCGATCAGCACCGACGGTGCGGTCGGACGTGAACATCTCGACGAATTCGCCCATGTGGTGGCCGATTACGCCGACAATCCGTCCGCCACGGTCACCGGATTCCTGTCGTTCCTCGCCGCTGCGGAGACGGTCGAGGACGGCCTTGCCCCCGGAGAGGTCGATGTCGCCCCCCATCGCGTGCAGTTGCTCACCGTCCATTCTGCGAAAGGCCTCGAATGGGAGGTGGTGGCGGTCCCGCACGTGGCGAAGGGCGTGTTCCCGTCCTCGAACGCATCCTCGACCTGGCTCGGGGCGATGGCCGAGCTGCCGCCGTCGCTGCGCGGTGACCGCGCACTCGACGGCGAAGGCTCGGAAGGGGTTCCGGTTCTCGGACTCGACCGGCTGCACAATCGCAAGGACCTCGAGGACGCCGTCAAGGGTCACAAGGATGCGCTGGCGAGGCGTCGACTCGCTGAGGATCGCCGACTGTTCTACGTGGCACTCACCCGAACCGAACGGGTGCTGCTGGTATCTGCGCATCACTGGGACGAGACCGCCACGAAGCCGCGTGGGCCATCGGATTTTCTCGACGAGTTGCACACGCACATCGAGCAATTCGCCGACACCGCAGTGATCGAGCAGTGGGCCCCGGCCCCGGACGACGGGGCGTCGAACCCGCTCGGGGCGGTACCGCACACCGCGTCCTGGCCACGCGATCCACTCGGTCCCAGACGCGGAGCAATCGAGAGCGGTGCGCAGGAGGTGCTGCGCGCGCTGGCAGATGTCTCGGCCACACCGAGCGAAGAGCGTGACGGCGACCAGGATCGAACCCAGGACGACCCCGAGAACTGGGCCGCGGACGTCGATACTCTGCTGGCCGAGCGGGCCGCGAGATCGGTCGCGGGAGTCGACGTCGCTCTTCCCGGCAACCTGTCGGTGACGCAGCTGGTCGACCTCGCGGCGGACCCCGATGCGTTGGCGTCACGCCTGCGGCGGCCGCTCCCGTTCCCGCCGAACCCGTTGGCGCGTAGAGGAACCGCGTTTCACGCCTGGATCGAGCGGCGGTTCGGCGCGACACGACTGCTCGACCTCGACGAATTGCCGGGCTCGGCCGACACCGGGGCCTCGGCCGACGTGGACCTCGAAACCCTCCAGCAGGCGTTTCTCGAATCGGACTGGTCGCTCCGCAGCCCCGTCGAAGTGGAAGTGCCGTTCGAGACGTCCGTGGCGGGAACAGTACTGCGCGGGCGCATCGACGCAGTCTTCGCGGACCCGGACGGCGGCTGGACCGTCGTCGACTGGAAGACGGGCGCAGAGCCGACGGCGTCGGAGCAGCGGGCGGTGGCGATGCAGCTTGCGGCCTACCGGTTGGCGTGGGCCGAGCTGATGTCGATCGGGCGCACCGAACCGGTTCCGCTCGATCGAGTGCGCGCAGCGTTCCACTACGTGCGCAGCGGTCACACCATCGCGCCCGAGAACCTGCCGGACGCAACGGAATTGGCCCAGCTGCTCGAGGGCCCGGCCGGGTCCGAGCGGCCGGGGGCTACGGTGCGTTCCGGCGAGCCTTCAGAGCCTCGGTGACCAGTGGGATCTGCAGCGGGAGTCGGGCGAGCATCGCTGCTTTGAGAGCCGGCGAGGTCTTGGGGCTCTGCACGTACTTCCACGCCAGGTTGATGTTGGCGGGAAAGACCACGACGAACAGGGCCGCTGCGAGTGCACCGCCCAGTCGACGGGTCCGCGGTGCGGCAAGCGTTGCGGCCACGGCGAGTTCGGCGACGCCCGAGACCTGCGTGTAGGTCCGCGCCGAGCCGGGCAGGGCCGTCGGTACCTGGGCATCGAAGAACTTCGGCGTGGCGAAGTGCAGAACTCCCGCTCCGGCCAGCAGTCCCGCGAGGCGCAGTGCGGCTGCCTGACTCGATCTCTGTGTCATGCCCATACCGTGCCACACCCAGCGTCGTCGGCACAGAAGCCTGGCATGGGGTTACGCTGCGTGCCGTGAATGATCTCGACTTCGGTGAGTACCTCGGCGGGCGACGTGGCAGGTAGGTTGCGGGCGCGCCTGAGCGACAGTGGCGCGCTGACCGACAAGCCCGACTTCGCGCTCGTGGGAGTGCTCCGGGTACCCGAACTGGAATCGAGTCCGTGGCGCGCCATCTACAAGCGGGTTCTGATGGCGCTGGGGATCCTGTTCCTGGCGGCGTTCGTCGTCTATCTCGATCGCGACGGTTACAGCGACAACCAGAACGGCGAATTGTCCTTCCTGGACGCCTTCTACTACGCAACCGTGTCGCTGTCGACGACGGGATACGGCGATATCGCACCGATGAGCCCGTCGGCGCGACTGGTCAACATCCTGGTCATCACACCCCTCCGGGTCCTATTCCTCATTCTGTTGGTCGGTACCACGCTGTCGGTTCTCACCGAGCGGTCCCGGCAGGCATTCAAAATTCAGCGATGGAGACGCAGCGTGCGCAATCACACCGTGGTCATCGGTTTCGGCACCAAGGGCCGTACCGCAGTCGACGCGATGCTCGGAGACGGCGTGTCGGCGTCCGACATCGTCGTCGTCGACACCGATCAGACGGTTCTCGACGCCGCATCGGCCCTGGGCCTGGTCACCGTTCACGGTTCGGCGACCAAGTCCGACGTGCTCAGACTCACCGGAGCTCAGCATGCGGCGGCCATCATCGTCGCGACCAACCGGGACGACACCGCGGTGCTGGTGACTCTGACCGCCCGCGAGATCGCTCCGAAGGCGAAGATCGTCGCGGCCATCAGAGAAGCGGAGAACACGCACCTGCTGCGTCAGTCCGGTGCCGACTCGGTGGTCGTGTCCTCGGAGACTGCGGGCCGCCTGCTCGGGATCGCCACGTCGACCCCCTCCGTGGTGGAGATGATCGAAGATCTGTTGACCCCGGAGGCAGGCTTCGCCATTGCCGAGCGCGAAGTCGAACGCGACGAGGTGGGTGGATCTCCGCGGCACCTCACCGACATCGTTCTCGGAGTGGTGCGGGGCGGCAAACTGTTCCGAGTAGGCACTCCTGAGGTCGATGCAGTCGAGGCATCCGATCGCTTGCTCTACATCCGTCGCGTGGGTGACTAGGCGAGGCCAAGTAGGGTCGTGCGCGTGCCGAACTTCCAACTCGCCCACCCACCTCGACTGTCCCGATCGCCACTGAACAGGGCAGAGGAACTGCGCCGAGACACCGCAGCGTTGGCAGCGGGTTGGCCGACTGCTCGCATCCTGAACGTGGACGGCAGAGGCAGATTCGCGGTGGACGAGAACGGCCTGGTACTCGGCCCCGCCGCGGACGTCGCTGCCGAGCCGACTGCCGACGCGGTCTTTCTCGGAATACACGGCGATCGACACCTGTGGGCTCGCCGGGTGGAGGTCGTGGCAGGCACGGTCGGCGACTTGCGTACCGACGGTGATCGATTGGACAGCGACGCGTTGTCGATGGTGACCGGTGCCCTGGCGATCCTCAATTGGCATGCGAGCGCGCAGTTCAGCTCACTCGACGGTGCACCGTCGGTTCCGTCGAGCGCGGGGTGGTCGCGGACGAGCACGTCCACCGGTCACGAGGAATTCCCGCGTACCGATCCGGCGGTGATCTGTCTGGTTCACGACGGTGGCGATCGGGTGCTGCTGGCGCGAGCACCTGCGTGGCCCGAGCGTCGGTTCTCGGTGCTGGCAGGCTTCGTCGAGGCCGGTGAGTCGCTGGAAACCTGTGTGACGCGGGAGATCAGAGAAGAAGTGGGCCTCGACGTCTCCGACATCGAGTATCTGGGCAGCCAGCCCTGGCCGTTTCCGCGTTCGGTGATGATCGGGTTCTCCGCCGTCGCCGACCCGAAGCAACCGCTGCACTTCCAGGACGGCGAGATCGCCGAAGCCCATTGGTTCGATCGAGCAGAAGTTCTCGCCGCGCTCGAGCTGGGCGATTGGGGATCGGAATCGACCTCCCGGTTGCTTCTCCCGGGCTCGATCTCCATCGCTCGGGGAATGCTCGAGGCGTGGGCGGCGACGGCCTGACGCCGATCAGAGCGACAGTGCGCGCTTGACCTCGGCCAGAGTGGGGTTCGTCGCCGTCGATCCGTCGGCGAAGAGCACGGTCGGCACCACATGGTTGCCGTTGTTGACGCTGCCGACGAAGTCGGCCGACTCCGGGTTCTGCTCGATGTCGATCTCGGCGTACTCGATTCCGGCCTGGTCGAGCTGGGTCTTGAGCCGACGGCAGTAACCGCACCACGTGGTGGAGTAGACGGTCAGCGCGGCCGGGGTCTGCGGGGTGTTCTCGGTAGTGGTCACGCCAACAGTCAACAGGAGCGCCGACCCGATTGTTCCGACCGACACCTGCATCGGCCGACTCGCCGCCCGGTTCGGCCCCGGGTGGAACTGTCGGTACGCACTGACACAATGGACCTCATGGCTGACGACGCGATGACCGCCGGACTCGATCCGGAGCAATCCGCGGCGGTACTGGCTCCCCGCGGCCCGGTCTGCGTTCTGGCCGGTGCAGGCACAGGAAAGACGCGCACGATCACCCGACGCATCGCCCATCTCGTCTCGGCCGGGCACGTGTCCTCGGGGCAGGTGCTGGCGGTGACGTTCACCGCGCGCGCGGCCGGCGAGATGCGTGGCCGTCTGCGCGAGCTCGGCGTCGGGGGAGACGGTCCTCCGGTGCAGGCTCGCACGTTTCACGCCGCGGCCATGCGCCAGCTCAAGTACTTCTGGCCGCAGGTGGTCGGCGACACCGGGTGGCAGCTTCTCGATCGCAAGTTCACCGTCGTCTCGCAGGCGGCGAACCGTGCCGGGGTGTCGACGTCCACGGACGCGATCCGTGATCTCGCGGGAGAGATCGAATGGGCCAAGGGATCGTTGATCGCACCCGAGGACTATCCACGCATCGCGGCGAGCAATCGCCGTGACGTTCCGATGGACGCGAACAAGGTCGCCGCCGTGTACGCCGGCTACGAGGAGCTCAAGTCCCGCGGCGGCGACTCGATGTTGCTCGATTTCGACGACCTTCTGCTGCACACGGCCGCCGCGCTGGAAGAACATTCGTCGGTGGCCGACGAGTTCCGCGAGCGCTACCGCTGCTTCGTCGTCGACGAGTACCAGGACGTGACGCCGTTGCAGCAGCGGGTGCTCGACGCCTGGGTGGGCGAGCGTGACGATCTCACCGTCGTCGGCGACGCGAACCAGACTATCTATTCCTTCACCGGCGCATCTCCGCGGTATCTACTCGACTTCTCACGGAAGTACCCCGAGGCCACCGTGGTTCGGCTCGAGCGCGACTACCGTTCGACGCCCGAGGTGGTGTCGCTGGCGAACCGCGTCATCGGAGCCGCTCGCGGTCGCATCGCCGGCACCCGACTGCAATTGATCGGTCAGCGTGAGCCGGGACCCGAGCCGGAGTTCTTCGAGTACGACGACGAGCCTGCGGAAGCCGACGGTGTGGCGCGTGCGGTCAAGAGGCTGATCTCGAAGGGCGTCGAGCCGGCCGAGATCGCAATTCTGTACCGCATCAACGCACAGTCGGAGGCACACGAACAGGCGTTGACCGAGCTGACGATTCCCTATCAGGTGCGCGGCGGCGAGGGATTCTTCACCAGACCCGAGGTGCGGCAGGGAGTCAACGCGCTGCGGCAGGCAGGCGGTCGCGACGATCTGCCCGACGGCGCGCAGGCGGGCGAGGGACTACCGGCTCTGGTGCGAGCGGTGCTGGCCCCGCTCGGCCTGACGGCAACCGAGCCGACGGGCGCGCAGGCCCGCGAGAAGTGGGCCTCGCTCGGCGGTCTTGTGCAGCTCACCGAAGAACTTCTGGTGCACGAGCCGGAGCTGACCCTCGAGAAATTGTTGGGGGAGCTCGCCGCACGTGCCGAGGCGCGGCATCCACCGACGGTCCAGGGCGTCACCCTCGCCTCGCTGCATGCTGCGAAGGGTCTCGAGTGGGACGCGGTGTTCATCGTCGGTCTCGCCGACGGCACGTTGCCGATCTCGCACGCGATCGGCAACGACCCCAGCGCCAACAACGAGGCGGCCGTCGAGGAGGAACGCAGGCTGCTCTACGTCGGTGTCACGCGAGCTCGCGTCCACCTGCATCTGTCCTGGGCGCTGGCCCGCAACGAGGGCGGACGCAAATCGCGGCGCCGGTCGAGGTTTCTCAACGGTCTGATTCCCGAGGACTCACCGGCCTCGCGTATCGCCGCGCCTGCCGCCAAGAAGTCCGGTCCCAAGTGCCGGTTGTGCGGCAAGCCCCTGATCGGCACGTCCGCGACCATGCTCGGTCGATGCGACAGTTGCCCGTCGAACGTCGACATCGCCCTGCTCGACGCGCTGAAGTCGTGGAGATTGGACAAGTCCCGCGAACTCAAGGTGCCCGCGTACGTGGTGTTCAGCGACAACACGCTGACGGCCATCGCGGAACAGCAACCGCAGGACGAGCGTGGGCTGGTGGCGATTCCGGGAATCGGGGCCAAGAAACTGGAACGGTTCGGAGAAGAAGTCCTCACCGTGGTGCGGGCCTCGGACACGTGACGCGAAGGTAGGGAAATCTCCGCAAAACCGCAGGTAGAAAATAACTTGTGCAGATATCGGCGGGGGGCTTAGTCTGTTTCACGTGCCGCGGGAGATCGCGCACCGTCCAATCCGCCTACGAGACCAGAACAGGAGCTGAGAAAAATGATCAACACATTCCACGCCGCCGTTGCCGACGCAACCGTCGCGTTCAGCCCTGTCCTCGGCACGGCACCTTTCGGAGTTGCCCCCCTCGGCACTCATGCCGCCGCCGCAGGCTCTGTTGCGCAGACGTGGATTCGTTCCTCTGCTTTCGGCCCCATGCAGGAGTCCGCATATGCGGACTCGGGGTCGAATTCCGCCCAGGTCGCCCTGGCACCAGGAGCGAAAGCCGTTGCTCAGGCAGCCCGACGTCACCGCGCACCATGTGCGTCCGTGCTCGACAGCAGATACCGACTTCACTGTCGGTAGACGCTTCGACAAGCCCCACCAGGCCACGGACCCGCACTCGCGGACCGTGGCCTTTCTCGTTCAGGTAGTTCCTCTACCCGAGCGTGAGGCCGACAGGTTCGCATCACCCCTCGAACCGATAACGACGCCGCACGAAAAGTAGAGGAGACCGACGTGTCAACCGCCACGATCCGGACGACATGCCGACCAGAGTCCGAGAGTGCCTACGCTGCACAGTATTCGACCGAATCGGTCGAACTGGCCTTGTCGGTGCCCTGCCGAGCGGCGAACCCCGACATGTGGTTCGCCGACACCCCCGCCGAACTCGAGCAGGCCAAGGCGCTGTGCGCCGAATGCCCCATCCGGCGTACCTGCCTGAGCGCGGCCCTCGACCGCGCCGAGCCGTGGGGCGTATGGGGCGGCGAGATCCTCGAGCAGGGTGTCGTCATCGCCCGCAAGCGTCCCCGAGGACGTCCGCGCAAGAACGCAGCATGATGTCCGAGACCGGTGCCCGGTTTCGCCGAACGAATCAGTCGGTGAAGCCGGGCAGCCACTCGGTGAGGATGGCCATGTACGGCGCGTAGGCGTCCAATTGCGCGCAGATTCCGACCAGCCCACCGAGCACCCGGAAGATCATCACGTACTCGGCGGGCATGTTCAACGCGCGAACGGTGCGGAACTGCGCACTGTTGAAATCTGTCGCGGTGCCCGCAGCCTTCTGCAGCCAGGCCCTGGTGAAGTGGAACGATTCGGTGTGAATCGGATCGGTGAAGGGACGCAGATAGTCTTCGATCTCCTTCTCCGTCACCGTTCGGCCCGGAACCACGAAGCCGCTCTCGGTGAACAACACCACGAGCTCGTCGAACTTCTCGTCACGCGCGAGCGAGACCATTCTGCCGAGAACCGGAGGGAGGCCGTCGGGCATCGGAGCGCAGGCACCGAAATCGATGACACCCATACGTCCGTCGTCGAGCATCATGAAGTTGCCCGGATGAGGATCGGCGTGCAGCAACTTCGCCCGCGCCGGAGACACGAATGCGAACAACGCGAGCAGTTCGCCCGCCTGGTTACGTTCCTCGGCCGTTCCGTTCGCGATCACATCGGCCAGCGGCCGACCCGTCATCCATTCGCTGACAACGACTTTGGGTGCGCTGGCGACGATCTTGGGAATGGCGAACTGGGGATCGCCCGCGAATTCCTTGCTGAAGGCACGTTGGTTGGCCGCCTCGATACGGTAGTCGAGCTCGTCCTCGGTACGAGCCGTCAGTTCTTCGAGCACCGGCTTGACGTCCGTGCCTGCGAGCACCGTGCTGAACAGGTTCGCGAACCGCGACAGCGTCTTGAGGTCTGAGCGCAATGCATCGTCTGCACCGGGGTACTGGATCTTGACCGCGACATCGCGGCCGTCCGACCACGTTGCTCGGTGCACCTGCCCGATGCTCGCAGAGGCGATCGCTGTGTCGTCGAAATCGAGAAAACGTGACCGCCACGCAGTCCCGAGTTGCTGGTCCAACACCCGATGCACGGTCTTCGCGGGCATGGGCGGGCCCTGCGCCTGCAGCTTGGTCAGCGCCTCGCGGTACGGCTCCGAATACTCCTCCGGAACGGCCGCTTCCATCACCGAGAGCATCTGCCCGAGCTTCATGGCACCGCCCTTGAGTTCCCCGAGAACGGAGAAGAGCTGTTCTGCTGCTTTGGCGGCCATATCCGCATCGATTTCGTCGCGATTGCCGCCCGCGAGCTTCTTGCCGAACCCTACGGCGGCACGACCGGCCATTCCGAGGGGAATGCTGGCCAGTTTGGCAGTACGAGTCGATCCACGGCGCGGTATGTCAGACACAGCTCCATCATGGCTGAACCTTCCGACAATTGCTCGGACCGCCCCGCGCCGACCCCTATCGGTCGAGGTGAACTCGCCGCGAGCGCGATTCGTCAGTACCAGCAATCGCAGTGCGGGTGCTTGGACCACGGTCGTTTGTGCACGGTGGTTCCGGTTGCTGCGAAGTCCAGTTCCATCGTGCAGTCCGCAGTCTCGGGAAGCGCGGCGTCGGATCGGCCGATGAGGTTCTCCAACTGAGCGAACGCGAACGCTGCCGTGGCCAACACCGTCGCGCTGCTCGCTTGGCCGACCGAGCCGAGCAGCTGGGCTGACAGATGCGGCCACTCCGGCTCGAAGTCGCAGCGCGTCAGATCAGCGCACCGCAGGCAACTCGTCCGACCGGGCAGCACGAAAGGCCCGACGATGCCCTTCCCGTCTCGTAGCCGCACCTGCAGATGTGGGATGCGCAGACGCACCAGGTCGGTCACCAGCCGAGGTTCGGCGACCAGATCGTCGGCCAGTACCACGACGTCGTAGTTCCACGACCTCACCACCGAGTGCGGGTAGCGCGTCGGAGTCAGACTGGTCCGGGTCACGGTGACGCCGGTGCGACTCAGGCCGGAGGCCAACGCGTCCGAGATCGGCCCCCGCCCCACGAGGTGGACGGTTTTCACCGCCCCCGGTCCGGACTGCGAGGCCCGCATCGAGGCGTCGGGCACCACCGGTTCGCTCGTGCCGTGCATCAGCAGCCCGGAATCCTCCAACTCTCCGAGCATCGCCGATGTCCGATTGGCGGACAGTCCCAATGTCATTGCGTGACAGACGATGTGAGGTCTGGAATGGCCCGCGGCGAGGAGTCGGAGTATTTCGAGTATCGAGCCCGGCTCGGCGCCGGGAGGTGGAGTGACGACGACGCTGGTCTCGGGATTCCAGCCCAACTGAACGGTGCCGTCTCGTCGCGGCAGAATTGCCACCGCTGGATCGAGTCGAACGGTCGGTGTGATCATGAGACACACTCTGACAGCGCCGACAGCGAAGAGCGCCCGCTCGGGGCACGTTATCCACAGGGTGGAAGTGCCTCCGAGCAGGCGCTCGACGCGTTCGATCGAAGTGGTGCGAAACCGGCGGGGTCAGGTTGTGGATGAACCCTTCTCGGGATCACCGTCGGTGCCCTTGTCGTCGTTTTCGGCAGCACGCTCGGCAGCCTCGGCTCGCTCCTTGGCTTCCATGGCCTCCATCGCTTCGAGCTGCGCGATCGGGTCGTCGAAGCTCGACGTGCCACCGCCGACGACCCGGTCGATGAACGCCGCGGGGTTGTCCAGGTCCGACGAGTCGGGCAGCAGATCGGGGTGTGCCCACACACCGTCACGTCCCTCGATGTCGGATGCGGCGAGGAGCTGACGCCACAGATCGGCTGCCTCGCGGACTTTGCGGGGTCGCAGTTCGAGACCGACCAGCGTCGCGAAGGTCTGTTCGGCCGGGCCTCCCGACGCCCGACGGCGCCGGATGGTTTCGCCGAGCGCGACGGCACCGGGAAGGCGTTCGCCCAGAGCGGCCGCAACCACCGTCTCGACCCAGCCTTCGACCAGGGCGAGCAGCGTCTCGAGACGCTCGAGTGCGTGCTTCTGCTCCGGCGTGGTCTGTGGCTCGAAGGCACCCTGTTGCAGGATCGCCTCGATCTTCGACGGATCGGTCAGTGCGGACGGGTCGAGTCCTGCGGCGGCCTCCTCGATGGCAGAGAAGTCCATCCGGATGCCGCGCGCGTACTCCTCGACGGTGGCCAGAACCCGTTGCCGCAACCACGGAATGTGGCTGTACAGCCGCTGATGGGCGGCCTCACGAGCGGCAAGGAACACCAGCACCTCGCGATCGGGCTGCTCGAGTCCTTCACTGAACGACGCGATGGCCGACGGCAGCAACGCCGCCGTTCCCGACGGTCCGAGGGGCAGGCCGATGTCGGTCGACGTCAGAAACTCCTTGGACAGCTGGCCGAGAGCCTGGCCGAGTTGCGAGCCGAACGCCATTCCGCCCATCTGGGTCAGCATGCCCATCATCGGCCCGGCCATCTGCTGGGCCTCGGCGGGAAGGCCGGAGGTCCACATGCCCGAAATCTGCTCGGCGACGGGGTCGCACAGGCGCTTCCAGGTGTCGATCGTGTTGTCGAGCCAGTCGACCGGTGTCCACGCGACGGTCTTCGTGGCACCGGCGGGCAGCGTCGTCGCCCCGTCCAGCCACAGCTCGGCCAGGTGCGCTGCGTCGGTGATGGCCTCTCGTTCGCCTGCCGACACCGGGCTGAAGTCGCCCATCTGCTGGCGTGCCAGCTGCTTGGCCAGGTCGTAGTTCACCGGTCCCGAACCGGTCCCGCCTGCAGCTCCCATTCCGCTGAGCATCTGGCCGAACTGGGTGAGCATCTGGCCCAGCTGTGCTGGGTCGAATCCCTCGCCACCGAACCCGAAGCCGGCAGGGTTGCCCGAGCCGTCCGGATCCTTCTTCTTGTCCGGGTCGTCGTCGGAGGCACCGAAACCAAAATTGCTCATGACTCAACGGTACAAGCCCGGCGAACGGAGAGAGTGGTGGATCGTCACGCTGACGGCGAACAGTGGGACCCGTGAGAAGTCGGCACGGACGCACTCGGTAGGGGCGGTCTGCACCGTCGACCGTATTCGGATCTAGTGTCTACGGAGTGAACCGAAGGATCGCCACTCTTGTCGCTGCCCTGGTACCCGTGGTGGTGCTGGGCGTCACCGGCTCGGTCGTCACCGTTCCGTTCGCCGCCCTCGGCCCCGGCCCGACGTACAACACTCTCGGCGACGTCGACGGGGTGCCCGTGGTGCAGATCGACGGAACCGAGGTCGACCCGACAACCGGGCACCTGAACATGACGACCGTGGCCGTGCGCGATCAGCTCAATCTGTTCGAGGCTCTCGGCTTCTGGGCCAGCGGCAGGCAAGGACTCGTTCCGCGCGAGGAGGTCTATCCGCCGGACAAGACGAAAGAAGAAGTGCAGGAAGGTAATCAGGCGGATTTCGAGGAGTCCGAATCCAGCGCCGAGCTGGCTGCTCTGCACCACCTGGATCTGCCGGTGTCACTGGCGGTGGCCAGTGTGGCCGAGGACGGCCCTGCTGCGGGCGTGCTGAATGTGGGGGACACGCTGGTCTCTGTCGGCGGTACGCCCGTCGCGACCGCGTCGGCAGTTCGCGAGGCTGTCAGTTCCAGAGCGCCGGGTGATTCTCTCGACATCGAATACGTGCGAGACGGCTCGACGCAGACCAGTGCGGTGGTTCTCGGTGCTCGGCCCGACGATGCATCCCTGGGATACCTGGGAGTCACGCCCGAAGAGCAGCCGGACGTGCCGTTCGACGTGAAGTTCAACCTCGCCGATGTCGGCGGACCGTCGGCCGGTCTGATGTTCAGCCTGGCCGTGGTCGACAAGCTCAGTCCCGGTGAGCTGAGCAACGGAGAGTTCGTCGCGGGGACGGGAACCATCGATGCCGACGGGACGGTCGGCCCCATCGGCGGCATTCCGTACAAGCTGATCGCCGCCCGCGAAGCCGGAGCCACCACGTTCCTGGTGCCGGACGCGAACTGCGGTGAGGCGCAACAGAACGTCCCCGACGGCCTCAGATTGGTCCGCGTCGAGTCGCTGGACAGTGCGGTCGACTCGCTGCAGGCGATCGGGTCCGGCGGCGACGTACCGTCCTGCAGCTGACCCAGCGCTGTCGCTAGTCGTCTTCCATCACGTCGAACGTTGCGTAGAGGCCGTGCACGACGTTGGGGGCCAGGTCCTCCGCGATGCGAAGATCGATGGGCGCGAACGGGTCGGCGTCCTCGTCCGGGTGCAACTGCAGCAGAGTCAAGGACGGACCGTCCTTGAGGACCGCGACGATCAACCGAGCATCTCGTTTCTCGGGGTGGTTCTCGGCGGCCGAGCGCGCGGCCTGGTCGGCCGCATCGGGATCGGCGAGCAACGGCATCAAGGCATCGTCGAGGGTCGATTCGGCAGCCGGGGGGAGTACGACGATCTCCTGAACCAGGGCGCATCCGACGACACCCTCGGGCCATGTCGAGGTGGCGAGGAACTCGTCCAGGGCGGGGGAGCCGCCGGTGATGTCCTCGGGGAGTGAATGCTGCTGGATCGGGGTGAGGGCAGCGCCGTCGGCGAGATCGTCGAGGAGTCCCGGCTCGGCCGCGGCGAGCGCTGCAGTGGGAACCAACGCGAACATCTGTGGTGCCTGGTGCCACCCACCTGCATCGACGAAATCCGCCACCTCGCGGGCACATCGAGCCAGAGCCTCGGCCACGTCCTGCCCACCCGACTCGGGGTCGAACTCGCTACCGAAATCGTCTTGGCCGGGCAGTCCGTTGCTGTCGTTGCTCACCGCACTATCCTCGCATCCGAATGGTTCACTGGATGCCGATGCTCCTGACCTGCGGCCTGGCGCGGACGCAGTACGGGTGTCGCAGCCGTAGGATCAACGTACGTACAGTAGGGCGAAACGGACATGCGGCGCACGGCGAGTGCGCCGCCGAAGTCATCTGCGGCGCCGTCGGCGTCGCCCGAAGTTGGAGTGTGGCACGTGGGCATGAGGCCCCCCACCGGTATGCCGTCCTTGTCACGGCGCAGCCGGATCTTGCTCGTATTGGCCTTGGTAGCAGCAGGTTTGCTGCTCATCGGTCCCCGTCTGATCGACATCTACACCAACTGGCTGTGGTTCGGAGAGGTCGACTTCCGCGGCGTCTACACCACCACACTGCTGACGCGATTGGCGATCTTCGTCGTCGTCGCACTGGTCGTCGGACTCATCGTGTTCGCGGCGCTTGCCGTGGCGTACCGCAACCGTCCGGTGTTCGTGCCCGTCGCCGGGCCCAACGATCCGATTGCGCGGTACCGCACCACGGTGATGAGCCGATTGCGCCTGTTCGGCATCGGAATTCCAGTGGTGTTCGGGTTCCTGTCCGGCATGATCGCCCAGACCAATTGGGCGACCGTGCAGTTGTTCCTCCACGGCGGCGACTTCGGGATCACCGATCCGCAGTTCAATCTGGATGTCGGCTTCTACTCGTTCGACCTCCCGTTCTATCGCTTCGTTCTCAACTGGCTGTTCGTTGCCATCCTGGTTGCGTTCTTCGCGAACCTGGTCACCCAGTACGTGTTCGGCGGGATTCGACTGGCCGGACGCGAGGGTGCTCTGACCCGCGCCGCACGCATTCAGCTCGCCGTTCTGGCCGGTACCTTCGTTCTGCTCAAGGCCGTCGCATACTGGTTCGACCGGTACACGCTGCTCTCGAGCAGTCGTAAGGAACCCACGTTCACCGGTGCCAGCTTCACCGATATCAACGCGGTGTTGCCGGCCAAACTGATCCTGCTGGCGATCGCGGTGATCTGTGCGATCGCCTTCTTCGCAGCCATATTCCTGCGTGATCTCCGGATCCCGGCGTTGGCCACGGCTTTGCTGGTGCTCTCGTCGATCCTCATCGGTGCCGTCTGGCCGCTGGTGATGGAGCAGTTCTCGGTGCGCCCGAACGCGGCCGACAAGGAGAGCACATACATCGAGCGGAACATCGCGGCCACCCGAGACGCGTACGGGTTGACCGACGAGCAGGTCACTTACCGGGACTACTCCGGTGAGGCGACTCTGAGCCCGGGCGAGGTCGCAGCCGAGTCTGCGACGATGTCCAACATCCGACTGCTCGACCCGAACATCCTCGCCCCCACCTTCACTCAGCAGCGTCAGATCCGTAACTTCTACGGGTTCCCCGACACGCTCGCCGTCGACCGCTACCCGGATGCAGACGGAAACCTGCGCGACTACGTCGTTGCAGCTCGCGAGATCTCACCGCAGACGCTCGACGCGAACCAGCGTGACTGGATCAACCGCCACACCGTGTTCACACACGGAAACGGCTTCGTCGCAGCGCCGGCCAACTCCGTCGACGAGGCCGTCGCCGACGAATCCAGCGGTGGGCGTGGCGGTTACCCGAACTACCAGGTCAACTGGATCGAGAACGATTCCGAGGGCACCATCCGTAAGGACGGCCCCGGCGACCTGGACCAGCCGCGCATCTACTTCGGCCCGGTCATCGCCAACTCCGACGCGGACTACTCCATCGTCGGTTCCACCGGCGAGCCCCGCGAGTACGACACCGACAGCAAGAGCTACACCTACACCGGTGCAGCAGGCGTCGACGTCGGCAACTTCTTCAACCGACTCGTCTTCGCCAGCAAGTACGCCGAGCGCAACATCCTGTTCTCGAGCGTCATCGGCGACGAGTCGAAGATCCTGTTCAACCGTGACCCCCGCGACCGCGTGCAGAAGGTCGCACCGTGGTTGACCACGGACGGATCGACCTACCCGGCGATCGTCGAGGGCAAGCTCGTCTGGATCATCGACGGGTACACCACGTTGGACAACTTCCCGTACGCCCAGCGGATGTCGCTCGAGGACGCCACTGCCGACAGCATCGAGTCGACGACGACGCGTGCGCTGCCGAGCCGAGAGGTGTCGTACATCCGCAACTCGGTCAAGGCCACCGTCGATGCCTACGACGGCACCGTCAAGCTCTACGAGCAGGACGAGAACGATCCGGTGCTCAAGGCATGGGAAGGCGTGTTCCCGGGAACCGTCATCCCGAAGGACCAGGTGTCCGACGAACTCCGCGACCACTTCCGCTACCCGGAGGACCTGTTCAAGGTCCAGCGTGAGTTGCTGACCAAGTACCACGTCAACGATCCGCGGGAGTTCTTCACGAACAACGCGTTCTGGGAGGTTCCGACCGACCCGACCGCAGAGAACACCGCGGCGAAGCAGCCGCCGTACTACGTGGTCGCCTCCGACATCTCCAACGAGGAGAATCAGCCGTCGTTCCAGCTGACCAGCGCGCTCGTCGGTTACCGCCGAGAGGTGTTGGGCGCATACGTCAGTGCGGATTCCGATCCGGAGAACTACGGCAAGATCACGGTGCTGAGGTTGCCGACGGATACCTCCACTCAGGGTCCGAACCAGGTGCAGAACCAGATGACGACCACCACGGACGTATCCGAGAGTCTCGGCATCGTGCGCCGTGAGAACACCGTGGAGTTCGGCAACCTGCTGACCCTTCCGGTCGGTAACGGCGGGTTGATCTACGTGGAGCCGGTGTACGCCTCGCGTACCAACGAGGCCTCTGCGTACCCGCAGTTGATTCGAGTGCTGGTCTCGTACGAGGGCCGCGTCGGGTATGCCGCCACATTGCCCGAAGCCATCGAGCAGGTCTTCGGAGCAGGTGCCGGTCGTACCGTCACGGCACCCGGTGAGACCGACGGAACCACGCAGCCAGGTGCCGTACCGGAGACGACACCGTCCGACGGCGGGTCGACCCCGGCCACTCCTGCGCCGACCACCGGCGGTTCGACGACCAGGGATGCTGCCGTCACCGGTTTGAACGCTGCACTCTCCGCTGTGCGCACGGCGCAGCAGAGTGGAGATCTGGCGGAACTCGGCACTGCGCTCGAGAACCTGCAGACCGCGGTCGACACGTACAACAGCACCGGCAGTTGATCGACACGTTCACCGCACGATGATGTGAACGAGAAAGAGCCGCCTCACCGAAACGGTGAGGCGGCTCTTTTGTTCTTCGTCACCTGGCTCGTGCGCGGGGCACAGCGGCAAGGTGTGTGGCAGTTCGACGAACTGCCGGGTGGATCAGCGTCCGATGGGCGCGAGCACCGGGGCGTTGGCAGCAACGAGGTGCTGGAACTGGGTGCTCAGGCCGTACTGGTCGGCAAGCTTGGACGCGGCGTCGAATGCGCCCTGTGCAGCCTGCGTGGCCGCTGCGGCCTCGGGAGCCACGGCCGGTGCCGGTGCCGGTGCGGGAGCCGGCTGCGGTGCCGGTGCGGGAGCTGCCTCGGGCTCGGGAGCGGAGGCACCCTTGCTCAGCTGCTGACCGCACACGGGCCATGCGCCCGGTCCCTGGGTCTGAAGAGTGTTCTCCGCGACGCGGATCTGCTCGGCCTTGGATGCGTTGGCCGGTGATCCGGATCCGCCGTTGGCCGTCCAGGTGCTCTGCGAGAACTGCAGGCCACCGTAGTAGCCGTTACCGGTGTTGATGCTCCAGTTGCCACCGCTCTCGCACTGCGCGACCGCGTCCCAGTTGTTCGGGGCTGCGTTGGCGGTTCCGGCCGAGAGGCCGAGGGGGATTGCTACGGCGGCACCTGCGATGGCGGCCAATCCGAGTGCACGCTTGCCGACATTGTTCAGTGTGGTCATTCGGGGTGAATCCTCTCCGCGCTCTACTGGCGCGACTGGCCTGCAATCGTTTCGCCGGTGTTGATGGCGGTGGCGACCAGGCACTTCGTATCGTCGCGGCTCTGCCCCCGTACGTCTTGGGGACCACACCCGCGGGGCAGAGCGAAAGGAGCGGCGGGGTGGTGCAGGCCCAGCGGTTTAGGGCCGTCCGTGAAGGTAGTCGAGGATCTGCTCACCGTCACTGAGCCGGAATGGGATGACGGGTGTCCACATGTTGGGACGAAGGTAGGTGTTTTCGCAGCTCAGACCAACTTGTGGCGGTATTGTTTCAAGTCTGTAACCCCACCGTTATGTGACTCGAAACACGCATCAAAAGAGACGCGGAGCACTATTTTGAACCGCCTCCGACGTGATAACCGCGCGCTGTGACGCGTTGTCATGCACTCGTTCGAGCGCGTGAGAGCGCCGAGAAGTCATGTGATTTGCATTGGCTGTACACACGGGAGTAACTTCGTAAATGCAACGCGGGGTGGAGCAGCTCGGTAGCTCGCTGGGCTCATAACCCAGAGGTCGCAGGTTCAAATCCTGTCCCCGCTACCACCGAAAAAGGCCCAGGACAGATGTCCTGGGTCTTTTTTCATGCTCTGATAGACGCATGACCGGCCGTTCGGGCGACGGCCGAACGCGACACCGCTGGGAGGATCGACTCACGTGATTCTTCCCGCCGTCCGAGACTCTCGCCTCGTCACCGTGCGTCGCGGTGGACTTCTGACCGACGACGATCACCGGAGTCTCGCGCTCTGGGCGGCCGAGTGCGCGGAACATGTTCTCCACTTGTTCGAGACTGTCGAACCCTCCGACTCGCGGCCGCGTGAGGCAATCGAGGGCATTCGGGAATGGACGCGCGGCGAACTCGCGATGATGGCTACCCGCGCTCTCGGTGGCCATGCCATGGGTGCGGCACGGCCGCTGAGCGGTGCCGAGCGCTTCGCCGCATATGCGGCCGGCCAGGCGGCGTGTGTAGCTCACGTACCCGAGCACGACCTGGGGGCGGCTGCCTACGCCATCAAGGCGGTACGGGCCGCCGCACCTGCAGGTGCGGAGACGAACACGGGCCGCGAGGAACTGCGATGGCAGCGAGAACGACTACCGAACAGTGTGCGGGAGTTGGTACTGGAGGATCAGCAGAGAAGAAACAGTATCTGCTGGTCCGTGTTCGACGACTGAGCCGTCCACTGCGGCCGCGGACGGCGGTCCGTCATGGCGTCAGTCCGAGACCTGCTCTCGCGCATCGTCGCTGGTGACCGTTTCAGGGGTATCGCCGTCGGTCGTGTCTGCATCGTCAGCTGTGAGGTCGACGGTGTCCGCACCCTCGAGTGCGGTCAGTTCCTGCTCTGCCTCGGCGATGAGGCCCTTCGCGTTCTCTTCGATCTTCTTGATCCACTCGGCCATGACGGTCACACCCTTCGCTCGATCGTGTACCACCGGTCTACCAGACTTCTTCCGCCTAGGATTCACGGTGTGCGAACACGAACCTCGCGTCTCGATCTCGACGAGCCGGTCGGCACGGATCTCGATGCGCTGTACGCGATCTGCAGCGACCCGCAGTCGTGGACACACTTCCCGAGCCTGCGGCACACCGATCCCGGTGCAACCGAACGAATGTTGCAGAGCTGGGCGGAGCAGTGGCGGCGGGACGGACTGTCCACCTGGATCATTCGTGAGCGCGGCAACCGCACGATCAGTGGCTACGGCGGATGCTCGAAGCGGCGGAACACCTTCTGGAATCTTGGCTATCGCCTCCATCCCGACGCACAGGGCAACGGGTACGCCGCGGAGATGTGTGAGATCGCAGTCGAGTGCGCGCACCGAACCGAGCCCGAATTGCCGATCGTGGCGTACCTCCTCGAGCACAACGTCGCGTCGGCCCGGGTGGCCGAGCGCGCGGGCCTGGAGCTGATCGCCCGTGGACCCGACGTCGGCAATCCCGACGCCGACGCAGTTCGCTCGGTGTACGCAGACCGCCCGTTGACAGCAGGTCAGGTGGACGTGGTGCTGTCGGCCTGAGCGCGGCAGGTGTTCACCTCCGCGAGCCGACGTCGTAGCAGGCGCTTCTCCGGTGCGGTTCGGGCGAAATCCAACGCTCGTCGATAGTCGACAGCCGCCTCCTCGAACCTGTCGAGTCGTTGCAGCAGATCGGCTCTCGCCGTCGGATAGGGGTGATAGCGGCGCAGTGACGGCTCATCGGCGAGCAGATCCAATTCCTGCAGCCCGGCCGCTGGACCATCGCGCATCGCAAGCGCGACCGCCCGGTTCAGCGCGACGACCGCGCTCGGTGCCCGCGTCATGAGCACGTCGTACAGGGCAACGATCTGAGGCCAGTCCGTGCTGTCGGCGTCCGGTGATTCGTCGTGCAGTGCAGCAATGGCCGCCTGCACGGCGTAAGGACCGCTCCGGCCGCCGCCGAGGGCCTCGACCACAAGTTTCGTACCCTCGGCGATGAACGCGGCATTCCAGAGTCGACGGTCTTGGTCGGCCAACAACACGATTTCACCGTCCGGTCCGATTCGAGCATCGCGTCGTGCGTCGACGAGCAACATAAGCGCCAGTAGACCGGTCACCTCGGGCTCGCCCGGCAATGCGGCGTGCAGGAGTCGGCCCATCCCGAGTGCCTCGTCGGTGAGATCGATTCGTCCGACGTGATGACCCGACGTCGCAGAATAGCCCTCGGTGAAGATCGAATAGACCACCTCGAGCACCATCGGCACCCTGTCTGCCAATTCGTCCGGGCCCGGGAGGCGGAACGGGATCCGTGCGACGCGAATC
The DNA here is from genome assembly GCF_040636045.1 of Rhodococcus sp. NPDC006774. Classification (NCBI taxonomy): domain Bacteria; kingdom Bacillati; phylum Actinomycetota; class Actinomycetes; order Mycobacteriales; family Nocardiaceae; genus Rhodococcus; species Rhodococcus sp. NPDC006774. The sequence goes on along the minus strand of NZ_JBEYIW010000015.1, from coordinate 13,432 downwards.
TTGTTCTTGGCTCGCACTATTCGCTGCGCTGCCGTGGCCGGAGGGATCAGCAGCGCCCGCGCCACCTCGCCGGTGGTGAGACCGGCCAGGCATCGGAGAGTCAGTGCGAGCCGGTCACCGGCGGCGAGGGCCGGATGCGCGCAGGTGAAGAACAACTGCAGTCGGTCGTCGGGCAGACTGTCGTCGAGCGAATTCAGGTGACTCGGTTCGCTACGATCCGTATCCGCCTGCAGCACTCCGACTTTTGCGGCCAGGCTCTGGTCGCGCCGCAGGCGATCGACCGCCTTCCGTCGGGCAGTGGTGAGCAACCAGGCACCAGGCCTGGCCGGGACACCATCGACCGGCCAGTGTTTCAGCGCCGATTCGATGGCGTCCGAGGTCACTTCTTCTGCGAGGTCGAGATCGCGATACCGCTGCACCAGCGAGGCGAGCAGAATCGAGCGCTCGGCTCGGAAGACCGAGTCGAGCGCTCGACGAACCTCGGCATCGGTCACCGAAGAACCCGATACGTGGGCGGTTCAGAACTCGGCAAGGGGACGGACGATCACCGTGCCGCCGTCCTTGGAGCCCGGGCATCGGGCCGCCCATTCGAGTGCAGCGTCCAGGTCGGGAACGTCGATGACGTCGTAGCCGCCCAGTACTTCGTGTGACTCGGCGTACGGTCCGTCGGTGACGGTGCGTTCTCCGGTGGTGGCATCGACGCACACGGCCGTGGCAGTGGTGAGATCCGCCATGGCGTGACCGGATACGTAGACGCCCGCCTCCTTCATCTCCTTCTCGTAGGTCATCCAGTCCTCGACACTGCTGCAGCCCGGTGCTGCTCCGGGTGCGGTGTTTGCGTTGATCAAGAGGATGTACTTCATGGTGCGCTCCTGGGTTCGGTACCTCGGTGTCGCGGCGCGAGTCGCCGTACACGATGACGACGTTCGACAGACCACGATATCGACATCGGCTCCGGAGTTTTCTTTCTTGCGCACGCACAACGGCACCGGACGCAATGTCCGGTGCCGTTGTGTGGTTGATTCTCGGCTCGACGACGAGCCAGGAGTCACTTCAGTTCTGCCGAGGTCTTTCCGAGCACTCGACGAGCAACGATCAGCTGCTGAATCTGCTGGGTTCCCTCGAAGATGTCGAGGATCTTGGAGTCGCGGCTCCACTTCTCGAGCAGTGGGCGCTCCGAGTAGCCGTACGTGCCGGCCAGTTCCACTGCCTTGAGCGTGATGTCGACGGCCGAGCGACCGGCCTTCGCCTTGGACATCGAGGCCTGCAAGGAGTTGGGCTCCTTGTTGTCGGCCATCCACGCTGCACGCAGTGCGAGCAGATGTGCTGCCTCCCAGTCCGCTTCGAGGCGCAGGAACTCTGCGGCTGCCGCGTGCTGGTTGTAGGCGGGCGTCTCGTACGAGATGTCGACTCCGGCGTCCACCAGGATGGACCGCAGCTCTTCGAGTGCCGCGCGTGCGACGCCGATTGCCATACCTGCCACCAGAGGCCGGGTGTTGTCGAAGGTCTGCATGACGCCGGCGAAGCCCTTTTCGACGTTCACTTCGGCGGTGCCGAGCAGGTTGTCCTTCGGGATGCGGCAATCCTCGAGCAGCAGGGCTGCGGTGTCGGAGGCCTTGATGCCCAGCTTGTGCTCGAGGCGGGCAACCGACAGGCCCGGAGCGTCACGCGGGACGACGAACGACTTGATGGCCGCGCGGCCGAGCGACTTGTCGACCGTTGCCCACACCACGATGTGGGTGGAACGCTCACCGGCGGTGACGTAGATCTTCTCGCCGTTGAGCACCCACTCGTCGCCGTCGAGGACAGCGGTGGTGGTGACGGCCGCGGAGTCAGATCCGAAGCTGGGCTCGGTGATGGCCATCGACGCCCATACCTTGCCGAAGCGCTCGAGCTGCTCGTCGGTGGACACCGCCGCGATGGCCGAGTTGCCGAGTCCCTGGTAGGGGATCGACAGCGTGAGGCCGACGTCGCCCCAGCAGGTCTCGATCACGTTCACCAGAGCGGACATGTTGCCGCCGTTGGCATTCGCGGTCTTGCTGGGCTTGGCCGACTCGCTGTCCTTCTCGCGGCCACCGGCGGCTCCGCCGATTTCGCCACCGGCGTCGGACATGCCTTCGACCATCGACGCCATGGTGTCGAGCTCCACCGGGTACTCGTGCTCGGCGAGGTCGTACTTGCGGGAGATCGGGCGGAAGATCTCGGCAGCGACCTGGTGAGCCTGATTCGCCTGCGCCCGAAGCTTCTTGGGAAGTTCAAGATTGATCATCGTGTATGTCCTTGGGTGAGTGCCATGGAATTCGGGGCGGCGAGCTAGATGAGAACGATGCCCTCGGCGACGCCGACGGACCGCAGATCGCGGTACCAACGCTCGACCGGGTGCTCCTTGGTGAAACCGTGACCGCCGAGCAGCTGCACGCCGTCGGAACCGATCTGCATGCCCTTCTCGGATGCGAGTCGACGAGCCAGCGCGGACTCACGAGTGAACGACAGTCCCTGCTCGGCGCGAGACGCACCGCGCAGCGTGACCAACCGCATGCCATCGAGCTCGATGGCGATGTTGGCGACCATGAAGGCCACGGCCTGACGGTTGCTGATCGGCTCACCGAAGGCAACACGGTCGTTGACGTACGGAACGACGTAGTCGAGTACGGCCTGGCTGGTGCCGACGGCCAGTGATGCCCAGCCGAGGCGCGCCAGTCCGATGGCGGCGCTGTACTCGGCGGCCCGCTGATCTGCGTCACCGTCACCGAGCAGTGCCGACTCTGGAACTGCGACGTCGGTCAGGATCAGGCGACCCAGGCCTGCTGCGCGCAGGCCCATGCTCGGGTCGGCTTCGACGACAAGGCCCTTGGAGTCGGACTCGACGATGAAGAATGCTGGACGGCCTTCGAGTTCTGCGGCGATGACGAACAGCTCGGAGCTGCCGGCAGCGGGTACGAGACTCTTGACTCCGTTGAGCTTGTAGCCGCTGGGGGAGCGAACGGCCTTGGTCTGCAACGCGTACGGATCGAACAGTGCGCGGGGCTCGTTGACGACCACTGCTGCGTTCGGCACCTTCTCGCCGACGAATGCCGGGAGGTAGGTCTTCTGCTGCGCGTCGGTGCCCCATTGGGTGAGCGCGACGGCGACACCGCTGGGCGCGAGGATGGGCAGTGCCAAGCCCATGTCACCGTGGGCGAGTGCCTCGGCGACGAGAGAATTGGTGACCGCGCCACGCTCGCTGGCGGCACCGTCGAGTTCCTCGGGAACGTTGATGAGCGTGATGCCGAGCTCGGCGGAACGACGAACCAGATCCTCGGGCGACGAGGCGCTGTGGTCTGCGTCGAAGGCGGCCGGGCGGAGGATCTCCTCGGCGAACTCCTTGACCGTCTCGACGATCATGCGCTGTTCGTCGTCGGGCGTCAGGTCGAAGTAGCTGAGGTTCTTGGCGGCACCGTCGTCGAGACGCTTGGGCTTGCCGCCACCGGTGACCTTGGCGAACGTGCGATTGGCAGCGCCGAGGGTCTTGAACCCGGTCTTGGTGCTCTCGTACGTCACCCGGTCGATGGTCTGGCGGAGGTTGTACTTCTCCGCCAGTTCCGATCCGGTGATGGCGGTCAGAACGCGCATGGCGGTTCCGATCGCATCTCTCTTGAACGGGTTGAGGCCAACCGCAGAAGTATCGCGGGGCACCTTCGGGGCCTTCGCGTCGACCACACTGTCTTGCTTGCTCATGATCACCAGTTCCTCGGCGTCGGGCACGGACTTCACAGATCTTACTCCCGAGTAAGTTAGCTGTCTACTGTCGAGTAAGTACCGGTGGCGCTCGACACTCGAACGACCTTTCGTATCACCCGTCGTATCGGTGTGACAGGCTGTTCGCGTGCATCCGATCGCCCAGGTCTTCGCCGCCCTCGCCGCGGCCCTCCACGTCGCCATCTTCGTCATGGAAAGCGTGCTCTGGTCCAAGCCGGCCGTATGGGCAAGGTTCGGCGTGGCCAGCCAGAACGACGCCGACATCACCAAATCGATGGCCTTCAACCAGGGCTTCTACAACCTGTTTCTGGCCGTCGGCATCGTGGTGGGCCTCGTCGTGGGCGGATCCGCGGGAGACGCCATCGTCTACTTCGCGTGCGCGAGCATCGTCGGCGCAGCGCTCGTTCTGGCCACCGGCGGCGCAAAGTACTTCCGGCCCGCATTCGTGCAGGGCATCACGCCGCTGATCGCGCTGATTCTGGCTGTAGTTCTCTAGGCGAGATTTTTCGCGCTGGGGGACAGGAGTGCGAGGACCTGGTGTTGCAGTAGGCCGTTGGTGGCCACGGCGCTGCCCCCGTGTGGTCCTGCGCTGGCGTCGAGCGCGGTGAAATCGCCCCCGGCCTCGCGTACGAGAACGTCGAGGGCGGCCAGGTCCCACAGCGAGACCTCGGGTTCGGCGGCGATGTCGACTGCCCCCTCCGCGACGAGGCAGTACGAGAAGAAGTCGCCGTAACCGCGCACCCGCCACACGGCGTCGGTCAGATCGAGGAACCGATCCCTGATGCCCAGTTCGGTCCACCCGCTGAGGCTGGAGAAACTCAGACTCGACGAGGCCACCGAATCGACCTTCGAGACCTCGATCCGGCGCGGAGTGCCCCCGTCCGATGCCGTCCAGGCTCCCAGATCGAGTGCCGCCCACCACCGCCGGTTCAGAGCAGGCGCGCTCACCACTCCGACGCGAGGTATGCCGTCGTCGAGCAGAGCGATCAAGGTCGCCCACACCGGAACGCCACGGACGAAATTCTTGGTGCCGTCGATGGGATCGACGACCCACTGGCGGCCGCTGAAGGTGGCCGTGCCGCCGTACTCCTCGCCCAGCAACGCGTCTGCCGGACGCTCCGAGCCGAGTTCGGCGCGAATCATCGTCTCCACCGCCAGATCCGCGTCACTGACGGGCGTGAGATCGGGCTTGGAATCGACCGACAGATCCATGGCCAGAAAACGTCGACGGGTGATGGCGTCGGCCTCGTCGGCGAGTCGGAGGGCGAGAGAGAGATCAGCGGCGTAGTCGGTCACGGGAGAAGACTATCGCCGCGCATACGGCGTCTCGCATACGGCGATCTGTGTGGTCGGGCCTATCCGGTGACTTCGTTCAGCTTCCCGGTTGCCACATCGAAGACGAAGCCTCGGATGGATTCGTGCTTCGTGACGAACGGGCTCTGCTCGATGCGTGCCAGCGATTGGCGAACATCGCGGTCCAAGTCGGAGAACGACTCCGCGGCCCAGTTCGGTTCGATGCCGGTCTCGTCCTGCAGATCTTTCTTGAACTCGTCGTCGGTGAAGGTGAGCATGCCGCAGTCGGTGTGATGGATCAGGATGATCTCCTTGGTGCCGAGCAGACGCTGACTGATGGCCAGCGAACGGATCTCGTCGTCGGTGATCACGCCACCGGCATTTCGGATGACGTGGGCTTCTCCGTCGGCGAGACCGAGAATGCGGTAGACGTCGAGTCGGGCGTCCATGCACGCCACCACGGCGACGTGCTTCGACGGCGGGAGCGGTAGGGGACCGTCGAACGTCGCGGCGTAGGCCTTGTTGTTCTCGAGGTACTGGTCGGTGACGGTCATACGACGCTCCTGTGGACTGCGGGTGTGGCCGGCACCGGGCGGTGACAGGCATGTCGACATGCGAATATGCCGATGAGCCGAAAGCTAGCAGTCGACCGGTGGCCCGGCGAGAGTTGAAATCACCGCGGTTCGAACCCTTTACGACGGTCTCCGTCCGGCTCGTGCGGGCCGGCGGAATCGGGGGCGGTCGGGCTCGGGTTCGTGTGCCGGTAACCTTGACTCTCGTGCATCCCGACGTTTCTGCAGACCTCGCCGAGCTCGACACCACTCTCTCCACCGTCGAGTCGGTTCTCGACGTCGAGGAACTGCGGCGACGCATCGACGAACTCGAACATCAGGCGGCCTCGCCGGACCTGTGGAACGACCAGGAACACGCTCAACAGGTGACCAGTCAGCTCTCGCATGCGCAGGCCGAGCTTCGCCGCGTCGAAGAGCTCCGTCAGCGCCTCGAGGACATGCCGGTTCTGTACGAGCTCGCCGAGGGCGAGGAGGGCGAGGCGGCCGCATCGGCCACCGCCGACGCCGACGCCGAACGTGCCTCGCTCCGAGAGGACATCGCAGCCATGGAAGTACGGACCCTGCTGTCCGGCGAATACGACGCGCGCGACGCACTGGTCAACATCCGGTCCGGCGCAGGTGGAATCGACGCCGCCGACTGGGCGGAGATGCTCATGCGCATGTACATCCGCTGGGCCGAGAAGCACGGCTACGGCGTCGAGGTCTACGACACGTCCTACGCCGAAGAAGCGGGTATCAAGAGCGCCACGTTCGCTGTGAAGGCCCCGTACACGTACGGCACGTTGTCGGTGGAGCAGGGCACGCATCGGCTCGTGCGCATCAGTCCCTTCGACAACCAGGGTCGACGCCAGACCTCCTTCGCCGAGGTGGAAGTTCTTCCGGTCGTCGAGACCACCGACCACATCGAGATCCCTGAGAACGACATTCGCGTGGACGTCTACCGCTCGTCCGGCCCGGGCGGGCAGTCGGTCAACACCACCGACTCCGCCGTTCGATTGACACACATCCCGACCGGCATCGTGGTGACCTGTCAGAACGAGAAGTCGCAGCTGCAGAACAAGGTGTCGGCCATGCGAGTGCTGCAGGCCAAGCTGCTCGAGGTCAAGCGCAAGGAAGAGCGCGCCGAGATGGACGCGCTCAAGGGTGACGGCGGCAGCTCCTGGGGCAATCAGATGCGCTCCTACGTACTGCACCCGTACCAGATGGTCAAAGATTTGCGTACCGAGTACGAGGTGAACAATCCGTCTACTGTTCTCGACGGGGACATCGACGGATTCCTCGAATCCGGAATCCGCTGGCGCATGCGAGGGGAGCAGTAGATGACCGGTCATTGCGCAGGCTCCACTCCAACGATCCGATGACGGCCTGGCTCAACGTGACGGACGAGGTCAAGCTCAACGGCCTCGGAATCGTGCTGTACATCCTCGGCGGACTGCTGGCCGCGCGCTTCGTCACCTGGACCGGATCTCGGATCACTGCCCGCATCGACCAGAACTACCAGCACAGCGACGCGCTCGTGCGATCCGAGGCCGCGAAACACCGTCATGCGCTGGCTCAGGTCATCACCTGGGTGCTGGTCACTCTCATCTACATCCTCGTCACCATCGAGGTACTGCGCCGCTTCGGCTTCGGCGTCGGCGGTCTTGTCGCACCCGCGACGGTCATCGGAGCCGCCCTCGGCTTCGGTGCTCAGCGCGTGGTTCAAGACATCCTGGCCGGCTTCTTCATCATCACCGAACGTCAGTACGGCTTCGGTGACGTCGTACAGATCGCCGTCAACGGCTCCGCCGAAGACGCCGAGGGCACCGTCGAGGACGTCACGCTCCGAGTGACCCGGGTTCGTAGCGTCGACGGCGAGGTCATCACGGTCCCCAACGGGCAGATCGTCAAGGCGATCAACCTGTCGAAGGATTGGGCGCGCGCCGTCGTCGATGTTCCTGTCCCCAGCACCGCCGATCTCACCCAGGTCAACGCGCTGCTCCGTGCAGTCGGCCGGGACGCATTCGCCGATACGCGGTTGCGTCCGCTCCTGCTCGACGAACCGACCGTGATGGGCGTGGAGAGCATCGAGGTGGGGCAGGTCAACGTGCGGTTGGTCGCACGGACACTGCCGGGCAAGCAATTCCAGGTGGGGCGAGAGCTTCGAGTGAGAGTGGCCGCTGCGCTGCAGCCCGAGGGCATCAACGTTGCCCCCGACGTGAGTACGGCCGGAGTCGCACCCGAATCGTCAGGACGAGATCGGACGGAAGACCAGTGAGTACACCCGACACCGGAACCGAACGCTCGCAGCGAAATTGGCGGCAGTGGCGCATTCCGAACAAGATCTACGGCCGGGTGCGCACGTCCACCGTCGCGTTCGGGATCTGCTTCGTGCTCACAGGCCTGCTGTACGGGCAGGTCAGTGCCGACATCGCAGAACGAGACGCCGAACCAGTGCAAGGCCCGGTCGCCGTAGACCCGGATGCAACCACCCCTTACATCCAACCGCAGACCTCCGAGCCGCGATTCTCGACAACCACGGTCTCGCCCACTCCGACGGCCACCGCCGATCCGGATGGGTCGGGAAGCGTCGACGAATCCGGCCAGCCTGCGACCACGACGACTGTGCCGTCGACGACGACCGCGCCGTTCGGCGTGCCGATTCCCCCGGCGATTCAGTCGCTGATACCCACCCAACCTGCGCCGACATCCGCGCGCTGAGGCGGCCTTTACCGTCTCTCGGGACTCGCCGCGACGCCCCAGCGGTTCCGGCGGTTACCGGCGAGTAAGGACTACACTGGCGACCCGTGATCAGCACCTCGAATGTCTCCAAGTCCTACAAGACCTCCACCAGGCCTGCCCTGGACAAGGTGACGGTCTCCATCGACAAGGGTGAGTTCGTGTTCCTGATCGGTCCGTCGGGTTCGGGTAAGTCGACGTTCATGCGGCTGCTCCTCAAGGAGGAGACGCCCACCTCCGGGGACATCCACGTCGCCGATTTTCACGTCAACCGGTTGGCGGCCCGACGCGTGCCTCGGCTGCGGCAGAGCATGGGCTGCGTGTTCCAGGACTTCCGCCTGTTGCAGCAGAAGACCGTCGTGGAGAACGTGGCGTTCGCGCTCGAGGTGATCGGCAAGCCACGCTCGATGATCAAGCGCACCGTTCCCGAAGTTCTGGACCTCGTGGGACTCGGCGGCAAGTCGGATCGTCTGCCCAACGAGCTGTCCGGTGGTGAACAACAGCGCGTGGCCATCGCTCGGGCGTTCGTCAATCGTCCGCTCGTACTGCTCGCGGACGAGCCGACCGGCAACCTCGATCCGGATACCAGCCAGGACATCATGCTGCTGCTCGAGCGCATCAACCGCACCGGAACGACGGTGCTCATGGCCACCCACGACAACCACATCGTCGACTCGATGCGCCGACGCGTCGTCGAACTCGACAACGGACGAGTCGTTCGTGACGAGGCCCGCGGGGTCTACGGCGTCGGTCGCTGACGACACCCGACCAGGACCTATCGGACTTCACGACCGAACGAATCGAAGGGCTCGGATTCCGCGATGCGCGCAAGTTTTATCTTCAGCGAGGTCTTCACCGGACTTCGCCGCAACATCACCATGACGATCGCCATGATCTTGACGACCGCTATCTCCCTCGGCCTGTTCGGCGGCGGACTGCTCGTGGTGCAGATGGCGGGAAAGACTCAGCAGATCTTCCTCGATCGGGTGGAGGTGCAGATCTTCCTCACCGACGACATCTCGGCGAGCGATGCCGACTGTGCGCAGGAAACCTGCGCGACGTTGCGCTCGGATCTCGAGAACACCCCGTCGGTGGTGTCGGTGCAGTACCTCAACCGTGAGGACGCGGTGAAGGACGCAACCGAGCGTGTGTTCAAGGATCAGCCCGAACTGGCCGAACTGGTCAGTGCCGACAGCTTTCCCGCGTCGTTCAAGGTGCGTCTGAGTGACCCCGAACGGTTCGGGGTCATCAACGACAACTTCGAGAATCGACCGGGAGTGCAGAGCGTGCTCAATCAGCGCGATCTGGTCGAGCGCCTGTTCAGTGTGCTCAACGGCGTGCGCAACGCTGCTTTCGCCATCGCGACGGTGCAGGCGATCGCCGCAATCCTGTTGATCGCCAACATGGTTCAGATCGCCGCGTTCACCAGACGAACCGAGGTCGGCATCATGCGATTGGTCGGTGCCACTCGCTGGTACACCCAGCTGCCGTTCCTGCTCGAGGCGGTGGTGGCGGCCTTGATCGGATCTGCGCTGGCCATTGCGGGCCTGTTCACCGCGAAGAACATGTTCATCGACGACGTGCTCTCGGATGTGTATCAGGCGAATATTCTGGCCCGGATATCGAATAGTGACGTTCTCCTCGTCTCGCCGTTCCTCGCGCTGGTGGGAGTCGGCATGGCGGCGGTGACGGCGTACATCACGTTGCGTCTGTACGTGCGCGAATAAATTCGCTTGCCGTTCGGTTCTATGCTGGAGCGGTTGCCCGTGGAACCGATCCATCCGGCGAACGCTCGAGAAAGGGCCCTGCAGTGAGAGAGAAGGGCCGCAAGGCCATCGCGACCAATCGCAAGGCGCGGCACAACTACTCCATACTCGACGTCCTCGAGGCCGGAGTTGCCCTCGTCGGAACCGAGGTCAAGAGTCTGCGTGACGGCAAGGCCTCGCTGGTCGACGCCTTCGCGACCGTCGACGACGGTGAGATCTGGCTACGCGGACTGCACATCGCCGAATACACGCTCGGTAGCTGGACCAACCATGCGCCGCGGCGGAACCGCAAACTGCTCCTCCACCGTCGCGAGATCGATCGTCTTGCAAGCAAGGTCAAAGAGGGAAACCTGACGCTGGTGCCGTTGTCGATGTATTTCTCCGACGGCAAGGTCAAGGTCGAACTTGCGCTGGCCAAGGGCAAGCAGGATTACGACAAGCGACAGTCGTTGGCCAAGCGCACCGCCGAACGCGAGGTCACTCGTGAGCTGGGGCGTCGTGTGAAGGGAATGCGCTGACCGCTGTTCTGCTCGCTCTGGTAGCTGCCGTCGGCTACGGGGTGAGCGATTTCGTCGGCGGTGTCGCATCCCGCCGGGTTGCCGCCCTCCGGGTGGTCATCGTGTCCTACCCGCTGTCGCTGGTGATCGTTCTGTTCGTAGCTCCATTCGTCGGTGGCACCATCGAGCTGCAGGCGATGCTGTGGGGACTGGCCTCGGGTGTCGCAGGCGGCGTTGCGGTGTGGTGGTTCTACCTTGCCCTCGCCGCCGGGCCGATGGCTGTGGTCTCGCCTGTCACCGCAGTACTGGTCGCCGGTATCCCGGTGCTGGTCGGGCTGTCGATGGGCGAGCGTCCCGGCATCATCGCGTTCGTCGGTATCGCCGTCGCCCTGGTGGCCGTGGTGCTGGTCAGCAAGGAATCCCCGGACGAGGTGACCGGTGAAGTGGCAGGCGGTCGGGAGATGAAGTTCACCCGAACCGTGGCCTGGTTGACGGTCGGTTCGGGCGTGACGTTCGCTTTCGCGTTCATTTTTCTGCACCAGATCGGCGACGGCAGTGGACTGTGGCCGCTTGCGGCGTCGCGTGCGTCGGCAACCGCAGTGGTCTGGGTAGTAGCTCTGGCATCCGGGCACTTCTCGCCCCCGCATGGCAGCGTGCTCAAGCTTGCGGCGTTCGTCAGCGTGCTCGACGTGGTCGCCAACGCCGCCTTGATCTACGCCTATCAGGACGGTCTTCTCTCGTTGGTGAGCGTCATCGCCTCGCTGTATCCGGCCGCGACGGTATTGCTGGCCATGGTGATGCTCGGCGAAAGAGTCGGCACTCTGCAGAAGATCGGTATGGCGTTGGCGCTCGGCGCGATCGCGATGATCGCCCTCGCAGGTTGAACTGGACCGCTCGGGGGTAATGACCTCGTTTATGACAGCTTCCGATTCGCCGTCCGACATCCCCGTGGTTCAGGACGACGGACGCCCTCCCCGCGTTCTGGTCACCGGTGCCACGGGATACCTGGGCGGGCGTCTGGCACCGCGTCTGCTCGACGAGGGGTACCGGGTCCGAGTGCTTGCTCGCACCCCCAGCAAGCTCGACAACGTGCCGTGGGCGGCGAATGTCGAGATCGTTCAGGGCGATCTGAGCGATCGGGAATCGTTGAAGGAAGCGCTCAGCGGAGTCGACATCATGTACTACCTGGTGCACTCGATGGGCACCGCAGGGCACTCGGATTTCGCCGACACCGAACGCGACAGCGCCGAGAACGTCGCGGCCGTTGCTGCCGAGTGCGGCGTCGGTCGCATCGTCTACCTCGGCGGGTTGCATCCGCCGACCGGTGAGCTCTCGCCACACTTGAAGTCTCGTGCCGAGGTGGGTCGCATTCTGATCGAGTCGGGCGTTCCCACCGTGGTGCTGCAGGCGGGGGTCGTGATCGGATCCGGCTCGGCGTCGTTCGAGATGATCCGGCACCTGACCAACCGGCTTCCGGTGATGACCACACCGCGGTGGGTACACAACCGCATCCAACCCATCGCTGTGCGCGACGTGTTGCACTACCTGATCGGGGCCGCGAGTGCGCCGATCACCGAATCCAGAACGTTCGACATCGGTGGTCCCGACGTCATGCAGTACGGCGAGATGATGAACATCTACGCCGACGTCGCGGGTCTGCGGCAGCGTCGAATCATCGTGCTCCCGGTGTTGACGCCGCGTCTGGCAGGCCACTGGATCGGGCTGGTGACTCCCATTCCGCGCGGGCTGGCGATGCCGCTCATCGAATCGCTGCAATACGACGCCGTCGGCCACGAGATGGACATCGACGCCGTCGTACCCCGTCCGGACGGCGGCCTGACCGGCTACCGCGACTCCGTGAGATTGGCACTGCGCAAGATCGACGACGGTGAGGTGGAGACGCGGTGGACCGACGCCACCGGCACCGCGGCACCGTCGGACCCGCTGCCCTCGGATCCGGCGTGGGCAGGCGAGGTCGTCTACACCGACACCCGCGTCGCCCGAAGCGCAGCGAAGTCGACCGCGATCCGGCCCGCACTCGAACGATTGGCCGACGCCGACGTTCTCACCGGCTGGCACCGCGACGTCACCGGACCCGACGCATCCGCGTCGGGCACCGAACACACCACTCGGCTCAAGTCCTCCACCCGACTGCCCGGCGAGGCCTGGCTCGACCTGACGGTCGGCGGCACGGCGAAGCAGCCGACGATCGAGCAGCGGTTGGTGTTCTTCCCCCGTGGTCTGGCCGGTCGCGCGGTCTGGTACGCCTCTCTGCCGGCACGGTTGGTCGTGGCGCGCCGAATGCTGCGCACGGTGGTGCAGCGTGTGGACGCCGATGCCGCATCGCGAGCGACGGATCGCCGTGCCGGCAGTTAATGGGATGAAAGTGGCCATGCGAGGCGTTACACTGAACAGCCCGGACACAGTGTTCGGGAACATACGGGGCTGAACGGTTTCGACTTTGTATGTTGAGTCAGGGGAAGCGTGTCGGTGCAGGCGAGAGACCACCGTAAGCGTCATCGCAACCTTATAAGCGCCGATTCCAATCAGCGCGACTACGCACTCGCTGCCTAAGTAGCGACTGCGTGTCTGTCAGTCCGGGCTTGCCCTCGGTCCGGGTACTGGCATCAGCTAGAGGGCTCACCGATTCATCCGGCCGCGGGATGATGAGGAACACCAAACAGTGGCTGGGATCGTCATCCTGACTTGTTCGCGAGATCGGGAGATCCAAGTAGAGGCATAGCGGACTGCACACGGAGAAGCCCTGGCAATGCAGCAGAGGACCCGGGTTCGATTCCCGGCAGCTCCACAAAGGCCAGGTCAGCAAGCCCACACAGGCTAGCTGGCC